>JBEVHX010000001.1:0-27094 GCA_040510995.1 Candidatus Nanopelagicales bacterium
ATGGCCGGCCGAGCTGGACCTGATGGCCCGCATCGCGGGCATGAGATTGCGCGAGCGCTGGGCCTGGTGGGATCGCTCCCCGTTCGCCGCCACCAGCCCGTCACACGTGTCTGTGTGGGAGAAGGCTCGGACGCCGGAAGACTGAGGCCGCATCGCGCGTGTCATGGTCGGTCCACCGTGAGGACATGAACGCGGCGCTGAACCAAGCCCCGCCGATCATGTGGCGCGGGACCGCCTACTTACACGGCGACCGCGGGAAGCGGCACGCGCCGGAACCAAAGCCACAACGTGAGGTCGTAACCTGTCTTGATCACACCGGAGAGCAGGAACGGCAGCCCGACCGCGACGCTCTGCGCGGCTGCTGCCACAGGTGGCCCGAAGGGTCGGCTCAGGTAGCGCGCGGCGCCGGTGTAGGCGGCCGCGGCGGTTCGCTCCTCCGGTTCGACCAGTGCCATGACGTATGCCTGCCGCGTCGGCACATCCACCTGCGACAAGGCGGTGCGGGCCGCGAGCAGCGCGATCGCCACCGGGAGGGTCGGGGCGAAACGCGACAGCGGCGAGCAGCGCATTGGAGGGCAGGTGTGTGAACACCATCGTGTTGAGCAGCCCGATCCGGTCGGCCAGGAGCGGAGCCATGAGGAAGGACGCGGTCTGGAGAAGCCCGAGCGCCGCGAATGTCACAGCGACGGCGGACGCGGAGGCCCTGAAGTGCGCGGTGAGCCAAGAGGCAACGAACGCCGACACTGCGATTCCGCCAGCGAAGGAGTCGATCGCAAACAAGGCCGACAGGCGTGCCACCCTGCCCCGGGACCGGGTGAGCCCGCCAGTGGGGAGGTTTGGGCCAGTCGGTGCCTCGATCGCGCTGCTGAGGCGGCTGGCGAGCAATATTCCGGCGAGCCCGACCGGGACCAACAGCAGAAACCATTGCTGGTCGACAGGTGCTCCCGCCCAGACATCCCGGGCCTGGGCCGGGAGGGCCGCCGAGAGATCCGGCAAGCGCGGCGACGGCGTTGTACAACCCGAAGCCGTGAACCCGTCGTCGCCCGGCGAGATCGGTGGCCAGCATCGCCTGTTCCAGCGAGGTGAAGGGACCGGACTCGATGACCTGCGTGGACAACGCACCAAACAACCCGGCCACCATCAGCGGCCACGCGGCGTCGGCGAATGCGAACACCACCCCGGTCGCGGCAAGGAGGAGGTAGAGGACGGCATAGCTTCGGCGCCGGCCGAACCGGTCGCCGTAGCGAGCCACCAGCAGCGACGCGAATGCGGTACCGGCGACGGTCGCCGACAGCACCAGGCCCGTCCGCAGGTCGCCGAGCCGTAAGAGCGCGAGGCTGCGTCCGAGCAGGACCGCGCCGAGTCCGTAGGCGAACGCGCGGATCGCCTGCCCCGCCAGGACAAGCCGCACGTCGCGGGGCAGGCCGCTCATGCAGGGTCGCGACCCTGCAGCGTCGCCCGGCGGTGGTGTTCGTACAGTCCGTCGAACATCACGCTCGCCACGGCCAGGACGTGCTGATCGTCGGTGACCATCGACAGCCCCCGGCACAGGACGTCGAGGCCGTCAGCCTCGGGCGCATCGAACCGGTCGTCGCCGAGGTCTGCCTCATGCACGATCGCGGCGATGTCCCACAGAACCGGATCGCTCAGGTCGTAGCGGCGCAGGATCGTCTCGAACGTGCAGTCCCCGCCGTGGTGGACAGGTCGACGCCGCGGATGTCGAAGGGGATCGTTTCCGCAGGGATCTCGTCGGGATCGTCGACGAAGAGGAACACAGCCTCGTCGTCGATGAATCGGCGGATCAGCCACGCGCACGCCGCCCTGTCGACGTGCACCGATGCCCGTGTCGCCCATCTCATAGCGGCACCTCGACCAGCTCACCCAACGCCGAGATCGCCCGCCGGGCCTCGTCGCGTTCCGGCGGAGGGAAGAAGTCCCGCTGGGTGACGCGACGCAGCTCCCTGCGGAGCCGGGCCAGGGTTCGGCGGCTGGCCGGTTCGGTGCGTGCACTGGTTGCGTCGTCGATCAGCTGGCGATACTCGGCGGCGATCGCCTCGGACATCCGAGCCGCCAGCGCCCGTTCCTGCGCGGTCGAACCCAACCGTCCCAGCCAGACGGTTGCCTCGCCTCTGGCCTCGAGGACCTCGTCGGCCAACCACTCCAACTGCTCGCGGGTGCGAGCATCCGCCGGCAGTGCGACCAACCCATCGAGGACCTGCACCACGCCCAGCCGCCGCAGCTTGCGCCAGACCGTGATCCGCGGGGTCGAGGGCTCCCTCGGTATCCGGTACGCGAGCAGCACCCACTCCACGCGCCCAGCCACCCGGCCACGCTAGAAGAAAGGCATGTGCGATGCAACCGTGGTTACATATCTCATGGGAACGTGAACCGAGATCCTCACGGATCGCTCGGCTCGAGCGGCCCGTGCTCGGTGTCCCTCCGAGAGTCCGCGCGGATGTCAAACCACGTGACGCGTGGCTCGATGACGCCATCGCGGGAGATGTGACCCCCATGCGCCGGGCGACCCGGTCACTGAATCCGTTGCTGGCGAAACAGGCCATCGACGTTCGGCAGCTGCTCGAACCGCGTGAACGTCCCTGCCGTTGCGATCTCCTGCGCCGCCTGCAGGAACCCGCTCCACGCAGTGCGTGCAAGCGTGCCGCCGACGCTGATCCGCCGGACACCCAGGGTCGCCGCTTCGGCAACGGTGATGAAGGGAGCGTTGATCAGCAGGTTTACCGGTGCGTCTGACGCCGCGGCGACGACCGCCGCAACGTGCTCGACAGTGTCGATCCGCGGAGCATAGAGACATTCGGCGCCAGCCTCGGCGTACGCGCGCAGCCTTCGAATCGTCTCGTCGATGTCGGGGCGTCCACACACGAACCCCTCCGACCTCCCGGTGAGAAGAACACCCGTGCCGCTCTCATCGATTGCCTGACGCGCGGCCCGAACACGCTCGACCGCCAGATCGAACTCGTACAACGGATCGACCTCGTCGCCCGTCGAGTCTTCGATCGACAGGCCGGAGATACCAGTCGCCACAGCAAGCTTCACGTTCGTCTTGACGTCCTCCGGATCGACCGCGAATCCGCCCTCGAAATCCGCATTGATGGGCACCGAAACGGCGTTGACGAGAAGCTGGAGGTGCTCGAGCACTTCATCGAGGCTGACCTGATTGTCCGCGCGGCCCAGCGTCCACGCGAATCCAGAACTCGTCGTTGCCAGCGCCTTGAAGCCCATCTGTTCCATAACCCTCGCGCTGCCCAAGTCCCACGGGTTCGGCATCACGAAACAACCCGAGGAGTGCAGGCGACGAAACGCGAGGACGTGATCACCTTGCACCGTCATGCGCCACCTCTTCGCGAAACGCCCAGCATCCATACCCTCAGCGAGGCTAATGGCCCCCCTCGGGCGTGAACAGCCGACGGCAACGGCGCTGCAGGTGTTCGGTGTCATTGGCCGGTGAGGCTCGATAGCCTCACGGCGAGGTTCAGTGGGGGAGTCGTCGTGACGGAACCATTGGGTGTGTCGACCACAGCGTCGCGTGCCTACACGAGGGGAAGGGTCACCGAGCGCGCCGTGCTCCTGGTCGCGTCCTTCGGCGCCTTCCTCGCCTTCCTTGACGCCACCATCGTCAATGTCGCGTTCCCCAGCATTCAGGAGTCATTTCCGGAGACGTCGATCAGCGGACTGTCCTGGGTGCTGAACGCCTACAACATCGTGTTCGCGTCGTTCCTGGTGGTCTTCGGCCGGCTCGCGGACCTCCTCGGCCGGCGCCGTGGCTACCTCCTCGGCATCGCCCTTTTCACCGTGGCTTCAGCGCTGTGCGCGGCCGCTCCGTCGGTCGGGTTCCTCGTCGCCGCCCGAGCGTTCCAGGCGTTAGGTGCGGCAATGCTCGTGCCCGCGTCGTTGGCGCTCGTGGTCGAGTCCTTCCCGGCCGGGCGACGCGCGCACGCGGTGGGGCTCTGGGGCGCGTCCGCCGCGGTGGCTGCGGGCCTCGGTCCGCCGATCGGGGGTGCGTTGGTCGAGCTGGGTGACTGGCGTTGGGCGTTCCTGGTGAACCTGCCGTTCGGTGTCGCCGCGATCTTGACCGCGCGGTCGCAGCTGGTCGAGAGCCGGGCCCCGGGCCGCCGACGGATGCCGGACCTGCGGGGTGCGTGCCTGTTCGCGGCAGCGTTGGGGCTGCTCACGCTCGGCATCGTGAAAGGCAACGACTGGGGCTGGGCCAGCCCCGAGGTCATCGGTTCATTCGCGCTCGCGGTCACCTTCATCGTCGTGTTCGTGTTCACGTCGCGGCGGCATCGCTCGCCGCTTCTCGACCCTGCGCTGCTCCGCATCCGGCCTTTCGCCGTCGCCAACCTCGTCACGGTCGTCGCCGGCGCCGGGTTCTACGCTTACCTGCTCACGAACATCCTTTGGCTGCAGTACGTCTGGGGCTGGTCGGTCCTGGAGGCGGGTCTCGCACTCGTACCGGCCGCCCTGGTCGCGGCGGTCGTGGCCGCCGTTCTCGGGCCGGTCGCCAGCGCGCGCGGATACCGCTTGATCGTCCTGCCCGGCGCGATCGTCTGGTCGCTGGCCTATGTCTGGTACGCGACCCGCGTGGGTCTGCAGCCCGACTTCATCGGTGAGTGGCTCCCCGGCCAGCTGCTCAGCGGCGTGGGCGTGGGGGCGACCTTGCCGGTCCTGGGCAGCGCGGCGCTGGCCGCTGTCCCAGGCGGGCGTTACGCGACCGCGTCAGCGGTGGTCTCCAGCGCCCGGCAGCTCGGTGGGGTGCTGGGCATCTCGATCCTCGTCGTCATCATCGGAACCCCCACGGCAGCAGCAGCCGCCGATGCACTTCGACCGGGCTGGGTCTTCTCGGCAGTCTGCTTCGCGCTCTGCGCCGCTGGCGTCCTCATGCTGGGACGGCCGGACCCGGACGCCGCGATGTCGATCGACCAAGAGCTGTCCCAGGGGCCCGCGGTGCACGCAACCCAGCTGTCGGAGGCCGAGGACGAACAGGCCGATGGGGCGGCAGTCGTTGGCAACATCCCGCTGCTCTCTCGGCTGCCCGGGCCCACGCGGACACGGCTCGAGGCGGTCGCGGTCGACAGACAGATCGCGGCTGGCGACTGGCTGTTTCGCTCCGGTGACCCGGGCTCGGCGATGTACGTCGTGCGCTCCGGTCGGCTCGAGGTCGTGGTCGACGGGCTAGTCGTGCGCGAACTGGGCGCCGGCGACGTCATCGGTGAGCTCGCGTTGCTTACCGGTGACGTTCGCTCGGCGGCGGTTCGCGCGCGGCGGGACAGCCGCCTGCTCGAACTGACCAACACGCAGTTCGACCACGCAATGTCCGACGATGCTGGCGCGCTGAGGGGCCTGGCCACAGTGCTCGCGGAACGACTGAGAGACACCAGCCCGGCGCCCGCGGAAGGTCGTCGTAGCCCGGATGTCATCTCAGTGGTTGGGCTGCACCCAGGAGCACCGGTCGAGGCGGTGACTCATCAGCTCGTCGCTGCAATCAGCGAACACCTTCGAGTGATCGCACCGGGAGTATTGACGCCGGAAGCGTTGGAGTACGCCGAACGTGACCACGACCGGGTGATCCTCCATGTCGGACTCGACAGCCCCGACGCCGACGACCAGATGGCATGGCGGGACTTCTGCCTGCGGCAGGCCGATCTGGTCATCCTGGTCGCCATCAGCACCGAGCCGGTCCCGCCCGCAGCGCGCCGACTCGGTGTGCCGACAGGTGCGGACCTTGTGCTGGTGGGTGATCCGCCGCCGGCCAGCGGCCAGCTCAGCGACTGGTCGGCCGCGCTTGAGCCATGGCAGGTCACCGTCGCCGCTCCGGGCGATCTTGTGTCGCGGCTGCGTCCGCTGGCGGCGCGGATCGCAGGCCGCTCCGTCGGGTTGGCGCTTGCCGGTGGTGGTGCGCGCGCGTTTGCGCACATCGGCGTTTTGCAAGAACTGGCCGACGCTGGCGTGCACGTCGACCGTGTCGCCGGGTGCAGTGTTGGCGCGATCATCGCTGCGCTGCACGCTTATGGTCACGACGGGGTCACCGTGCAGGAGATCTGCTACGACGAGTTCGTTCGTCGACGACCGTTCAGCGACTACACCGTGCCGCGCGCTTCGTTGGCTCAGGGAAGGCGACTGCGCGTCGGCCTCGCGCGCAGGTTCGGCGATGCGCTGATCGAGGCTTTGCCCCGCCAATTCCGCTGTGTCAGCACCGATCTGTTGGCGCGCACGTCGCACATTCATCGGCGTGGATCGCTCGCCGAGTCCGTGAACGCCTCGGTGTCGTTGCCGGTGCTGTTCCCGCCGGTTCGACTGGATGATCGACTGCTGATCGACGGTGGCATCCTGGACAACCTGCCGTACTCGTTGCTGACTGAGCGGGCCGAAGGGCCGGTTCTTGCAGTGAACATCGCGACCCGGGACTCCGCCGGGCGGCCAGGTCGTCAGGGTCCGCCGCGGATACCCGCGCTCGGTGAGACGTTGCTGCGCATCATGCTGATGGGCAGTGGCGGCGCCGTCGAACGCGCCCGGGCGCACGGTGTGTCAGTCGTCACGCCCGCACCCATGGGCGTCGGGCTGCTCGAGTTCCACCAGCTCGACCGCGTCGTCGAGTCTGGGCGGGCGGCAGGACGGGCGCTCCTCGAGCAGGCTGGGGACCAGTTGCAGCGCCCGCTCGGACGCTAGTGCGTGAACCTCCGGCAGGCATCATCGGATAGGGAAGAGGAGTCCACGAGTGACGTCTTCCACCACCGTGATGACATCCAGCCGTTCTGGGGCGGCGCTGGACTTTCGGCCTCGGGATTCCTGTGTTCGACCGGGTATGCGGTGAAGACATTCTTCGGAACAAGGTTCATGGTGACCGCGGGGCACTGCTACGCCAACAGAACGAGCCTCCGAACCGAGTCGGGCAACAACACCGTCGGCACCGTGTCCAATCGGCTGCTGGCATCGCTTGGCTCCGGATCGTGCGACATGGAGTTACTCGGCGGACGCTCGTACGCCGGGCGGGTCTACACCGGCGGAGTCTTCAGCACATCGAGCCGACCTGTCGTGGCCGCGGGATCGGCGGTCGTGGGCTTCAACGCTTACTGTCACAGCGGTCCTACCACCGGAGAGAACTGCGGTCACACCGCGACGAGTATCACCGCGCAGGTGTGCACACAGTCCGGCTGCAAGTCTCCGGTCATCTCCTGCACGGGTGGCGTCATCCAGCAGGGCGGTGACTCCGGCGGCGCCTTCTACGCTCGCGACAGCCGAGGTGGCGCCTGGATCCGTGGGCACGTGATCGCGGGCAGCGGGACGACCGGCTTCATTGACCCGCTCACCAAGGTCGCCTCAAGTACGGCGTGAGCATCGTGACCGGCTGACGCCTTCAGACGTCTGGACGTTCAGGGGATCCACCGACGTCCCCTGACCGTCCGTTCGTACGTGCCCGTTGCGTCACCGCACCTCGAGGGACCACGGTCCACCCCACCGATTCGGTGTTCGTCCCATCGTCGTGGTTGAGCACGACTCGCGCGTATGCGGCGTACGGCCCGGCGGCCGACAGGACGCCGTCGGCAAAGCGCCTCGTGTCGCACGGGACGAGCGAGCCGTGGGCCGGCAATGTCTCAACCCCTCCTACGGCGAGAACCAATGTGCGGCCGATGAGGTCCTGTGCCGGCGGCAGGGCCACGATCAGTCCGTCGCGGACCAGGAACAGGTCCACGAATGGAGCCATCACGGCAAGCACGCCATGATCTGCGCTGGTGATCTCGACCGTTCCTTCGAACCACGAACCGTTGCGACCGACCGCCGCCGGGAGGTGCGCGACGATGCTGAGCGGACCGCCTGACGACGGCTCGTACGTCCGCCCACACTCAGGAGTCACGCGTGCGGAGTGTCCCGCGCAAGGTGTCGAGAATCGCCGGGTCGTCGATGGTGGCCGGTACCGGCTCGTCTCGGCCCTCGGCGATTGCCCGCAACGATCGGCGCAGAATCTTGCCCGAGCGCGTCTTCGGCAGCCCGGGTACGACGTCCACCTGCCTGAAGGACGCCACTGCCCCGATCTCGTTGCGCACCCGCGCGATGAGCTCGGACTTGAGCACGTCGATATCGACCTCAACCCCTGCCTTGAGCACGACCAGGCCGCGTGGCAGCGAACCCTTCAGCTCGTCGTGGACGCCGATCACGGCGCACTCGGCAACGGCCGGGTGACCGGCCAAAGCGGCCTCGATCGACCCGGTGGAGAGGCGATGGCCGGCGACGTTGATGACGTCGTCCGTGCGACCCATGACGTACAGGTAGCCGTCGTCGTCAATGTAGCCACCGTCACCGGTGAGGTAGTAGCCGTCGTACGCGGACAGGTACGAGGAGACGAATCGTGCGTCGTCGCGCCACAACGTCGGCAGCGTTCCCGGCGGCAGCGGCAGCTTGATGCAGATCGCCCCTTCGACACCCGGGCCGACCTCTGCGCCGTGCGGGTCGAGGATACGGACGTCATATCCCGGGACCGCCACCGTCGGAGACCCGGGCTTGATCGGCATCGGTTCGAGCCCACGCAGGTTGGCGGCGACCGGCCAGCCGGTCTCGGTCTGCCACCAGTGATCCACCACGGGTACGTTCAGCCGCTCGGTGGCCCAGGCCCACGTGTCGGGGTCCAGCCGTTCACCGGCGAGGAACAGCGTCTTGAGCGACGACACGTTGTGCACCGCGAGCAGCTCGCCGTTCGGGTCTTCCTTCTTGATGGCCCGGATCGCCGTTGGTGCGGTGAACAGCGCTTTCACGCTGTGCTCCGCTACGACGCGCCAGAACGCGCCGGCGTCCGGTGTGCCGACCGGCTTGCCCTCATACAGCACTGTCGTCGCGCCGACGAGCAGCGGCGCGTACACGATGTATGAGTGGCCGACGACCCAGCCGACGTCCGACGCTGCCCACCAGACGTCGCCCGCGCCAACGTCGTAGACGTTGGCCATGCTCCAGGCGAGCGCGACCGCGTGACCGCCGTTGTCCCGTACGACGCCCTTCGGCTTGGCCGTGGTGCCCGACGTGTAGAGCACGTACAGCGGGTCGGTTGCCGCGACCGGAACAGGGTCGACGGGCTTTGCTTCCCGCATCAGCTCCACCCAATCGACGTCACGTCCCGGTGTGAGGCCGGCCGTTGCCTGCGGTCGGGCGAGCACGACCACCCGATCGGGCCGATGCGTGGCCAGGTCGATCGCGCGTTCCAGCAAAGGCATGTACTCAATGACGCGGCTCGCCTCCAGGCCGCACGACGCGGTCACCACGACCTTCGGCTTCGCGTCGTCGATGCGCAGCGCCAGCTCGTTGGCCGCGAAGCCGCCGAAGACGACCGAGTGCACGGCACCCAGGCGGGCGCACGCCAGCATCGCGATGGCCGCTTCAGGGATCATCGGCATGTAGATGACGACGCGGTCGCCCGGCGCCACCCCGAGTGACCGAAGCGCACCCGCGAACCGAGCGGTCTCATCCAGCAGCTCGGCGTAGGTGCAACGCCGTTGGACCTGCGCGACCGGGCTGTCGTAGATCAACGCGGTCTGCGAGCCACGGCCGGAAGCGACGTGCCGGTCAAGCGCGTTCTCACAGGTATTGAGCACGCCGTCGCTGAACCAGCGGTAGAACGGCGCTCGTTGGTCGTCGAGGATGACTGACGGCTGGTGCGACCAGGTCACGAGCCGGGCGGCGTCGGCCCAGAACCCGGCCGGGTCGGCCAGGCTGCGGTCATAGTTGCTTCGGTACTCGCCCACCCGCGCGGTCACCGCGCCGAGTGCAGCCAAGGGTCCTTGAGGTCGTAGAACGCGGTCTCTCCGACACTGAGCGCGTCCATCTCCTCCATCTGCGCCTTGAGCTCGGGCGGTGGCTCCTTGCGCTCGCCTTCGCGCGCTGCTTGCTCGGAGGTGAAGTACATCGCCATCGTGTATCCGCCGTCGTCGTGCTCGACGCCGACGCTGCCGATGATGTCGGGCCGGAAGGCGGCCCAGTCCGTGGAGTCCTCACCCATCAGCTCCCGGGCGCGAGCCGGGTCACTGCTCCGGCCCTGCATGACCTGGACGAAGCCAGCTGCGTCCGGGTCGCCGGTGACGTCGACCACAACGTTGCGACTGTCCTGGAACGTGGCTTCGCCGGTGAACAACTTGGAGGTTTCGGCCCACCAGGCGTCTTGCTCGGGTCGGTCGCTGTTGGCACGGGCGGCCTCCTCGGACTCGAACCTGGCCAGTGCAATGAACCGTCCGTCGTCGGTGACGCCGCCGGTCGAGCCCAGCCACCCCGAAGCGCCCGGGGCCAGCTCCGCGAGCCACCGGTCGAACGCCGCGCGCACCGCTGCCGCGTCGGAGACCTTGCCCTGGATCACCTGAACGAACATTGTTGCCTCCTCTGACGTAGACGCCGACATGCGGCCGGGTCAGCCGTTGAGGCGACCCGTCTCGTATGCCCACATTGCCATTTCGACGCGGTTCCGAACACCCAACTTGTTCATCAGGCTGCTGAGGTGGGTCTTCACGGTGCTGAGACTGATGTGGAGCTCGTCGGCGATCTCGGAATTGGTCCGACCCTGCGCCACCGTGAGCAGAACTTCTTCCTCGCGACCGGTCAGGGGTGCGATCGGCTGAGCCGGTGGCCCTCCAACGCGGCGGTCTGAGAACGCCGCGAGCAGCCGGGCGGTGACGTTCGGTGCGATCAGCGCGTCGCCGTTGGCGGCGGCGTGGACCGCCTGGACCAGCAGCTCGGGCCCGGCGTCCTTGAGCAGGAAGCCTCGCGCGCCCGCCTTGAGCGCGCCGTGCACATACTCGTCGAGGTCGAAGGTCGTGACCACGACGACTGCGAGCGGATCGTCGACGTCGGGCCCGGCCAGCTGCCGGGTGGCCTCGATGCCGTCCATGACGGGCATCCGGATGTCGAACAGGCAGACGTCGGGGCGCAGAGCCCGAGCGACCGCAACTGCGTCGTGTCCATCGGCGGCCTGACCGACCACTTCGATGTCGGGCTGGGCGTCGAGGATCATCGTCAGTCCGGCGCGGATGAGGTCTTGGTCGTCGGCGACGACCACGCGGATGGTCATCGGGCGGAGCCGGACCTGGGAAGCACCGCGTTGACCGTCCATCCCTTCACGCCATCTGGACCTGCCTCGAGTGTGCCGCCGAGCATGGTCGCACGTTCCGTCATGCCCACCAGGCCGTAGCCCGTCGGGTTCCTCCCGAAGGCGCTGCTGTCGCCATCGTCGACGACCGTCAGTCGAACGCTGTCGTCGTCGCCGGTGACCCTGACAGCGATGACCGTGGCATGGCGGGCATGCCGGACCGCGTTGGTGATCGACTCCTGTGCCAGTCGATAGATCGCGGCGCCGACCGAGGGCCGGAGGTCATCGAGATCACCGGCCAGTTCCACGCAGACTCGCGGGGACTCGCCGCCGCTGCGCGCGAGGCGCTCGACGTCGGCCACGCCTCGCTGCGGAGCAAGGTCGGGCTCGTCGCCCTCGCGCAGGGAGCCGACCATGATCCGCATCTCGGCGAGCGCACGAGACGCCTCGGCTTCGATGACCTTGAGCGCATCGACGGCGGCGTCTGGATGGGATGCGGCCAATGTCTGCCCCGCCTGTGCTCGGATCGCAATGGCCGAGACGTGGTGGGCGACCGTGTCGTGCAGCTCGCGGGCCAGCTGCCCGCGCTCACGAAGCTTCATCTGGTCAAGCTCGCGGAGCCTGGACCCCGCCCAAGAGCGCACCGCGGCACCCAGTACCGCCGGGAAGAAGAGGAACACGCCGCCCCCGACGGCATCGACGACGCCGGTGTAGTCGGCGGCCGTGCCCAGGACGAACGCGACGACGATGATCACGAGCCCGACCACGATGTCTCGCCCACTGCCCCAGCGGAGCAGCGCATACGGCAGCAGGACCACGAACACGGTTGTGTCGAGCCCGACCGACTCATCGGCGCCGAGCAGCCGCCCGGCGGCGGTGATCGCGATCAGGCCACCGAAGCCGACAATGACGACGGCGAGCGGGTGCGTGCGCCGCCACAACAGTGTGCTGGTCAGCACCAGCGTGACCACAAGGGCGGCCGGCCGCCAGGGCGCGTCGTCGCGGAAGATCGCTTCGACGACGGCCGTCGGCACCAGCACCCCAACGAGCAACCAGTCTCGCCACACCCGCGTCGGCGGATTCGGCACCCGAGGCTCGGCCCACAGCGAGTGCAGAGCGTCTCGCACCACCTCTCCAGCCTAGGAAGGTCGAGCGGCGAGCGGGTCGGCCAAAGGTCGTAGAAACCGATCGTCCTGCGGGCCGAGGCAACTCCGGCCTCGCCGGCCGATGCGACCTCCCCTGGGCTTCTCCACGATCGGGGGCGATGTCGGTGACCGAACCGACCGCACGGAACGCGGAGAGGACACCGGATGTCTCGTGCCCTGTATCGGTTAGGTCGCTTCGCGGCACGCCGCTCTTTGACCGTGATCGGTGCGTGGCTGCTCGTCGCGGTCTGCGTCGTGGCGGCGGCGGCCGCCATCGGTCGCGAGCTCGACGACTCGTTCGAGGTGCCGGGGCTCGAGTCCCAGCAGGCCATAGACCTGCAGCGGACCGCCGGCGCGGAGCGCGCGGGTCTCACTGCGCAGGTGGTCATGTCCCCACTCGATGACTATGCGACCTTCTTCGACTCGGTCGACGCACGAGACGCGCTCGCCGGCATTCAGCGCCGAGTCTCCGCCTTGCCCAAGGTCCTCGAGACCAGCGATCCGGCTGGTGCGCTGGCCGACGGAAGCGAGACCGCGTCGACGAGCGGCTCGCTGTCGCCGGACGGTCGCGTCGCATTGCTCCGGGTGCAATATCCGGTCGTTGAGGAACTGGAGCGTTCAGACCTCGAGAACCTCAAGCAGCTCGTCATCGAGGCTCGAGCGGGGTCGTCGCTGCAGGTCGAGATGGGCGGCGACCTATTCTTCGCGTTCGAGGAGGCGGAGACCGGACCCGGTGAGCTGGTCGGCCTGCTCGCCGCCGTGGTCATTCTGTTGCTGGCCTTCGGATCGGTGGTCGCCATGGGTCTCCCGATCGGGATGGCGCTGTTCGGCCTCGCCTTCGGCATCAGCGTGTTGTCGCTGCTCGCGTACCTGGTGGACGTCCCCAGCTGGGCGCCAGTCGTAGGGAGCATGGTTGGTCTCGGCGTGGGCATCGACTACGCACTCTTCGTCGTGACGCGGCACCGCGAGTTCTTGGCCCGCGGGCACGCCGTCGACGAATCGGTCGGTCGAGCGGTAGCAACCGCTGGCCAGTCGGTGATCTTCGCCGGCGGCACCGTGGTCATCGCGATCCTCGGGCTGTCGTTCGCGGGTATCCCGTTCGTCACTGCCGGCGGGATCGCCGTCTCGGTGATCGTGCTGGTCATGGTGGTTGCCTCGGTGACCTTGTTGCCCGCGTTCCTGGGGCTGCTCGGGCATCGGATCAACCGCCTGAGCGTCCGCAGGCACGCGTCGCTCGAGGGGGGCGATTCGGGCGGAGGCTGGCAGCGTTGGGGTGAGCACGTCACGCGGAACGCGTGGCCGTTTGCCGTCGCTGGCACGGTGGTGCTGGTCGTGCTGGCTGCACCCGTGCTTGCCTTGCGACTGGGAAACCCCGACCAGGGCGCAATGCCCGACAGCCGGACGGAGCGTAGGGCCTACGACCTGGTCGCCGACGGGTTCGGCCCCGGTCGCAATGGGCCGCTGGTCATCGCTGTCGACACCTCGCGGGATCCGACAGTCGTCGAGCCACTCCGCGCGGCGGTCGCGGCCGACAGGGGTGTGGCCGGCGTCGCGCCTGCCGAGGTCAACGTCGATGCCGGCGTTGCGACTTTGGTGGCTTTCCCCACCACTGCCCCGCAGGACGACGACACCCTCGACACGATCGAACGGCTCCGGACGGAGGTTATCCCTGGCGTGCTGGATGACAGCCCCGCGCTCGCACACATCGGTGGCGAGACCGCTCACTGGGCTGACCTCGGAGACAAGGTCGGCGAACGGCTGCCGTACTTCGTCTCCGCGGTGGTCGTACTGTCGTTCCTCCTGCTCACACTGCTTTTCAGGTCGGTGCTCGTGCCGTTGAAGGCTGCCGTGCTGAACCTGTTGAGCATCGGTGCCGCATACGGCGTGCTGGTCATGGTCTTCCAGTGGGGCTGGGGCCTCGGGCTGCTCGGCCTCGAGTCGACGGTGCCGGTGCTTGCCTTCATCCCACTGTTCATGTTCGCGATCCTGTTCGGCCTCTCGATGGACTATGAGGTGTTCCTGCTGTCCCGAGTGCGCGAGGAGTACGTGGCCTCCGGCGACAACCACCTCGCGGTGATCCGCGGAGTCGCCGGCTCGGCCCGGGTCATCACATCAGCCGCGCTAATCATGATCGCGGTATTCCTCGGATTCATCGGGGGTGAAGACCCAGCCACCAAGATGATGAGCCTTGGCCTGGCCACGAGCATCCTCATCGACGCCACGATCGTGCGAATGGTCCTGGTGCCGGCGACGATGAAACTCCTCGGCGACGCCAACTGGTGGCTTCCCGGCTGGCTCGACCGGCGGCTGCCGCGCGTCGATGTCGCCGGCGACCCCGACATTCCAGAGTCCGGATGCGTGCCGTCTGCCGACAGTGCCACCATGGCTCATGCCCGGCTATGACCAGGAACTTGTGGAGCGGCTTCGGGAGCAGCTCGCCGGCGAGCGCGGGGTTACCGAGCGGGTCATGTTCGGCGGGGTCGCCTTCATGCTGGACGGCAACATGTGCGTAGGGGCAATGAAGGGCGGTGACCTCATGGTGCGGTTGGCCACTGCCGATGAGCCCGCGGCGCTCCTCGAACCTCACACCCGTCAGATGAACTTCACTGGCCGGCCGATGGTGGGCTGGATCCTGGTCGCGCCGTCCGGGTTCGCGACGGACGCGGACTTGGCCGGGTGGGTGAGTCGGGGCGTACAGCATGTCCGCACGCTGCCGCCCAAACACAAGTGACCGACGTTATGCGTCGCGCGGTTGGCCGATCGGATGAGTGACGACCGGGACCGAGACATCAGCGGCCGACCGCGGCAGGCCCGGCCGCGTGACGCACTGGGCCGGCCGTTGCCGTATGACTCCAGCACCGGAGTGCAGCCAGTCCCGGACGAGGCGCTGCCGCCCCTCGAGGCATTGGCATTCGCGCGGCGGCTCGTGCACGAGGGCCGCTCGTTCGCGGCGCATGAAGTGCTCGAGGCACGGTGGAAGGCTGGCCCGCCGGATGAACGGGAACTCTGGCAAGGCCTTGCGCAGCTCTGTGTCGGCCTGACGCACGCTGCGCGCGGCAACACGCTCGGCGCGGCCCGCCTGGTCGAACGCGGCGCGGCCCGGCTGGAGGCATACGACGAAAGCCCCGGCCCCCGCTACGGGCTCGAGCTGAGCGCGGTCGTCAGCTGCGCCCGTGAGCGGATTCGTTCAGTTACCGCGGATGTGGACGGTGGCGGGGTTGGCAGCGCCCCCCAATCCCGCCAACCGCCACGTTCGCGAGGGCCGGCTGTCGAGCCGTAGCGCCGTAGGCTCCCGGCCATGTCCTCGACGGCTGTGCCGCAGCGGGCGCGGGTCGTGGTGATTGGCGGCGGCGTCATCGGCACCTCAGTCGCCTACCACGTCTCGCACATGGGATGGACCGACGTTGTCCTGCTCGAGCGCGATCGGCTCACCTCAGGCACAACCTGGCACGCGGCGGGGCTCATGGTCACGTTCGGCTCGACCTCGGAGACCTCGACCGAGTTCCGCAAGTACACCCGCGACCTGTACGCGCGGCTCGAGGCAGAGACCGGACAGTCCACCGGCTTCATGCCGATCGGTTTCATCGAGGTCGCAACCGATGAGGACCGCTTGGAGGAGTACCGGCGGGTGTCCGCATTCAACCGCTACTGCGGGGTCGACGTGCACGAGATCTCGCCGCGCGAGGTCGGCGCACTTTTCCCACTGGCGCGGACCGACGACATCATCGCCGGCTTCTACGTCGCCGAGGACGGTCGAGCCAACCCGGTGGACGTCACCATGGCGATGGCCAAGGGTGCCCGGATGGCCGGGGCCTCCATCATCGAAGGCGTCCCGGTCACGGAGGTGCTGACGCGCCGGGGAACGGTGACCGGCGTGCGCACTCCGTACGGCGACATCGAGACCGAGTACGTCGTCAACTGCTCGGGGATGTGGGCACGTCAACTCGGTGCCAGGAACGGCGTGAACATCCCATTGCAGGCGGCCGAGCACTACTACCTGCTCACCGAGCGGATCCCCGAGATCTCGAACACCTGGCCCGTGCTCGAGGACCCGGCGTCGTACGGCTACTTCCGGGAGGAGAGCGGCGGCCTGATGCTGGGCATGTTCGAGCCGGTATGCGCGCCGTGGAACGTCGTCGGCATCCCCGACGACTTCTCCTTCGGCGAGATCCCGCCGGACTGGGAGCGCATGGGCCGGTACCTCGAGACCGCGATGCAGCGGGTACCGATCTCGATGGAAGTGGGCCTGAAGAAGCTCTTCTGTGGGCCGGAGAGCTTCACCCCGGACTTGCAGCCAGTCGTCGGCGAGGCTCCCGAGGTGCGGAACTACTTCGTGGCTGCCGGGCTCAACTCGATCGGCATCCTCACCGGCGGCGGGCTCGGCCGGGCGCTCGCACACTGGATCGTGACTGGCCGACCGGACGTCGACATCACCGGCTTCAACATCGACCGGTTGCACGCCTACCAGGCCAACCCGGAGTACCTGCGGGAGCGGACCGTGGAGTCCCTCGGTCAGGTCTACCAGTGCCACTACCCGACCAGGTCACCGCAGACGGCGCGCGGCGCCAAGCAAGCACCATGGCACGACCGGCTCGCGGCGCGTGGTGCGTACTTCCGGGATGTGAGCGGGTGGGAGTCGCCGGACTGGTATGCGCCCGCCGGTCAGGAACCGGTCGTCGAGCAGCTGTCGTGGGGCCGGCAGAACTGGTTCCCCTACTGGCAGGCGGAGCACCATGCCGCGCGCGACGGCGTGATCTGCATGGACATGTCGTTCATGTCGAAGTTCCTGGTGCGGGGCCGGGGCGCCGGGCGCTTCCTGGACCACCTCTCCGCGAACCATGTCGACGGTCCCTGTGGCGAGATCACGTACACGCAGTGGCTCAACGACGACGGCACCCTCGAGGCAGATCTCACCGTGACCAAGCTCGACGACGACCGGTTCTGGGTGGTCGCGTCGGATACCGCATACCGGCACGTCGAGACCTGGATGGCCCGACACCTGGGCGACGACGCACGCGCACACGTGGCCGACATGACCGGCGCGTACGCGCAGCTCAACGTCCAAGGCCCGCGCGCACGCGAAGTCCTCCAGACGGTCACCTCCACCGACCTGTCGAACGAAGCCTTCCCGTTCCGCACGGCACGGGAGATCGACATCGGTTTCGCTCGCGTGCTCTGCATTCGGATCACGTATGTCGGCGAGCTGGGCTACGAGCTCTACATCCCCGTGGCGCACGCCACGCACGTGTACGACCGGGTCGTGGCCGCCGGCAACCCGCTTGGTATGCGTCACGCCGGCTTGAAGGCGTTGGCCAGCCTGCGGATGGAGAAGGGCTACCGCGACTACGGCCACGACATCGACAACACCGACTCGGTGCTCGAGGCGGGCTTGGGCTTCGCGGTCGATCTCACCAAACCGTTCATCGGCCGGGACGCGGTGCTGGCAAAGAAGTCCGAGGGGTCGCTCATGCGGAGGCTGGTCCAGATCCTGGTCACCGACGCGCAGCCGATGATGTTCCACGCCGAGCCGGTGTTCCGCGACGGGAAGCCTGTTGGCTACGTGCGGGCCGCGTCCTACGGCCACACCCTGGGCGGGGCGGTGGGCTTGGTCATGGTCGATGCGGGTGAGGCCGTGGACCAGGCCTTTCTCGACGGGGCGGACTGGACCGTCGACATCGCCGGTCGGCTCTATCCGTGTATCGCCTCGCTGCGCCCGTTGCACGACCCACAGATGCTGCGGGTCAAGATCTAAATCACGGCTCACACCCGCCTGTCGCGTCGTGTTTACCGAACTGCCGGAGCATGCTGGTACCTGCCAGAGCTGGCCGCCTCATGGAGGACCTCGACATGCTTGATCTACGCACTTCAATTGGCGATGCGATCGCGGAGGCGCTGGGTGTCTTCACCCTGTGCTTCATCGGCATCCTGGCGATCCAGAGTCTGTCCGAGACACCCGGTGGCGGTCTCCTCGGCGTTGCGTTCGCGCACGGCCTCGCGATCGCCGTCATGATCGCCGCCTTCGGCCACATCTCGGGTGGGCACTTCAACCCGGCGGTGACGTTGGGCGTCTTCCTGGGCGGGAAGATCCACGCCGGCACCGCCGTCCTGTTCTGGATCGCCCAGCTGCTCGGCGGGTTGCTGGCCGCCCTTCTGGTGGCCGCGTGCTTCGACACCGACGTCGTTGCAGCCGGGACCCCGGTCGTCGCCGACGGCGTTGCAATGTTCACCGCGATCGTGCTCGAGGCTGTCGCCACCTTCTTCCTCGTCCTCGTCGTGTACGGCACTGCGGTGGACGCCAAGGCCCCAGCGTCGGTGTACCCGTTCGCGATCGGACTGACGATCACCGCGGGCATCCTCGCGATCGGCCCGTCCACAGGTGGCGCGCTGAACCCCGCGCGCGGCTTCGGGCCCGCGCTCGTCAGCGGGGAGTGGAGCGGCGCCCCCTCATGGATCATCGGGCCGCTGGTTGGAGGCGCGCTGGCCGCCCTCCTGCACAGTTACGTCATCACCCCCGCTGAGGCCGCCAAGGCCCTCGCCAGCGCTGGTGAGCGCCCTCATGCGTAGGAACGCCGACTCGGCTTCCTCCGCTCTACATCGGGACTAGCTCGAAGACCTCGACGCTGAACTGGCCCTTGCCCTCGGCCAGGAATGGGTGACCGTCGAGCAGACCGCGGGCGCCGTCGATGCTGCTGGCCTCGACGATCGAGTAGCCGTTCTGGTCGCTCGGCTCAGGGCTGGATCCGTCGTCGGCCAGGGCGGACCTCGCACCGAACGGGGCACCAAAGTCGACCAAAGCGGCGCCAACTCGGTCCTTCCAGCCGTTCCAGGCGGCCAGCTGCTCGGCGCCCTGTTCGGGAGTGAACTCCTCCATCGGTGTCGCGGGGCCGCGGTACAGGAGCAGGAACTTGGTCATGACTGCCTCCTCGGGTGGCCGAGCACCCTGCCCGGCCACCTCTCCGACGAACGGCAACCGTCGATCTCGACAGTTCGGTTTGACGACAACATCTACGGGGCGAGCGTCTCGACGGAGCGATCGGCGGCACGTGCTCTGCGCCAGCGACGGATGCGGGCGGCCTGCCACATCACCAGGCCACTCGCGACCAGCACAGGCAAAGCGACGTACCGAACAACGTTCCGCCCGAAGTTGGAGACGGGCAGGTACACGTAACCGACGAGCAGGAGCCCCATCGCAAGGTGCGTGACGCGCTCTGCTCGGCGTTGCTGCGCGGCACTGACTCTCATCAGGGTCTCCGCCGGTGCCGGTCAGGCAGACGAAGAATCGAGTCGCTCACAGAGCGCTTCGAGCATCCCTGCGGCCGCGTCGAGTTCGTCCGGGTCGAGACCGTCGGCGAGGTCGTTGACCCATTCGGTCTGGCGCTTCGCCAACGCCTCGTAGGCGGCCGCGCCACGGTCAGTGAGCCGCACGAGCTGCGAGCGGGCATGGTCCGCGTTGACATCGAGCGTCAGCTGGTCGTCGTCGACGAGGGTGCGGACGGTGGCATGGACGCTTTGCCGGGCCAGGCCCATTCGCCGCGCGATCTGCGGCACCGTCAACGGGCGTTCGGCCAGGACGAGGGCCCCGAGCACCTGCCAGCGGGAGGCGGTCAGCCCTTCGTGACCGGCGATGTCATCACCTGCTGAGAGCAGCAGCCCGTTTGCCCGGAACGTCGCGAGCACGATCCGGGTGAGGGTCTCGCCGGCCGGTGTCGGCCGAGTGCGCGTGGCCATGCCTGAAGCATGGCAAGTCGTCAGGACACTGTCAAGACGTCAGTCCGCTGACAAGTAGGCCAGTGTGGCTAGTGGCGTCGGGCATCCGGCGGCTCCCAGACTTGAGCAGCAAGTTGCCCGGCTGCGGTTCCGCTTTGCGGCCCCATCTTGTTGGTCGCTTGAGTGCCTGGTAAGTGGCAGCATCGGCGCGTGCCCCGCCCGGGCTCGGCAGCGACATTCGCGAGAACAAGGAGTGCTCATGGCGACCGACGACATCGGCCGGGCTCGAGGCACCGACTACTACCTGATCGCCGAGCAGCTCACGGAGTCGGAGCGGGACTATCTGCTACGCACGCAGAAGTTCGTGGACAACGATGTCCTGCCGGTGATCAACGCCCACTGGGAGCGCGCTGAGTTTCCGTTCGAGCTCATCGAAAAGCTCGCGAAGCTGGACGTCGTCGGGGACGGGATCGAAGGCTATGGCTGCCCGCCGATGAGTCCGATCGCGGCGGGTCTGGTGAACATGGAGCTCAACCGCGGCGACGGCAGCCTGGGCACGTTCTACGGCGTCCATTGCGGCCTGGCCATGAAGTCGGTCTCCATGCTGGGGTCGGAGGAGCAGAAACAGCGGTGGCTGCCGCCGATGGCCCGGCTGGAGAAGATCGGCGCGTTCGCGCTCACCGAGCCGTCGCACGGATCGGACTCGATCGCACTGGAGACCTCGGCGCGGCGCGATGGTGACGAGTGGGTCCTGAACGGCCACAAGCGCTGGATCGGGAACGGCTCGATCGCCGATGTCGTCGTGGTCTGGGCCCGCGACCAGGACGACGGCCAGGTCAAGGGATTCCTGGTCGAGAAGGGGACTCCCGGCTACCAGCCAACCGTCATCGAAGGCAAGGTGGCGCTGCGCTCGGTGTGGAACGCGGACATCGTCATCAGCGACTGTCGGGTTCCGGAGGAGAACCGCCTGGTCGGCGGGAAGTCGTTCAAGGACACCGGTCGCGTCCTCGCCGGCACGCGCAACGTCGTGGCGTGGGGTTCGCTCGGGCACGCCGTGGCCGCATACGAGATCGCCTTGGCGTACGCCAAGGACCGCCACCAGTTCGGCAGGCCGCTCGTCGGTTTCCAGATGATCCAGGACAAGCTGGTGAAGATGCTGTGCGAGGTCACGGCGATGCAGCTGTACTGCCTGCGACTGGGCCGGCTCATCGAGGATGGCCGGTTCACCGACACCATCGCCGCACTGGCCAAGCTGAACAACACCGTGAAGGCCCGCGAGGTCTGCGCCATGGCGCGCGAGATCCTCGGCGGGAACGGCATCCTGCTCGACTACCATGTCGTGCGCCACATGGCGGACATGGAAGCGCTGTATACCTACGAGGGGACGGCCGAGATTCAGACGCTGATCGTCGGACGCGACATCACGGGCGTCGGAGCCTTTGCGTAGCACCGGCGTGGAACGCGACGTCCGGATCGTCGACATCGACGGACTGCGCATCCGAGTCGCCGTTCGGGGCGTTGCAGAGTGCCCGCTGCTTCTCGTCATGGGCATCGGGGGCAACCTCGACATGTGGCCTCCCTTCGAGCGCCCGATGCGGCGCCGTGGAGTCGCGACCATCGCGTACGACGCGCCGGGCACGGGCGGCTCCACGTCCTATCCCCTCCCCAAGCGCATGCGAGGCCTGACCACCACCGTCGAACATCTCCTCGACTCGCTCGGTCGCGACCGGGTCGACGTTCTCGGCGTCTCCTTTGGTGGCGGGATCGCGCAGCAGCTTGCGCACCAGGCACCCCACCGAGTGCGCCGGCTGGTGCTCGCCGCGACGGCGCCCGGTCTTGGCGGCGTTCCCGGACATCCGCGCGCACTGCTTGCCCTCGCAACGCCACGCAGGTACATCGACCCCGAGCACTTCACTCGGGTGGCCGCGGACGTGTACGGCGGCAAGGCTCGAAGGGATCCCGGCGGACTCGCCGTGGGGTCGCCTGAGCGGTTCGCCAAACCACCTTCGCTGATGGGGTACCTGGAGCAGATGTATGCCGTCCCCGGCTGGTCCAGCCTGCCGTGGCTGCACCGGATCCCGCACCCGACGCTGGTCCTGGCCGGCGACGACGACCCGATCGTCCCGGTGATCAACGGGCGCATCCTCGCGGCTCGCATACCGCACGCGCGGCTGCACGTGGTGAAGGGTGGCGGGCACCTGTTCTTACTGGAGGAGGCCGAGGAGATCGCGGACGTGGTCGCCGACTTCCTGGCGTAGGTGGCTCGCGACCCCGGCTACGGGACGAGGAGGCTTCGATGCGGGCGGTGCTGTATGAGGCATTTGGCGCGGCGCCCGCGGTTCGTGAGGTTCCCGATCCGATGACGTCAGCGGATGGAGCCGTCATCAGGGTCAAGGCCACCGGCCTGTGCCGCAGCGACTGGCATGGCTGGCAGGGCCACGACCCGGACATCGCTCTGCCGCATGTCCCCGGTCACGAGCTCGCCGGTGTCGTTGAGTCCGTCGGCGCAGGCGTCCGCCGCTGGCGGGTTGGGGATCGGGTTACGGTCCCATTCGTCTGCGCCTGCGGCGGCTGCGAGCAGTGCGGATCCGGTAACGAGCAGGTGTGCGACTTCCAGGAGCAGCCGGGCTTCACGCACTGGGGATCGTTCGCCGAGCTGGTCGCGCTGCGCAACGCCGACGTCAACCTGGTCGCGCTTCCCGACGACATGGACTTCGTCACCGCGGCGGCGCTGGGCTGTCGGTTCGCCACCGCTTGGCGCGCCGTCGTGCTGCAAGGCCGCGTGCGACCCGATGAATGGGTGGCGGTGCACGGCTGCGGCGGGGTCGGGCTGTCGGCGGTGATGATCGCTGCCGACGCCGGTGCGCAGGTGGTCGCCATCGACGCTCAGCCTGCCGCCTTGGCGCGGGCTCACTCGTTCGGCGCCGCGTACACGGTTTCGACAAGCGAGGACGTGGTGGACTCGGTGCGCGCGATCACCGGCGGTGGCGCACATCTGTCGATCGATGCGATCGGCAGTCCCTCGGTGGCTGAGGCTTCGGTAAGCGGGCTGCGCAAGCGCGGTCGCCATGTGCAGGTCGGCCTGCTGCCGGCCGGGCTGGGATCGCCCACGCTGCCGATGAGTCGGGTCATCGGATGGGAGCTGGAGATCCTGGGCTGCCACGGTCTGCAGGCGCACGAGTACCCGCGCATGCTGGACCGGGTGGACAGCGGCGGCATCCCGATCGACCGGCTGGCCGAACGGCGGATCTCGCTCGACGAAGCACCCGAGTTCCTGATGGCGATGGGTCGACCCGAGCAAACCGGCGTGACCGTCATCGAGCCCCGCGAACGTTGACGTTGGCCGCCATTGTCGACGCGACATCGGCAGCCAACGCGCCAGCTTCCGCGGTGAAGGGAGGTGCGATGGGTGCGAACGCGAGGTTTGCCGACGACCTGGCCGCCGGGTAATCCACCCTGGCGCGGCCCCACGTTCAGCGGCTTCGCGAGGTGAGGAGGCGACACCTCCCGTCACCGGTCGGGGCTAGGCTGGTCCCGATATGGGGGCGAATCCGGCACGATCTGACGACGCCAATGGCGGCGCCCAGCTGCGGCCGACCGCCAACCTCCACGACGATGCGGTCGCCCAGTCGTTGCCGTGGCTGGGCTGGTGTCTCGGCTGCCTGTTCGGGTTGGTTGCCGTCGCATACGCCAATTTGTCCGCCGCATACGAAACGACCGACAACGACGGCTTCACCGCCGTGATCATTCTTGCCGCGGTGACCGCCGTGTCCAGCGCACTGCTGTCCGTCGCTGCGAGAGCCGGCCGGATCCCGCCGGGCCGGGCGCACCTCGCGCTTTCCGGCCTCATCCTGCTGGGCGTCGTCCTGTCGTTGGGGCACCTGGCGGGGACCCGTGACATCTCGACATCAACCGGACTGATGCTGACGATGGTGGGGACCGGAGCGGGGCTGGTGTCCGCGCGGTGGGTGGCCGGCTGGCTTGTCGCTATGTGGGCTGGTTGGTTGCTCGTCGCCATCCCGATCGAGGCACCGCACAGTGAATGGACGCGCTGGGCGATGGCACTGCTCTCGGCCAGTTTCCTCGCTGTGCTCGTCAGCACTGTCCGACGTCGCGGCATCGACGCACTCGCGGCTGCCCTCGCGCGAGCAGAACAGGAGGCGGTTCGGGACGCGTTGACCGGGCTGCTGAACCGGCGGGGACTCGACCTGTTTGCGGTGCCGCTGCTCGAAGGAGCCCGGCGCCGGGGCTATGCGGTGCACTGCTTGTTCGTCGACGTCAACGGCCTCAAGCAGGTGAACGACGCCGGCGGGCATGGCGCCGGCGACGCTCTCCTCGTGGCCGTCGCCGAAGCGCTGCAGTCGGTCACCCGCAGTAGCGACGTCGTGATCCGTTGGGCGGGGGATGAGTTCTGTGTCGTCGGCCTCGGCCCAGGTATGCGGCCAGACGAGCTCGAGGCGCGGCTGGCAACGATGTCGGTCACGGTCGGAGCGGCTGGCGTCGAGCCATGGGAGGACGGCACGATCGAGGACCTGCTGGCGGCCGCGGATGCCGCGATGTATGCGCGCCGAACCGGCGCGGCGGAGCGCGCGTTGCCGCTGCCGGCCGACTGACGAGCCGCGATGCCGTCGCTGCTGGTCCTCGGTGACTCTTTGACGTTCCACGGTCCGGAGCGGCCCGAGCTGCTGACCCACCCGCGGCTCTACCCGAACATCGCGACCCGTGCCCTCGGCCCCGACTGGCGAGCTGACGTGCAGGCTCGGTTGGGCTGGACCGCGCGCGATGCCTGGTGGGCCATCACCAAGGATCCGTACGCCTGGTCGGTACTGGTCCCGCGGGCTGACGCTCTGCTGCTCGCCGTGGGGCAGATGGACCAGCTGCCGGCCGCCGTCCCGACGTACCTGCGCGACGGCATCCCGTACATTCGGCCGGGGTCGCTGCGTCGTCGGGTGCGTGGCGTGTACCGCAGTCTGGCGCCGCGCGTGATCAGGGCGACCGGAGGCCCGTTCCGGCAGCTGCCACAGACAGCGACGGATGCCTACCTGAGCCGGATCGTGAACGGGGTCCGGCACTACCGACCAGGAATCTCGGTCGCGCTGCTTGGACCGTCACCGCATACCGGCCCCGGCTTTCCATCCCAGCGGTTCCACGCGCCAGCGGTCGTGGCTGCGCGACGGTGGGCCGAGCGCGAGGCGGTTGCCCTGGTCGAGCTCGACCCGATCGTCCAGCCCTCGCTCGACGCGGGCGGGGGCAATCCGGATGGACTGCACTGGGCTTGGGAGGTGCATACCGCTGTTGGTGAGGCCGTCGCTTGCGCACTCCGAGTACGATCGACGCGTGACCACCGGACTGCTCCTTAGCCGGCCGCGCTGACCCTGGTTTCACGTCGGCGCGGCGACCCCTCCTGAGCGAGGGGTCTTCTCATGTCCGGACCAGACCAAGAAGAGCAGGAACGCATGACCGAGCAGGCAGTCGAGGAGCGCGAGACCTACGACGTCGAGGCCGCGCAGGAGAAATGGGCGGCG
Source organism: Candidatus Nanopelagicales bacterium (assembly GCA_040510995.1). Lineage (GTDB taxonomy): Bacteria > Actinomycetota > Actinomycetes > JBEVHX01 > JBEVHX01 > JBEVHX01. The sequence goes on from JBEVHX010000001.1 coordinate 25,455, forward strand.
GTCTGGGACGAGCTCGCGCCGTTCCGCGCTGGCCAGCAGGGCGACGAGCGGCCGAAGATGTACGTGCTCGACATGTTCCCGTACCCCTCAGGCGACCTGCACATGGGGCACGCCGAGGCGTATGCGCTCGGCGACGTGCCCGCGCGGTACTGGATCCAACGCGGCTACGACGTCATGCACCCGATCGGCTGGGACTCCTTCGGGCTGCCGGCGGAGAACGCCGCGATCAAGCGAGGCGTCGATCCCGGCGCGTGGACCTACGAGAACATCGCGATGCAACGCGCGTCGATGCGTCGGTATGCATGCAGTTTCGACTGGGACCGCGTGCTGCACACAAGTGACCCGGAGTATTACCGCTGGAACCAATGGCTGTTCCTGCGCTTCTTCGAGAAAGGCCTGGCCTATCGCAAGGCGAGCAATGTCAACTGGTGCCCGAAGGATCAGACCGTGCTGGCCAACGAGCAGGTGGTCGCGGGCCGGTGCGAGCGCTGTGACACGCCGGTCACGAAAAGGAAGCTGACTCAGTGGTACCTGAAGATCACCGCGTATGCGGACCGGCTGCTCGACGACATGGCGCAGTTGGAAGGTGCCTGGCCCGACCGTGTGCTCACGATGCAGCGCAACTGGATCGGCCGCTCGACTGGTGCCGACGTCCGGTTCGAGATCGAGGGACTGGACGGACCGGTGACCGTGTTCACCACGAGGCCGGACACGTTGTACGGCGCCACGTTCTTCGTGGTGGCGGCCGACTCCGATCTCGCGGCTGAGCTCGCCCGGGGCACCGAGGCCGAGGAGGAATTTGCCGCGTACCTGACGAAGGTCAAGCAGTCGACGGAGATCGAACGGCTTTCGACCGAGCGCGAGAAGTCCGGTGTGTTTCTGCATCGGTATGCGATCAACCCGGTGAACGGCGAACGACTGCCGGTGTACGCGGCCGACTATGTCCTCACCGACTACGGCACCGGCGCGATCATGGCGGTGCCGGCTCACGACCAGCGCGACCTGGAGTTCGCGCGGGCGTTCGGCTTGCCGGTGCGGGTTGTCGTCGACACCGGAGCGCCTGACCCCGCCGGCACCGGGCACGCGACCAGCGGTGACGGCGTGCTCGTCAACAGCGGTGACCTGAACGGCTTGCCCAAGGCCGAGGCCATCGCGCGCATCACCGCGCAGCTGGAAGCCGATGGTCTAGGCCGGGCCGCGGTCAACTACCGGTTGCGGGACTGGCTGATCTCGCGCCAGCGCTACTGGGGCACGCCGATTCCGATCATCCACTGCCCGTCGTGTGGAGAGGTACCGGTCCCCGACGTCGACCTGCCGGTGCTGCTACCGCCGTCACAAGGACTTGACCTACGACCGAAGGGCACCTCGCCACTTGGTGCGGCCACCGACTGGGTGAAGGTGGACTGCCCGTCGTGCGGCGGACCGGCTGAGCGCGACACCGACACGATGGACACGTTCGTCGACTCGTCGTGGTACTTCCTGCGGTTCTGCTCACCTGGCCGCGAGGATGTGCCGTTCGATCGCGCGGAGGTCGAGCGTTGGATGCCGGTGGCGCAGTACGTCGGCGGCGTGACGCACGCGATCCTGCACCTGCTCTACGCACGCTTCTTCACCAAGGTGCTGCACGACCTCGGCATGGT
>JBEVHX010000002.1:0-24064 GCA_040510995.1 Candidatus Nanopelagicales bacterium
ACGGTTACAACGGGGTTTTTTGTTGTTGGGCGGTGTTGGGCCCCCCAACTTGGGGCCCCAACTAAAAAAGCCGCGGGGGAGGCAGGCCGGACGTAGGCTCCGACCTATGCCAGCCCCGACGCCTGACCCAGCCCGTGGCGCGGAGGTCTACGACCTCGACCGAGCCCACGTGTTCCACTCCTGGAGCGCCCAGGCGGCCCTGAAGCCGATCGTGATCGCCGCCGCGGAGGGGACCTCCGTCTGGGACTACGAGGGCAACCGGTACCTCGACTTCTCCTCACAGCTGGTCAACGTCAACATCGGTCACCAGCACCCCAAAGTGGTTGCCGCGATCCAGGAGCAGGCCGGCCGGCTGTCGACGGTCGCGCCGCAGCACGCCAACGAGGCCCGGGTCGAGGCCGCCAAGCGGATCGTCGGCCTGTCACCGGACGGCCTGAACAAGGTGTTCTTCACCAACGGCGGCGCCGACGCCAACGAGAACGCGGTGCGCATGGCTCGGCTGCATACCGGACGGCACAAAGTGCTCTCGTTCTACCGCAGCTACCACGGCAACACCGCGACGGCGATCACCGCGACCGGCGACCCGCGACGCTGGCCGAACGAGATGGGCAACTACGGGCATGTGCACTTCTTCGGGCCCTACCTGTACCGGTCCGCGTTCTGGGCGAACACCGAGGAGGAGGAGTGCGCCCGCGCGCTCGAGCATCTGGAGCAGGTCGTCATCTTCGAGGGGCCGGCGACGATCGCGGCGATCCTGATCGAGTCCGTGGTCGGCACGGCCGGTGTGCTCGTGCCACCGCCCGGCTACCTCGCCGGAGTGCGGGACATCGCCAGCCGCTACGGGATCATGTTGATCCTCGATGAGGTCATGGCCGGCTTCGGCCGGACCGGTGCCTGGTGGGCATTTGACAACTGGCCGGTGGTGCCGGACCTGATCACCTGGGCCAAAGGGTCAAACTCCGGCTACATCCCGGTCGGCGGCGTCGTCATCAGCGACGAGATCGCGGCCACCTTCGACGAGCGGGTCTTCCCGGGCGGCCTGACGTACAGCGGCCACCCCATCGCCTGCGCGTCGATCGTGGCGTCGATCGACGCGATGCGGGAGGAGGGAATCGTGGAGAACGCCCGCAGCATCGGCGCCGAGGTGCTCGGTCCCGGACTGCGCGAGCTCGCTGAACGGCACGAGGCGATCGGCGAGGTGCGTGGGCTGGGTGTCTTCTGGGCACTGGACCTGGTGCGGGACCGCGCGACCAGGGAGCCGCTGGCTCCCTACGCGGGAACGTCACCGCAGATGACTGCCTTGGCAGCGGCATGCAAGGACCGCGGGCTGCTGCCGTTCACCAACTACAACCGGCTGCACGTGGTTCCGCCGTGCACGGTCACCGAGGCTGAAGCCAAGGAGGGCCTGGCGATTCTCGACGAGGCCTTCGGCACGCTGCGCTGACCCGGCGGTCAGCTCCTTCGTCCGGTGGCAATGCAGGCCGCCGAACCCGGCCCCCGCTTCTGGGTCCCGCTCCACGAGATGTGGAGAACAACCCGGACGTGGAGCCAGTCGGGGGCGTGGGCGTTGGCGGCCGTTCAGTCGGCGTCGAACGCGAACGTCGTTTGGCCGTGTGGCTGCTTCGCGAATGCCACCACCTTCACCGGCTGTATGGCGAACACCTCGGCGGCATCCTCGCCGAATCCGAACACGCCGTCGCCGACGGCGAAGTGCCATTCGCTGCCGTACTTCGCCTCGTAGGCGTCCGCCAACTGCTGCAGCCGGTCGGCGTCGATCACCCGGACCGCCGTGCCCTCGACGACGACGTCGGTACCACGGGCCCAGGCGTTGGATCCGGTGGTGATCGCGACGTCCTGCCGGTGCTCGAGGTTGCGAGCCTTCTGCTCACGCAGGCCGGTACAGAAGTGGAACGCCGGGTCAAGCCAGACGCCGATCAGCGGAGTCACGTGCGGGCGGCCATCGGCGCGCACCGTGGTCAGCCAGTACAGCTCAGCGTCCTCCAGGATGCGCTGCACATCGGACCACGAAGTGGCGGTGGCGTCCGGGTCGCTGAACCGCGGGTCGAATCCACCGACCGGCTCGATGGTCGTCATTGGTCAGTTTCGGATGCGGTAGAAGCGCCAGAACGGGTTGTCGATGTCGAGCACCTCGAACTCGCTGAATCCGGCCTGCTTCGCCCAACGTTCGACAGTCGAGGGGCGCAGTGCGGTGCCGGCCGCCTCCGGGCCGTGCTCGGCCATCGTCGCGGGCAGGCAGTGCAGCACGCTCCAGCCGTAGAAGAAGCGCTCGACGTCGTTGGCCGGCGCGGTGAAGCGCTCGGCGGCGCGCTCGTCAGCGATCAGCACGCTGCCGCCTTCCGCCAGCAGCGCGCGCGCCGAGCGCAGCGCGCCGGCCGGGTCGGCCATGTCGTGCAGCGCCTCGAAGATCGTGACCAGGTCGAATCGCTTTTCGTGGCTCGACACCTCGGCGGCGTCCAGCAGGTGGAACACCACGTGGTCCTCCATGCCCGCCTGCTCCGCTGCGTCGCGAGCGTCGTCGACCGAGGCCGGGTCGAGATCGACCCCGATCACCTCGGCAAGCGGGTATGCACTGGCGATGGCCAGCGTCGATGCTCCGGCCCCGCAGCCGAGGTCCAGCACGCGCGCTGCGGGCTCGCTGGACAGCCGGTCATGGACGTCGGGGATGGCCGGAAGCCATGACGAGCCCAGCTCGTGCAGGAACATCGGGCGGTTGAAGTCGGCGATCCCGTCGCGAAGGTCTGGGCCGAAGTCGGCGTACGGCACACCGTCACCCGTCCGGTACGACTCGAGCACAGCGGGCAGCACCGCCGCGACCCCGGCCATCGAGATTGGCCCGGCCGCGCCGTAGTACGCGCTGTCGCGGTCGGCGAGCACCTCGGCGTGCGCCGGCGGCAGGCGATAGGTGCGCGCGTCGTCGTCGTCGGAGTCATCCACCAGCTCGAGCACCCCGGCGGCGGCTTGCTGCTCGAGCCACTCGCGGACGGGTCGCGGATGAAGCTTCGTCTGGGTGGCCAGCGCAGCCGCGCTCACGGCCGCACCGTCGGCCATGGCCGCATACAGCCCAAGCCGGGCGCCGAGATGGATGGCGAACGTCTCCATCGTCGCGGTCATCGCGTCGACGATGCGTTCGACCAGCGCCTCGCGCGGGTCGACGTTGGTGGTGCTCAACAGCCCCCCAGGTGACGAGAGTGAAGGGTCAGCCGCTCTTGCGGCGGAACGTCCGTTGCGTGGCGGCCGGGCCGTGCGCACCGTGGATCTTGTCGCCTGGTCCCGTCGAGTCGACGTCGCCGGCCTTGTCCCCTTGCTGACCCTTCTTGCGCTGGAGCGCCTCCGCGAACTTCTTGCGTACGTCGTCGTCAGGTGCGTCCTTGCCGGCCATGGGCTCAACCTTCGCACGAGTCCACCGGTGGGTCGCAAGGTCTTTCTGACCTGAACGTCCAAGCGGTGCCGCTGAGCGGGCACTGTCGGCCCCTGATGCCGGGGTCATCGCCGCCGGCGAATTCGAGGAGAGTGTGAGGTGCTGACCTGCGTCGGATGCCAGGCCCGAGTCGCCGGGCGGGCGACCGTCGTGAATGCGCGCGCCGCCGCCGCTAGCCTTGCCGCCCGTGAACGTCCTGGTTGTCGGCTCCGGCGCACGCGAGCACGCCCTGTGCCTGGCGCTTCGTCGCGACCCGACGGTCGAGCGACTGACCTGCGCGCCGGGCAACGGCGGGACGGTCACCATCGCGGACCAAAGCGACGTCGACCCGCTCGATGGCGCCGCGGTCGCTGCGCTGGCAGGTGACGTCCACGCGGACCTCGTGGTGATCGGTCCCGAGGCGCCGCTCGTCGAAGGCGTGGCCGACGCCGTGCGGGCGGCGGGCATCGCGTGCTTCGGCCCGAGCAAGGAGGCGGCCCGGCTCGAAGGCTCGAAGGCGTTCGCCAAGGAGGTGATGGCCGCCGCCGACGTGCCGACGTCGCGCGCCTACGTGTGCTCGACCGCATCGGAGGTCGCTGACGCGCTCGATGCGTTCGGTGCTCCGTACGTCGTCAAGGACGACGGTCTGGCCGCCGGCAAGGGCGTCGTGGTCACGTCCTCGCGGACGGCTGCGATGAACCACGCGGCCGGTTGCGAGCGAGTCGTCGTCGAGGAGTTCCTCGACGGTCCCGAGGTGTCGCTGTTCGCCGTCACAGACGGCACCACAGTGGTCCCGCTTCAGCCGGCGCAGGACTACAAGCGTCTCGGCGACGATGACATGGGGCCGAACACCGGCGGGATGGGGGCCTATTCGCCGCTGCCGTGGGCCCCGCCGACCCTCGTCGACGACGTGCTGGCGACGGTGCTGCAGCCGACCATCGAGGAGATGGCACGGCGCGACACGCCGTTCACCGGATTGCTGTACGCCGGGCTGTCCCTCACCGCGCGTGGCGTCCGCGTGGTCGAGTTCAACGCACGCTTCGGCGACCCCGAGACCCAGGTGGTGCTCGCCCGGCTGGAGACGCCGCTCGCCAGCCTGTTGTATGCCGCCTCGACCGGAAAGCTGGCCGAGTTCCCGGAACTGCGTTGGTCCTCCGACGCGGCGGTGACCGTCGTCGTGGCCGCGGAGAGCTACCCGGGGACACCGGTGACCGGCGATGAGGTCGCGGGTGCCGACGTCGAGGGAGTGTTGCATGCGGGAACTCGTCGCGACGCTGACCGTGTCATCTCGGCTGGCGGCCGGGTGCTGTCTGTGGTCGGGACGGGCGCGACGCTGAGCGACGCGCGCGACGCGGCATACCAGATCGTCGGTCAGGTCAAGCTGCGCGGTTCGCAGCACCGCACCGACATCGCGCTCGCTGCCGTCGAGGGCCGGATCGCAGTCCCCTGAGTCGCGAGGTTGGTATTCGCGGGGTAGCCGCAGGGGTGGGGGAGAATGCCGCCGTGCCGAAGCCGCTGATCCCGGACGTGCTCGCCGCCCGGTATGCCTCCAACGCGATGGCGACCCTCTGGTCGCAGGAGCACAAGGTGGTTCTCGAACGGCGGTTGTGGGTCGCCGTTCTCAAGGCCCAACGTGACCTCGGCGTGGATGTCCCCGACGGTGCGGTGGAGGCATACGAGAAGGTCGTGGACGACGTGGACCTCGACTCGATCGCGGCCCGCGAGCGGGTGACCAGGCACGACGTGAAGGCGCGCATCGAGGAGTTCTGCGAGCTCGCCGGACACGAGCAGATCCACAAGGGCATGACGTCGCGAGACCTCACCGAAAACGTCGAGCAGCTCCAGGTCCGGTCCAGCCTCGAGATCACCCGCGACCACGCGGTCGCCGCCCTTGCACGACTGGCCGAGCTTGCGCTGGCGTACCGGGACACGGTGATCGCCGGCCGCACCCACAACGTGGCCGCGCAGGCCACCACGCTGGGCAAGCGGTTCGCGAACGCCGCGGACGAGCTGCTGGTCGCGTTCGAGCGGCTGTCGGAGCTGATCGACCGGTACCCGCTGCGCGGCATCAAAGGACCGGTCGGGACCGCGCAGGACCAGCTTGATCTACTCGGCGGCGACCAGGTCAAGCTCGCCGAGCTCGAGCGACGGGTGGCCGAGCACCTCGGCTTCACCCGGGTGCTCGACAGCGTCGGTCAGGTCTACCCGCGGTCGCTTGACCACGACGTCGTGAGCGCTCTCGTGCAGATGGCGGCTGCGCCGAGCAGCCTCGCCACGACGATTCGCCTGATGGCTGGGCTCGAGCTCGTGACGGAGGGCTTCGGCGAAGGTCAGGTCGGCTCGTCGGCGATGCCGCACAAGATGAACACTCGCTCGGCAGAGCGGATCAACGGGTTCGCAGTGATCCTGCGCGGCTACGCGTCGATGGTCGGTGAACTGGCCGGCGACCAGTGGAACGAGGGCGACGTCTCCTGCTCGGTGGTCCGCCGAGTCGCGATCGCGGATGCGTTCTTCGCGATCGACGGGCTGTTCGAGACGTTGCTCACCGTGCTCGACGAGTTCGGGGCGTTCCCGGCAGTGATCGACCGTGAGCTCGACCGTTATCTGCCGTTCCTTGCGACGACCAAGGTCTTGATGGCTGCGGTGAAGGGCGGGGCCGGCCGCGAGCAGGCCTATGCGGCGATCAAGGAGCACGCGGTCGCGGTCGCCGTCGAGATGCGACAGGGGTTAGCCCGTAATGACCTGACCGATCGACTCGCCTCCGACGAGCGACTCGGGCTCACCCGCACAACCGTGGATGCGCTGCTGGCGGACCGGGCGTCGTTCGTCGGCGCCGCCGGCGATCAGGTCGACCGGGTGGTCGCCCGCGTGGCCGCGGTCGTCGCCGAGTACCCCGCCGCGGCCGCGTACCGACCCGGCGCAATCCTCTGAGCCGGGGCTGTGCCGGCCTTCTCTGCCCCGCCGCGCTGGGCTGCGTGGCGCCATGTCGCCGCCCGCGAAGGCTTCGAGGTGGTGTTCTTCGAGCGGCTCCCGGGTGGGGGGCTGCGCCTCGTCGGGTCGACCACCGCTGTTGAGGACGACGAGGCCTGGCTTGTTGGGTACTCGATTGACGTGGACGACGGATGGGCCACTCGCTCCGCCAGGATCGAGAGCCGCAGCTCCTCCGGCGCGAGGCAGGTAACTCTCGTCTCGAGTCGGCCCGGCGAATGGCTGGTCGACGGTGTGCCGACGCCGGACCTCGACGGCTGCGTCGACGTCGACCTGGAATCGTCGGCGATGACCAACACCCTGCCGGTGCACCGGCTGGACGTCGCGACTGGCGAGCTCGTCGCCGCGCCGGCGGCGTACGTGCGTGTGCCGGACCTGAGAGTCGAGCGGCTGGAGCAGACCTACCGGTGGGCGACCAGTGCCGACGACGAGAGTCGGTTCGACTACACCGCGCCGGCCTTCGGGGTCGCCTGCGTCCTGTCTTTCGACGGCGCCGGCCTGGTCCAGGACTACCCGGGCATCGCGACCCGAGTCGCCTGACCCGTCAGGCGTACAGCGCCGCGACGACCGACTTCGGCTCTGGGCAGCTGAGCAGGAGCCGGTCGAACGCCTCGGCCTTGAGCTGGACGACCACGCCCTGCGGCTGCGCCCGGTACACGCTGACGAAGTCGCGGTAGCCGCGACCGCGCCAGGTACCGACCAAGGCATGTGAAGGCCAGCCGAACCCAGGAGCCCGGACCCCCCGGACCTGGTCGACAATGTCGGGCACGGCATCGGCCGCGACTACCGACGAGCGCGGGAACGTCAGGTCGCCGTGGAGCGCGCCGAAGCGCTCCCAGGAGCTGAGCCGCACCCGCACGACCTCGTTCGTGACCTCGATGCTCGCCACAGCTGCCTCCCTCGGGCGGCTCTGCCGGTCGGGGAGCCGCGGATAGTCTGCCCCGGTGACCGGGAGCCTGACACATCTGTACTCAGGCAAGGTCCGTGACCTCTATGCGCTCTCGGACGGGAACCTGCTGGTCGTCGCCTCCGACCGCATCTCGGCCTACGACCACGTGCTGCCGACGCCGATCCCCGACAAGGGCCGGGTGCTGACCCGGATGTCGCTGTGGTGGTTCGAGCAGCTTGCCGACATCGTGCCCAACCACGTCGTCTCTCTCGACGTGCCGGCCGACCTCGAAGGGCGGGCCATGGTCTGCGAGCGGCTGACGATGCACCCGGTCGAGTGCGTGGTGCGGGGGTACCTCGCCGGGTCTGGTGTGGTCGACTACCGCGCCAGCGGCGCGGTCTGCGGCATCCCGTTGCCGGATGGACTGACCGACGGCTCGCGACTGCCGGAGCCGATCTTCACCCCCGCGACGAAGGCCGATGTCGGGGAGCATGACGAGAACGTCTCCTTCGACCGCGTGGTCGGTACGGTCGGGCGCGACGTCGCTGAGCAGCTGCGCCGGCTCTCGATTGAGGTGTATGCGCGTGCCGAGGGCATTGCGCGGGAGCGGGGGATCGTGCTGGCCGACACCAAGCTGGAGTTCGGGAACCGCCCGGACGGCACCATCGTGCTGGCCGACGAGGTGCTGACCCCCGACTCGTCCCGGTTCTGGCCGCTCGTGGAGTGGTCGCCTGGGCGGCCGCAGCAGTCATTCGACAAGCAGTACGTTCGCGACTGGCTGACGTCCCCGGCCTCCGGCTGGGACCGCCACGGCTCGGAGCCGCCGCCCGCGCTGCCGGACGACGTCGTCGAGCGCACCCGGGCGAAGTACATCGAGGCGTACGAAACACTTACCGGAGAGGCGTTCGCATGACGCGATGGGTCGTCACCGGCGGCGCGGGCTACATCGGAGCCCATGTCGTGCGGTCGATGATCGAGTCCGGCCGCGAGGCGGTTGTGCTGGATGACCTGTCGACCGGGTTCGCCGAGTTCGTGCCGCCGGGTGTCGAGTTCGTCCAGGGTTCGCTCCTCGACCGGGCGTCCGTGCGCAACGCGTTGGCGGAGGCGGTTGGCGTTGTGCACCTGGCCGGGTGGAAGTACGCCGGTGTCTCGGTCGACCAGCCCCTGGACTTCTACCGAGAGAACGTCGAGGGCACGCGGGTGCTGCTCGAAGAGGCCGTCACGGCCGGTATCCCCTCGTTCGTGTTCTCCTCGTCGGCCTCGGTCTACGGCACGCCGGATGTCGACCTGGTCGACGAGGGCACGCCCGTCGGACCCGAGTCGCCGTATGGCGAGACCAAGCTCGCCGGTGAGTGGCTGCTGCGCGACGTTTGCCGCATCACCCGGCTGCGTGGGGTCTCTCTGCGCTACTTCAACGTGGTGGGCTCCGGCAGCGCGGACCTCTACGACGCCAGCCCGCACAACCTGTTCCCGCTGGTGCTCGCTGCGCTGAAGGACGGGCGGCCTCCGAACGTCCACGGTGACGACTACCCGACGCCCGACGGCTCCTGCGTGCGCGACTACATCCATGTCGTCGATGTCGCGGACGCCCACGTGGCCGCGGTGGCCGCGCTCGAGGCTGGTCGTCCGGTCGGCGCGGTCTACAACCTCGGCCGTGGGGAAGGCGTCTCGGTACTGGAGATCCTCGATGCCTTCCGGCGGGCGCTCGGCGAGGACTTCCCGCATACCGTCGGACCGCGGCGCCCCGGCGATCCCGCGCGGATCGTGACCTCCGCCGCGCTGGCCGGGGCCGACCTGGGCTGGAGCGCCAAGTATGACCTCGACGACATGGTCACGAGCGCGATCGCCGCCGCTCCGCACTGATCACGCTCGCGACCTCAAACGCGGGAAACGCATGGAAATCGAGCGATCGGCGGGAGAACTTCGTGATCATGCGAAGCATGCGGACAACCGGCGACGGGTAGGCAGACAGCCGTGGCCCTGACCGACTGGTACCTCACAGCGGAGGAACGGGACAACCCGGACACGCGGTTGGACCGTCGTCACCCCGACGGGCTCGCCTGGAGCGACGGAAACCTTGCCCGGCCCCTCATCCACGGCGCCTCATACTTCGCCGACCTGGTGCAGCGCGTGAACGCGATGCTTCGCGGCGATCTCCTGCTGTTCACCGACTGGCGTGGTGACCCGGACGAGCTGATGACCGACGACGGGCCGACCGTGAGCGGTCTGCTCGAGGCGGCGGCCGAGCGTGGGGTCGACGTGCGCGGTCTGGTATGGCGCTCGCACCTGGACCATCTCCAGTTCTCGCAGGCGGAGAATCGTCACCTCGGTGAGGAGATCGAGGCGGCCGGCGGTGAGGTCCTGCTCGACATGCGGGTGCGCCCGGTCGGGTCTCATCACCAGAAGTTCGTGGTGCTGCGGCACCCGGGTCGACCGGCGCTCGACATCGCGTATGTGGGTGGGATCGACCTGAGCCATAGCCGTCGCGACACCGCAGAGCATCGGGGAGACCCGCAGAAGCAGCCGATGTCGAAGGTGTACGGGAGCCGGCCGCCGTGGCACGACATGCAGGTCGCCTTGCAGGGCCCGGTGGTCGGTGACGTCGAGACGGTCTTTCGCGAGCGGTGGGAGGACCAGGCGCCGCTGTCGCGCAACCCGCTGCAGATGCTGCTCGACCTGGCCCGCGGCGACGACACGCACCCGAAGGAGTTGCCGCCGCAGCTTCCGGACCCGCCGCCGTGCGGCCCGCACGCTGTGCAACTGCTGCGGACCTACCCCAACCGGCTGGGCAAGGGATATGCGTTCGCGTCACAGGGCGAGCGCAGTGTGGCGCGCGGCTACACCAAGGCGATCCTGCGGGCGCGCCGCCTGGTCTATGTCGAGGACCAGTACCTGTGGTCGGACGAGGTGGCTCGGACCTTCGCCGACGCGCTGACGAGCAACCCCAACCTGTACCTGATCGCGGTCCTGCCGCACTGCCCTGATCAGGATGGCCTCGCCGAGCCGGCGAACTTCGTCGGGCGCGAGCGCGCGGTCCGGGCCATCACCGAAGCGGGTGGCGAGCGGGTCGCTTTGTTCGGGGTCGAGAACCACGCGGGCACGCCGGTCTACGTCCACGCGAAGGTCTGCATCGTCGACGACGTCTGGGCCACGATCGGCTCCGACAACTTCAACCGGCGTTCGTGGACCAATGACTCCGAGCTCAGCGCGGCGGTGCTCGACGCGACTCGCGACGCTCGTGATCCAGCTGACCCGGCTGGGTTCGGTGATGGCGCGCGCACGTTTGCGCGGGGTCTGCGGCTGATGCTGGCCCGCGAGCACCTCGATAGGGCCGAGGGTGACGACGTCGACCTGGTCGACCCCACGTCAGCCTTCGACGCATTTGCCACCAGTGCTGCCGCGTTGCAGGCCTGGTGGGACGGAGGGCGGCGGGGAACCCGCCCGCCGGGGCGGCTACGGCCGCTGCGCGACCCGATGCTGCCCCGGTCGACCCGGTTGTGGGCGACGCCGCTTTACCACCGGCTCTACGACCCCGACGGCCGGCCTCGGCGAATGCGCAGAGCCGGGCGGTTCTGATCAGCGTCGCGGTTTCAGGACCTCGACGTCACAACGCAGTCCAGGTGCTCGGGCCAGGCGAGCGTCACCGGTCAGCAGGCGTGCACCCAGGTACTCGGCAAGGGCGATGTACACGGCGTCGTAGACGGTGACGTTGTTCCGCAGCTCCAGCATCGGCCGAGGTGGCCGCGACCACTCAGTCGCTCGATCGGCGGTGGCGACGACGGCCGATAGACTCGGCGTCGCCGGGATACCTCGACCCACGGAGCGCCCAGTGGCCCGCGTCGTCGTCGACGTCATGCTCAAGCCGGAGATCCTCGACCCTCAAGGCCAAGCCGTCCACCGCGCACTGCCGAGCCTGGGCGTCAGCGGTGTCACGGATGTGCGCATCGGCAAGCGCATCGAGCTCACGTTCGACGACGCGGTCGCGGCCGACCTCGACCAGGTGCAGGAGATCGCCGAACGGCTGCTCGCCAACCCGGTGATCGAGGACTTCACGGTGCGCTCCCTGTGAGTGCACGCGTCGGCGTCGTCACCTTCCCGGGAAGCCTCGACGACCGCGACGCGCAGCGCGCAATCGAGCTGGCCGGCGGCGAGCCGGTGCCGCTCTGGCATGCCGACCGCGACCTGCACGGCGTCGACGCGGTCGTGCTCCCCGGCGGCTTCTCCTACGGCGACTACCTGCGCTGCGGCGCGATCGCCCGTTTCGCGGCCGTGATGAGCACGATCGTCGAGCAGGCTCGCGCCGGGCTACCCGTGCTCGGCATCTGCAACGGCTTCCAGGTGTTGTGCGAGTCCCATCTGCTGCCCGGTGCGCTGGTCCGCAACAGCCATCTGCATTTCGTATGCCGTGACCAGCGGCTGCGCATCGAGAACGCCGAGACGACCTGGACCAACGACTACCAGCCCGGGGCGCAGATCGTGGTCCCGCTGAAGAATGGCGAGGGCGGCTACGTCGCCGACGAGCGCATCCTCGATGCGCTCGAAGCCGAGGGCCGGGTCGTCGCGCGCTACCTCGAGGTCAACCCCAACGGCTCCCGTCGTGACATCGCTGGAGTCTGCAACGAGGCCGGCAACGTCGTCGGCTTGATGCCGCATCCCGAGCACGCGGTCGAGAAGCTCACCGGACCAACGACCGACGGCCTCGGCTTCTTCACATCGGTGCTCCGCCGGCTGGTGGCGGCGTGATGGTCGACACCACCAAGCACGCCGAGCAGACACCGGAGGTCGAGCAGCCCTGGGCGGGGCTCGGGCTGAAAGCCGATGAGTACCAACGGATCCGAGACATCCTGGGCCGCCGACCGACTTCGTGCGAGCTGGCGATGTACTCGGTCATGTGGAGCGAGCACTGCTCGTACAAATCCAGCAAGGTCCACCTCAAGCAGTTCGGCGACAAGCAGCCGCAGAACACCGCACTCCTCGTCGGCATCGGCGAGAACGCCGGCGTCGTCGACATTGGCGACGGCTGGGCGGTGACCTTCAAGGTCGAGTCGCACAACCACCCGAGCTACGTAGAGCCGTACCAAGGGGCGGCCACCGGCGTTGGCGGCATCGTGCGCGACATCATGTCGATGGGGGCACGTCCGGTCGCCGTCATGGACCCGCTGCGCTTCGGCCCGGCCGACGCCAGGGACACCACGCGTGTCCTGCCCGGGGTCGTGGCCGGTATCGGCGGCTACGGCAACTGCCTCGGCCTGCCGAATGTCGGTGGCGAGGTCGTCTTCGACGAGTCCTACCTCGGTAACCCGCTGATCAACGCGCTCTGCGTCGGCACCATGCGGCACGAGCAGATCAAGCGCGCCTTCGCCTCCGGCAACGGCAACCTGGTCGTGCTCTTCGGCGCGAAGACCGGCGGCGACGGCATCGGCGGGGTTTCGGTCCTGGCGAGTGAGACCTTCGATGACACCAAGCCAACCAAGAGACCCAGCGTGCAGGTCGGCGACCCGTTCACCGAGAAGCTGCTCATCGAAGCCTGCCTGGAGTTGTACGCGATCGACCTGGTCGTCGGCATCCAGGATCTCGGCGGCGCTGGCCTGTCGTGCGCGACGAGCGAGCTCGCCAGCGCTGGCGACGGCGGAATGCGGGTCGAGCTCGACAGCGTGCCGCTGCGCGACACCACGCTGGCGCCAGAAGAGATCCTGATGAGCGAGTCGCAGGAGCGCATGTGCGCGATCGTCGAGCCGGCCAAGCTCGACCCGTTCCTGACGATCTGCGGCAAGTGGGGCGTCGACGCCACCGTGATCGGCGAGGTCACCGACACCGGCCGGCTCGAGGTGTACTGGCACGGGGACCTCGTTGTCGACGTGCCGCCGCGCACGGTCGCCCATGAGGGCCCGGTCTACGAGCGTCCGTATGCACGGCCGGAGTGGCAGGACGCCCTGCAGGCCGACTCGCCGGATCGCCTGGCCCGGCCAAGGACCGGTGACGAGCTGCGCGCCACGCTTCTTCAGCTCATCTCCAGCCCGAACCTGGCCGACAAGTCCTGGGTCACCGCACAGTACGACCGCTACGTCCAGGGCAACACGGTGCTCGCGCAGCCGGACGACGCGGGCATGGTCCGCGTCGACGAGACGACCGGTCGCGGCGTCGCTGTCTCCACCGACGCCAACGGCCGCTACACCAAGCTCAGCCCGTACGACGGCGCCCGGCTCGCGCTCGCGGAGGCATACCGCAATGTCGCGACGAGCGGCGCGATCCCACTTGCAGTGACCGACTGCCTGAACTTCGGCAGCCCCGAGGACCCGGCGGTGATGTGGCAGTTCGCCGAGGCGGTGCGCGGACTGGCCGATGGCTGCCTCGAGCTGGGTGTCCCGGTGACCGGCGGGAACGTGTCGTTCTACAACCAGACAGGCGACGCGGCCATCCTGCCGACGCCGGTCGTCGGCGTGCTCGGCGTGATCGACGACGTGGCCCGGCGCACTCCGATGGCTCTCTGGCACGAGGGCGACGCCCTGTACCTGCTCGGGCTCACCCGTGACGAGTTCGGCGGGTCGGAGTGGGCACACGTCGTGCACCAGCATCTTGGCGGGCTGCCCCCGCACGTCGACCTCGGCGCCGAACGACTGCTCGCGCAGGTGCTGGTCAGCGCATCGCGAGATGGGCTTGCTCACGCTGCGCACGACCTGTCCGATGGTGGTCTCGCGATCGCGCTGGCAGAGCTGTGCCTGCGCGGTTCGATGGGTGCGCGGGTCGTGCTGCCGGAGGGCACTGACCCGTTCGTCCTGCTGTTCGCCGAGTCGGCGGCGCGTGCGGTGATCGCGGTCCCTAGGTCGGAGGAGACCAGATTCGCCGCGATGTGCGAGGCGCGCGGTCTGCCGTTCGCCCGGATCGGGGTGGTCGACGGCGTCGACGACGGTGCGATGCTCGAGGTCCAGGGCCAGTTCTCGGTTCCGCTCGCGGAGCTGCGCGCTGCGAACACCGCGACATTTCCCGCGCTGTTCGGCCCGTTTGTCGGGTGACGTCAAGTTGATCCGCCCGGCCGAACTCGCGCGATCCCGCGCAGCGCTCGAGTCGCAGTGGTCGTCGCTACGCCGCTGGATCGGCGAGGTTCCCGTTGCGGCGTATCCGGACCGGTCGGTGCTGCCGGAGTGGACCGTGGGGGAGCTGATCGTGCACATCGGGCGGGCGATGGACGCGATCGCTGCCCTCGAGCCACCCGACCCCCGAGCGCTCCCGATGTCGCTGCCTGCCTACGTTGCTACGTATGCGGCGGGCGCTGACGCGATCGCGACGACCACCCGCGAGCTGGCCGTCGAGGCGACAGGGGGCGAGCTCGACTGGATCGACGCGGCGTGGGCCCGGGCCGTTGAGACCCTGGACGCGCTTGGTCCGGGTGACCGCGTCATGGTTGCGCGCCGGGGGCCAATCCGGCTCGGCGACTTCGTGCTCTCCCGCGTCGTGGAACTCGTCGTGCACGCCGACGACCTCGCGCGCTCGATGCCCGGCCAGTCGCTGCCGACGATCGAGCGCGACGCCGAGCAGTTGGTCGTGAGGTTCCTGCTCGACGCGCTCGCCGACAAGGCGCCGGGCAAGGCCCTCGAGGTCAGGGTGCCGCCGTATGCGGCGGTGCAGGCCGTCGCCGGCCCGCGGCATACGAGAGGAACCCCATCGAACGTCGTGGAAACCGACGCGACCTCGTGGATCAGGCTGGCCACCGGTCGCTGGGGCTGGTCTGAGGCAGTCGTGATGGGTCGCATCCACGCCAGCGGTCAACGAGCCGATCTCGCCGAGCTCCTGCCGCTGCTCTGACCTATGAGCGGGGCTGCTCCATCCACCATTCGGTGAACTCGCGGGAGCGGCCGTCCGCGTCCAGCCGGATCAGCCACAGGTTGCTGAACGTCTCGTCCGGATAGGTAGTCGTCCCCTGGACGACGGACAGGTCGTCGGTGTCGAGCACCAGGTGCCATTCGAACGTGGCCTCCCCGGGCTCGTCCTTGCGGTCGAGCCAGCCGTCGATGATCTGCTGACGCCCTCGCCATGGTGTCCGGAACGGTGCGGTGTGGTACGCCGCGTCATCGGTGAAGAGTGCGCCGATGTCCGTCGGGTCGTTCGAGTTCCACGCCCGGACGTAGCCATCGATCCATCGTGCAACCCGGTCGGTGTCGGCCATGGCTTCGTTGTAGCGCGCCGAGCCAGTGTCCGCCACGCCCTGCAAGACTCGGGTTCGTGATGAGTCGCGTGACCGCGGGCACCGTCGACGTGCACGCGCACTCGGTCCCGCGCGGCTGGCCCGACCTCGCCACCGCCTGCGGAGGCGGCGTCGACTGGCCGTCGCTGCGCATCGAGTCCGAGCGCGAGGCCGTGATCATGCTCGGCGACAAGGAGTTTCGCCGGATCACCGACGCATCGTGGAACGCCGACGTGCGGTTGGCGGCCATGGTCGAGGACCGAATCCACCAGCAAGTCGTCTCGCCGACGCCGGTGTTCTTCTGCTGCGACCGCCCCGGCGAGCAGGCGGCGAAGGTAGCCACGATCTTCAACGACCTTGCGCTCGATCTGTGCGCGCAAGCGCCGGGTCGGCTACTGCCGTTCTGCCAGGTTCCGCTGCAAGACCCGGATGCCGCCTGCCGCGAGCTGGATCGCAGCCTGGCCAACGGTCACGTCGGCGTCGAGATCGGCAACCATCTGGGTGAGCGCGACCTTGACGACGAGGGAATCGTCACGTTCCTCCAGCACTGCGCGGAGGTCGACGCGCCAGTCTTCGTGCACCCGTGGGACATGCCGACGTCACCGCGACTCGACCGGTGGATGGCCCGCTGGTTGGTCGGTATGCCTGGCGAGACCCACCTGTCGATCACCGCGATGATCCTGGGTGGCGTCTTCGACCGGTTGCCGAGGTCGCTGCGGATCTGCTTCGCGCACGGCGGTGGATCGCTGCCGTATGCGCTCGGCCGCATGGACAACGCCTGGCGTCAGCGACCCGACGCCGTCGGCACATCCAAGGAACCGCCCTCGCACTACACCCAACGCTTCTACGTCGACAGCGTCGTCTTCGATGACCGCACCCTGCGGTTCCTGGTCGATCGAGTCGGGCCTGACCGAGTCGTGGTCGGCAGCGACTACCCCTACCCGTTGGGCGAGCGGCCTGCAGGTCGGGTCGTGCGGGACAACCCGTTGCTCACCGACGCCGAGCGCACCGCGATCCTGTCGACCAATGCCGGCGCCTTTCTCGGGGAGCGCGCACGTGCGACGGTTGGACCGTGACCGGCAACGCCCTCGACGGCCTCGACGACGGCGCCCGCCGGCTCGACGCGACCGACCCGCTGCCGACGATGCGCGAGCGGTTCCTGATCCCGCCGCATGACGGGGCCGAGCCCGCGGTCGCATACATGGCGGGCAACTCGCTCGGCCTCCAGCCGAAGCGGGTCGCCGACGATCTCGCGGTCGAGCTACGGGACTGGGCGACGCTCGCAGTCGAGGGGCACCGCGAGGCCACGCATCCGTGGGTCGATTTCCACGAGCTGCTCCGTGGCCGGCTCGGCCGGCTCGTCGGCGCCCGCGAGGTCGAAGTCGTGGCCATGAACTCGCTGACTGTCAACCTGCATCTCATGATGGCCTCCTTCTATCGGCCCACGACGGACCGATACCGCATCCTCATCGAGGACACCGCGTTCCCGTCCGACAGCTACGCGGTGCGCAGTCACGCCGCACACCGCGGCTTCGACCCGGACGACGCGATCATGCGCGCGCGACCCCGTGACGGTGAGGACAACTTGCGCACCGAGGACGTCGAGGCTCTGCTGCGTAGCGACGCGGGCACGCACATCGCGCTGGTGCTGTTCGGCGGCGTCAACTACTACACCGGCGAGCTGATGGACATCCCGGCGATCACCCGAGCCGGTCACGATGCCGGGGCCGTCGTGGGCTGGGACCTCGCGCACGCCGCTGGCAACGTCGAGCTGTCGCTGCACGACTGGGAGGTCGACTTCGCCGCCTGGTGCACCTACAAGTACCTGAACAGCGGACCGGGTGCCGTCGCCGCCGCGTTCGTGCATGAGCTCCACGTCGGGGACGAGGCGATCCCTCGACTGTCGGGCTGGTGGAGCAACGACCCGGCCAACCGGTTCCGGATGCTGCCGACGCTCACGCCGGTCGCGACCGCGGATGCCTGGCAGCTGTCCAACCCGCCGATCCTTGCGCTCGCGCCGGTGCTCACCTCGCTCACCATGTTCGACGCCGTGGGGATGCCCGCGCTGCGCGCGAAGAGCCGGCGGCTGACCGCATACCTTGAAGACCTGCTGGACCACTACGTGCTGCCGCTCGGCCATCGCGTGCTGACCCCGCGCGACCCGGACCGGCGCGGGTCGCAGCTGTCTGTGGAGGTCGGCGATCGGGACGCGCCAAAGGTCGCTGCGCAGCTGCGCCACGAGCATGGCGTGATCGCCGACGTCCGCGAGCCGAACGTCATCCGACTCGCACCGGTCCCGATGTACTGCACGTTCCATGACTGCTGGCGAGTCGCCCGCGCCCTCGTCGAGGTGTCGTGACCGTCGCCGTCGTCGGGGCCGGCCTGTCCGGGTGCTTGCTCGCGGCCTATCTCGCACGTCGCGGGCTGCGAGTGTCCCTGTACGAGCGCCGCGGCGACCCGCGGACCACCGGGCCCGAGCGCGGCCGCTCGATCAACCTCGCGATCTCGGCGCGTGGGCTGGACGCGCTGCGCCGCATCGGCCTGGAGGACCAGGTGATGGCCGACGCACTGCCGATGCGCGGCCGCCGCATCCACGACGAGCAGGGCAGCACTGTGTTCACCCCTTATAGCGCCGACGGCACGCGGGCGATCAACTCGATCTCCCGCGGCGCGCTCAACGCGACGCTCCTCGACGCGGCGCTGGCGTCGGACCTGGTGTCAGTCGACTTCGACCACCGGCTGGTGCGAGTCGAGCCGGACAGCGGCCTGCTGGAGTTCGACACGCCGCACGGCGGGCAACAGGCCAAGGCCGACGTCGTCATCGGGGCGGACGGCGCGTTCAGCGTCGTGCGTGCCCGGCTGCAGACCATGCCCGGCTTCGACTACCAGCAGGACTTCCTGGACTGCCAGTACAAGGAGCTCACCATTCCGGCCCGCAACGGTGACTTCGCCATGGACTCCGACGCGCTGCACATCTGGCCGCGCGGCGGCGCGATGATGATCGCTCTGCCCAACCCGGACCGCAGCTTCACGTGCACGCTGTTCTGGCCGCCCAGCGACTTCGCACAGGTCCGCACGGGCAAGCAGGCGCTCGCGCACTTCGAGCAGCGGTATGCCGATGCGGTGCCGCTCATGCCCACCCTCGCGGCGGACTTCGAGGCCAACCCGATCGGCAACCTGGTGACGATCCGGTGCAGCACGTGGACCGGCGGCCGGGCCGCGCTGCTCGGCGATGCGGCGCATGCGATCGTCCCGTTCTTCGGCCAGGGCGCGAACGCCGCCTTCGAGGATGTCGTCGAGCTCGACCGATGCCTGTCCGAGTTCGCCGGCGACTGGGGCACAGCGCTGGCCGCGTACGAGTCAAGACGCATCGAGAACACCAACGCCATCGCCGACATGGCGCTGGACAACTTCGTCGAGATGAGCACCAAGTCGGGCAGTCGGCTGTTCCGGCTGCAGAAGGGCGTGCAGCACACGCTCGAGCGCTGGCTGCCCGAGCACTACGTGTCGCGCTACGAGCTGGTCTCGTTCACGACCCTGCCCTACGCGGACGTTGTACGGCGGACCACCGTGCCGTCACAGGCACGGGCCGTGGCGACCGGGGCCGCGTACGCGCTGCCCCGTGCTGTGCGCGCACTCACCCACCGAGAGGAGCGGACGTGACTGACATCAAGCCAGCGGTCGACTTCGAGGGCTGGCTCGCCGAGCACGGCCACGAGCTGGTGCCGCCCGTTGCGAACAAGGAGATGTTCCCCGGTGGCTCTGACTTCATCGTGATGATCGTCGGTGGCCCGAACGCGAGGACCGACTTCCACGTCGACCCGTACGAGGAGTTCTTCTTCCAGATCAAGGGCTCGATGCACCTCAACGTCATGACGCCCGACGGCCCCGACCGCGTCGACATCGGCGAGGGCCAGATGTGGATGCTGCCACGGGGCCTGCCGCATTCGCCGCAACGTCCCAACCCGGGCTCGATCGGCATGGTCGTCGAGCGCATTCGCGAGCCGGGAACGCTGGAGAAGTTCCGGTGGTACTGCCCGAACTGCTCCCACCTCGTGCACGAGGTCGAGCTGCAGGTGAGCGACATCGTCAAGGACCTGCCGCCTGTGTTCCAGGCGTTTTACGACGACGAGACCGGTCGGCGTTGCGCGAACTGCGGCACGGTGCACCCGGGCAAGGGCTGACTGGTTCAGCCGAACTAGGCGCTGTCGCGGCGGTCCGTCCCTCATCGCGGCTGGAGCACTGCGACAACGGCCGGAGCTGCACCGAAGCGGATTCGGGTGCCGCGGCCGGCTGCGGGCGTGTCCGCTTTGATACAGAACCGTTGCCGTTCGACGGCATGGCTTGAGGCGGCATGCCCGACGATGATCGGGCAGGCAACACGGGGAAGGGTGATTCTGGGTGCGCGCTCCGAAGCCCGCGGTGGTCGCCCTGGCTGCTGTGGCGGCCTTGACGCTCGCGGGCTGCACCGGTCCCGATGACGACGCGACCCCGGAGCCGATCCCGACGTTCGTCCCGCCGGCGCTCGAGGCGCAGCCGGCACTCGGCGAGGCGGAGAGTCTGCTCAAGATGCTCGTCCGTCCCGGGTATGCCGAGCCCGAGCAGGTGGCCGCGTTCGAGCGCGACACCGGCTGCCAGGTGTCGGCGACGCCGTTCGACTCCGACCGTGAGCTGAGCAACGGACTGGCCGCCGGCGGCTGGGACCTGATCTCCGTTCCGGGGTGGACGGCGCTCGGCTTGATCGGCGACGGGTCGGTCGCCCCGCTCAACCTCGACTTGGTGCCGTCGTACAGCCAGGTCTTCGAGGACCTCAAGAACCGCCGGTGGAACACCTGGAACGGCATCACGTATGGGGTGCCGCAGGGTCGCAGCCCGCTGCTGCTGGCCTCGCGCAGCGATGTGGTCACCACCCGGCTGACCGGGCTGGACGCGCTGTTCGAGGAGTCGTCGCCATGGCCGATCGCCCTGCCGGACTCGCCGTCGACCTTGGCGACCGCGGCACTCGTCGATGGGGTCGAGGATCCGTTCGCTCTGACCGGCGACGAGCTGTCGGTTGCTGCCGATCGAGTGGCGGCCGCCGCTTCGGGGGGCGACATGTGGTCCACCGAGACCGAGCTCTACGACACGCTGGCCAGCGGTGCGGCTGCGGTCGCGCTGGCCCCGCAACCGGTGGTGGACCGGCTGGTCGCGGCCGGCATCCCGATCCAGACTCAACCGCTGGACGCCACCCTCGGCGTGTCCGACTCGTGGATGCTGACCAGCGACGCTGAGCACCCCAACTGCGCGTACCGGTGGCTCGACTACACGGTGCGCGGCTCGGTGCAGGCCCCGGTCGCCACCCGCATGGGGCAAGCCCCGGCAAGCAGCGAGGCCTGCATCATGGCGCCCGACCTGTGTACCAACACCGGGGCCCAGGACTCGGCATTCTGGGCGACCGTGACCATCGAGGTCACACCCCTTGGAGACTGCCTGGACGGACGCGATGACGTCGCGTGCGCCGACATCGACGAGTGGGCCGCCGCGTGGGAGCGGGCGACGATGTCGACGTCCTCCCAGGCCCCGACCGTCGACGGCCCGTCCGACTCCCCACGATCTTGAGCCATCTTCACGATCACCACAGCGCGTCGGGCGGACACCTCAGGATCGCGGGGTGAGGCGCCTCCAGTCAGCGGGCCAGCTCGCCACCGCCGCGTACGGACAACGCGCTGCGAACCTCCCAGAGCGCCGGAAAGAAGCGGTAGCCCGTGGTCCGCTGCAAGTAGGTGATTGCCGTGCCGGCCGTGCCACGTGTCCGGCCACCCAGGGCCCGCTCGACCAGCACGAGGTGCCCGTAACGCAGGCGGAGGAACCGCTCGTCGTAGTCGAGCAGCGCCTCGCACAGCAGGTAGAACGGCACCGTAGGCCCGGTCTCCGCGTAGAACGTCGCCAGGTCGGTGATCCCGAGGCGCACCGCCGCCGCAGCGTGCGCGTCCGCCAACGACGGTGCAGCCAGCCGGGCCTGCACGGCCACCGACAGCTCCTCGGCGTGCACCGCGTGCAGGGTTGCCAGGTAGTCCTCGTCGCGGAGCCCGGACAGCACCTCGATCTCGCGGAACTGCTCGGACTGGGTCCCGCTCGCCGTGCCGAGGTAGGAGCGGAACTCGTGGAACGCCCACGGCGGCATGTCTTGCAGCATCCGCAATTGCGCCATCACCACGTCGACCATGTCGACCACCCGGCGCAGCAGCACGACCGCGCCCGTCCACTGGTCGGCGTCGATGGCCGCCACGATGCGATCGAGGTCCTGCAGGATCAGCTTGAACCACAGCTCGATGGCCTGGTGCGTGACGATGAAGTGCAACTCCTCCGGGTGCGGCGGCTCGCTGCGCTGGGTCTGCAGCGCCAGCAGCTCGGGGATGCGCAGGTACGAGAGGTAGTTCAGCTCCTCGGGTGCGCGCGGGACTGTCGGGGAGGTCGGCGCCGTTGCCATCTGCACATCTTGGTGGAGGATGCGCCGCGTGGTTCGAGGGAGGCTGACATGAGCGAAGACGAGTCGGTCCTTTCGCGGTCGTCCCCGCCGCCCGACGACGTCATCGCATACGGGAGCCATCCCGCCGCGATCGCCGATGTTCGCTATGCGGGCCGCGGTGAACAGCGCCCGTTGGTCGTGCTGGTGCACGGCGGATTCTGGCGACCGATGTATGACCGCGCGCACGTCGGACCCATGGCCGCCGCGCTGGTCGACGACGGCTGGACAGTCGCCGCGGTCGAGTACCGACGTGTGCCCGGCAGTCCAGATCTCACCGCTGATGACGTGCGGGCCGCGGTCGAGCGGTTGCCCGGGCTGGTGGGCAGGCACGGTGGAGGGTCGGTGCTGGTCGGCCACTCCGCCGGCGGGCACCTCGTGCTGTGCGCCGCGACCCTCGGCGTCGCCGAGATCACCGGGGTGGTCGGGCTCGCCCCGGTCGCCGACCTCGCGCTGGCCGAACGACTCGCGCTCGGTCGCGGCGCGGTGTCCGCCTTCATCGGTCAGCCAGCGGCGACCCGAGTCGACCTCGATCCAGCCCGGCTGCCGGATCCCGACGTTGCCGTCGTGCTCGTGCACGGGGCCGACGACGACGTCGTCCCCGTCGACGTGTCACGCGCATACCACGATCGGCATCCGGCCGCGCGACTGGTCGAAATGCCGAGGACCGGCCACTTCGCGCTGATCGACCCGCTGAGCGCGGCATGGCCAGTGGTCGTCGAAACGATCAGGGCGGTGCCGCACGGCGACCCCTAGGATCGTGGTGTGGCGCGCGGCGACGGCAGGCTTACCCACGATCTGCTGTCCGCCGAACCCTCCGACCGCGGCCCGAACGACTCCTGCGGAGTCTTCGGGGTCTGGGCGCCGGGTGAGGAGGTGGCCAAGCTCACCTACTTCGGCATCTACGCCCTTCAGCATCGCGGCCAGGAGTCAGCCGGCATCGCCGTCAGCGACGGGCAGCAGGTCATGGTCTACAAGGACATGGGCCTCGTGGCGCAGGTCTTCGATGAATCGCATCTGAGCGCGCTGTCCGGGCACCTGGCCGTCGGGCACACCCGCTACTCCACCACCGGATCGAGCATCTGGGAGAACGCCCAACCCACGTTCCGGGCTACCGCTACCGGCCACCTCGCTCTTGGTCACAACGGCAACTTGACGAACACCAGCGAGCTGGCCGATCTCGTCGAGCAGCGGCGGGACCTCAGCGGCGCCCTGCCCGGCATGGCCGCGGTCACCGCGACCTCGGACACTGATCTGGTCACGGCACTGCTCGCGTCCTATCCCGACCTGTCCCAGGAGGCGGCGGCCGTTGAGGTGCTGCCTCGGCTTCGCGGCGCATACTGCCTCGTCTTCATGGACGAGACGACCCTGTATGCGGCGCGCGACCCGCAAGGCATCCGGCCGCTGGTGCTCGGCCGGCTGGAGCGCGGCTGGGTGATCGCCTCGGAGACCGCCGCACTGGACATCATCGGCGCGTCGTTCGTGCGCGAGGTCGAGCCCGGCGAGCTGCTGGCCATCGACGAGCACGGGCTGCGCTCGCAGCGCTTCGCGCCGGCCGACCCGAAGGGGTGCCTGTTCGAGTACGTCTACCTCGCTCGGCCCGACACCTCAATCGCCGGACGCGGGGTGCACGCCACCCGGGTCGAGCTTGGACGCCGGCTCGCGATCGAGGCCCCGATCGACGCCGACCTGGTCATCCCGGTGCCCGAGTCCGGCACACCTGCCGCGGTCGGCTACTCGCAGGAGTCCGGCATCCCGTACGGCCAAGGGCTGGTGAAGAACTCCTACGTCGGGCGGACGTTCATCCAGCCGTCGCAGACGATCCGTCAGCTCGGCATTCGGCTCAAGCTCAATCCGCTGCGCGATGTCATCGCCGGACAACGGCTCGTCGTGGTTGACGATTCGATCGTCCGCGGCAACACCCAGCGTGCGCTGGTCCGGATGCTGCGCGAGGCGGGCGCTCGGGAGGTGCACGTGCGGATCTCGAGTCCGCCGGTCAAGTGGCCCTGCTTCTACGGCATCGACTTCGCATCGCGCGCCGAGCTCATCGCCAACGGCATCTCGGTCGAGGAGATCCGCCGC
>JBEVHX010000003.1:0-12441 GCA_040510995.1 Candidatus Nanopelagicales bacterium
GCAGCCGACTTCGCTGCCGGACGTCGACCCGGTGCCGAGGTGCGGGCGCTGCCGGACTGGTTGGCCGTGATGACCTCGACCAGCTGGCTCTTGCGCATACCGGTGGTGCCCTTGATGCCGAGGCTGGAGGCAAGCGCCTTCAGCTCGGGCAGGAGCATGGAGTTGAGTCCCGTGCCCGCGCGCCTGTTCGGCTTGGCTGGGGTGTCCCCGCTGTCTGAAGCGGAGGACGTGGGAATGACCACATCGGTGGTGGTATCGCTCACAGATTGTTCCTTCGTGGAGCGGATGGGATATGCCCTGGATCTGCCCAGCGCGTCGAGGGGCTGCGCGTTCGTTGACCTCTCCGTGCAGGGCGAGACTGCGGTCGTCCGGAGACGGCTGCGGAGCGTCGTCCAAAGAAAGGAGACGGCTGGAGCACCGGCCCAGGGGGCGCCAGGTGCGTCACCAGACTAACACCTCATGCTCTCGGGGCATTCCTCCATACGGCCAATTCCTCGCGGGGTGTCGGACGGGCCTTCCGCGAGCGTTGTCGATTGCGGGCGCTGGGGGCGCTGCCAACCCTGCCAAGGTCAACATTCACGGCAACCCTCGGCGTCGACCTCGACGGCATAGGCCGAGAAGCCAACCGGTGCACGGCTGACGAGCTCACTGTTTCCGATGTCGAAGGCGAGGACCGTCGGACCGGCACCAGAGATCACCGCGGGCACTCCGGACGCGCGTAAGGACTCGACCAGGTCGAACGACGCAGGCATCGCGCTCGACCGGTAGATCTGGTGCAACCGGTCCTCGGTCGCCGTCAGCAGCAGGGCCGGGTCCTTGGTCAAAGCCGCGACCAGCAGCGCCGCCCGCCCTGCATTGCTCGCCGCATCCGCATGCGGCACGGTCGCAGGCAACAAGCCGCGCGCAGTCGACGTCGGGACCCCGGTTGACGGGATGAACACCACCGGGCGAACCCGCTGGTCCACGTCGAGCCGGGTGCAGGCCGCCCGCCCGTTCGAGGTCCACGCAATGGTGAACCCGCCACACCAGCAGGCGGCGACGTTATCCGGGTGCCCCTCGACGGACGCGGCGAGCGCAAGCACGTCGTCATCCGGAAGCCGCTCGTCACCTCCGATGGTCAGCGCGCGCGCGGCGACGATGCCGCCGACGATCGCGGCTGCGCTGGAGCCCAGCCCCCGACCATGGGGGATGCGGTTGACGCAACGCAGCAAAAGCCCGGGCGGCTGCCCGCCCAGCAGGTCGAAAGCCGCGCGCATGGCGCGGACGACGAGATGCCCCTCGTCCCGCGGCACCTGGTCGGCACCCTCGCCGTCGACCTCCACCTCGAGCCCGTCGGAAGTCACCTCGGCAACCAGGTCATCGGCCAGGGACAGTGCGAGGCCGAAGGCGTCGAAGCCGGGTCCGAGGTTGGCGCTGGTGGCGGGGACATGCAGTCGGACGGACAGATCGCGGAACAGTGGCGGCACTCAGCCCGCCAACCCGAGCTCGGCCGCGGCGGCATCGGCGTCGACGGCCACCTTGACCGGCGCGGGTGCACCGGCGATCGCCCACTCGGGATCCTTGAGACCGTTGCCCGTGACCGTGCACACCACGCGTCGGCCGGCGTCGAGCAAGCCGGCCTCGTGCGCCTGAAGCAGGCCAGCCACCGACGCCGCTGATGCCGGCTCGACGAAAACACCCTCACGCGTGGCCAGCAGCCGATAGGCCGAGAGGATCTGCCGGTCGGTCACCTTGTGAATCAGTCCGCCCGACTCGTCGCGGGCCGCGATCGCCTGGTCCCAGGACGCTGGGTTGCCGATCCGGATGGCGGTGGCGATCGTCGCAGGCGCGGCGACCGGGGCGCCGTCAACGATGGGCGCGGCGCCCGAAGCCTGGAAGCCCCACATCCGCGGTCGCTGGGTCGCGACACCGTCATCGGCGTATTCGCGGTATCCCTTCCAGTACGCGGTGATGTTTCCGGCGTTCCCGACCGGCAGCACGTGGACGTCGGGCGCATCACCGAGCAGGTCGACGATCTCGAATGCGGCGGTCTTCTGCCCTTCGATCCGGGCAGGGTTCACCGAGTTCACCAGCGCAACCGGATAGCGCTCGGACAGAGCGCGCGCGAGGGTCAGACAGTCGTCGAAGTTGCCGGCGACCTGGAGCAGACGGGCGCCGTGAGCAAGCGCTTGCGACATCTTGCCGAGCGCGATCTTGCCGTCGGGCACGAGGACCGCGCAGATCATCCCGGCGCGTACCGCGTAGGCGGCGGCGGACGCAGATGTGTTCCCAGTCGATGCGCAGATGACGGCGCGGGCGCCCTCCTCGGCCGCCTTGCTGATGGCCATCGTCATCCCGCGGTCCTTGAACGAGCCTGTGGGGTTCGCGCCCTCGACCTTCAGCCAGACTTCGCAGCCGGTGCGCTCCGACAGGGTCTGCGCGAGCACCAGCGGGGTGCCGCCCTCGCGCAACGAGATGATCGGCGTCGCGTCAGTGACGGGCAAGCGCGACCGGTACTCCTCGATCACGCCGAGCCACTGGTGGGTCGCGTGTCCGACGAGCGTGGCGCTCATCTCAGTCCCCCACGACACGCATCACGCTGGCAACGTCGCGGACCACATCGAGTCCGCGCAGGGTCTCGACCGTCTGCGCCAGGTCGTGCTCGCGGGCCACGTGCGTGACGATGACCAGGCTCGCGTCGTCGCCGTGACCGTCCTGCCGCAATGTCTCGATCGAGACTCCGTGCTCGGCGAACGTCGTCGCCACCCGGGCCAGCACGCCGGCCTTGTCGGCAACGTCCAGATGCAGGTAATACCGCGTCTCGGCCTCGCCGGGCGCCGCGACGGGCAGCGTGAGGTATGCAGTTTCGCCCGGGGCACGTCCGCCGGACAGGCGGTTGCGTCCCACGGCAACGATGTCGCCGAGCACCGCACTGGCAGTCGGCGCACCGCCAGCGCCGCGGCCGTAGAACATGAGCTGGCCGGCTGCATCCGACTCGACGAACACCGCGTTGTATGCGTCGCGCACGCTCGCGAGCGGGTGCGTCCGCGGCACCATCGCCGGATGAACGCGTACCGAGATGCCCCGGCCACCGGGGATGCGCTCGCACACGGCCAGCAACTTGATGACCGCTCCCATCACCCTGGCCGCCGCGATGTCGTCGGGTGTGATCCGACTGATGCCCTCCGTGGTCACGTCAGCGGCGGTGACCCGGGTGTGGAACGCGAGGCCCGCAATGATCGCGGCCTTGTCCCCGGCATCGTGGCCTTCGACGTCTGCGGTCGGGTCAGCCTCCGCATACCCGAGGGCTTGGGCTTCGGCGAGCGCGTCCTCGAAGGCCGCGCCGGTTTCGTCCATGCGGGTGAGGATGTAGTTCGTGGTCCCGTTGACGATGCCGAGCACGCGCTGGACCCGGTCCCCGACCAGAGACTCCCGCAACGGCCGCAGCAGCGGGATGGCGCCGGCGACGGCCGCCTCGTAGTACAGGTCGACGTGGTGCTCGTCGGCAGCCGCATACAGGGTCGCGCCGTCCTCAGCCAGCAGCGCCTTGTTGCCGGTGACCACAGCCGCGCCGGCGCGCATTGCGGACAGGATCAGCGAACGCGCTGGTTCGATGCCGCCGAGCAGCTCGACGACGACGTCCACGCCAGGTCGCGAGACCAGGCCGTCGAGGTCGTCGGTGAACAGGCCCGGGTCGAGGCCCAGCCCACGGTCACGGCCCACGTCGCGCACGCCGACGCCGACGAGCTCGAGCGGCGCGCCGATGCGGGCGGTCAAGTCGTCGGCCTGAGTGTTCAGCAGGCGCGCGACCTCGGTGCCGACGGTTCCGGCGCCGAGCAGCGCGACCTTCAGCGCCTGCGCCGCCAATGGATCCTCCCGAGTGTTCGGGCTGCTGCCGGCGCAATCCTCGCAGACCGGGTCAACCGGCTGCTCAGCCTGGTGCTAGCCCGCGTCGAGCCGGAGCAGGTCCTCGATCGTCTCACGTCGAACCATGACCGAAGTCAGGCCGTCCCGTACCGCGACGACGGGCGGACGACCGAGCTGGTTGTAGTTGCTGGCCATTGAGCGGCAGTAGGCGCCGGTGGCCGCCACCGCGAGCAGGTCGCCTGAGGCGAGGTCGGCCGGCAGCCAACAGTCCTTGACCACCACGTCGCCGCTCTCGCAGTGCTTGCCCACGACGCGGGTCAGCATCGGCTCGGCGTCGGAACGCCGCGACGCGAGCACCGCAGAGTACGAGGAGTCGTACAGCGCGGTGCGGATGTTGTCGCTCATGCCGCCGTCGACGGAGACGAAGGTCCGCACCAGCCCGCCGTCGAGCCGCACCGGCTTGACCGTGCCGACCTCGTACACCGTGATCGTGCCCGGACCGGCGATGGCTCGACCGGGCTCGACAGACAGTCGCGGAACGGCGAGCCCCAGCCCTGTGCACTCCCGCCCGACGATTGCGATCAGTCGGGCGGCAATGTCCGACGTCGGCTCAGGGTCGTCGCCGGCGACGTATGCGATGCCGAACCCGCCGCCGAGGCCGAGTTCAGCCAGCTCGACGCCGTGCTCATCCCGAATGCGGCCGGCCAGCTCGACAACCCGATGTGCCGACACCTCGAAGCCGGCGGTGTCAAAGATCTGCGAGCCGATGTGTGAGTGCAGCCCGACGAGGTCCAGCGCCTTCAGCTTGAGCACCCGCCGGACGGCCTCCTCGGCGTCACCTTCGGCGAGCGAGAAGCCAAACTTCTGGTCCTCGTGCGCGGTCGCGATGAACTCATGCGTATGCGCCTCCACGCCGACCGTCACCCGCACCAAGACCCTGGCGCGAACGCCACGCTCCTCGGCGGCCGCCGCCACCCGCACGATCTCCTCGAACGAGTCGAGCACGATGCGACCCACGCCAGCGTCGAGAGCAGCGCTGATCTCGCCGATCGACTTGTTGTTGCCGTGCAATGCGATTCGCGATGCAGGCAGTCCCGCCGAGAGTGCGATCGCGAGCTCGCCACCAGAGCAGACGTCGAGGTTGAGACCCTCCTGCGCGACCCAGCGTGCGACCGCGCGGCACAGGAACGCCTTGCCTGCGTAGTACACGTCGCTGTCCGGGAAAGCCTCGCGGAACGAATGCATCCGAACCCGAAAGTCTCGTTCGTCGAGCACATAGGCAGGGCTGCCATGCTCTCGCGTGAGGTCACGCAGGTCGACGCCGCCAATCGTGAGCGCGCCCGCGATCGGCTCGCGGCCAATGCTCTGCGGCCACACGGCCGGGTCGAGGGCGTTGAGGTCGGCCGGTACAACGGGCTGGCCGGCGAGGTCCGCACCTTCGCCGTGCCGCGGTCCAGCCGGATGCGCGCGCATGCTCGGAGGCTAGCGAGCCGGCTTTTGTGCATGATCACGGGGAGGGCCAGGCAGGTCCCCTCCCCGTGATCATGCAGAAAATCGGGGGCGCTGCTCAGCGCGGCAGCTGGGTGATCTCCACGTCGACGGTGAGGTCCGTCCACTTGCCGCCGGAAAAGATGCCCTTGGTGGGTGGCACGTCGGCGTAGTCGCGACCGCGTGCGACGACGACATGCTCGGGCCCAACCAGGCGGTCGTTCGTCGGGTCGAACGGCTCCCAGGCACCGTCCCACGCCTCGACCCAGGCATGCGACTCCCCGTGAACGGTCTCACCGATAGCGTCGTCGGGCACATGCAGGTAGCCGCTCACGTAACGCGCAGGGATGCGCAGCGAACGCAGCAGCGACAACGTCGCGTGGCTGAAGTCCTGGCACACCCCGTTGCCGGCCATCCAGGCCTCGTGCGCGGTGGTCGAAACCGACGTCGCGCCCGGTGTGTAGGTGAGTCGGTCGCGGACCGCGTCCACCGCGCCGCGGATTGCTTCACCCGGCGTCGACAGCCGGCGCAGGGTCTCGACCAAATCGGCGCGATCCTCGTCGGTTGCGGCGTCATCGACGTATGCCGTCGGCGCGACGAACTCGCACCAGTGGTCCTGAACGTCGGAGGCTTGCACGACCGACCAGTCGACGCCGGGCGCGGCGCCATGGCCGCCCACCGTGTCCACCGTCGACGTCGCGATGATCTCCAGCGACCGGTGCGCCTCGTGCACGTCGAAGGCCTCGACCAGCGCGCCCCAGTAGTCGATGTAGGACTGCACGACGGCGCGCGGTTGCAGCCGGAGATTGTGAGAGATCAGCACCTGGCCATCGCGGTCCAACGGGGTCATCCTCAGCTCATTGAACGACACCATGACCGGCGACCCGTACGCATACTCGGTCCGATGCCTCACCCGGAGCCGTCGGCCCGCGCCCCACGAGGCCATCAGTGGCTCCACACGACGGCGCCAGCGGGGCGGAAGAACGCGTGCGCGACTTCGTTCGAGGCTCTGGTGGCCGACGCCTGTGCGCGCTCGGCCAGCTCCTCGACCTGCTCACTGGTCGGCTGTACCGCGAACTCGAGCACCGAGTGCAGCATGCCCACCTCACGGAGCAGGTCACTGACGTCGCTGTTCGACGCACGGTCGAGCTGGCGGACAGCTTCTTCCGCGTCCGATGCGGAGCGCCGGATCGACCGCGGCAGCGCGGAGTCGAGCACCAGGAACGCGCGCACGTCGTCACCGGTGACCGGCCGACGCGTCCGCAGGAAGGACGAGAGGGCGCCTGCGCTGCGCAACGTCGCGACCGGCCCCGACTCTGGCCACAGCTGGTCATGCCGAACCGCCAACAGCCGAGCGGTCATGTCTATGCGCTCCAGGGAGCGACCCAGGCGTAGGAACAGGTACCCCTCGTCGCGCGGCATCGTCCAGTCGACGACGCCGTGAACCTGGAGCAGCCGGTCCATCACCTCGTGCAGTGCGACCCCCGGCGAGGACTCGATCACCTCCCCGGTCGTGAGCATCAGATACGAGGCGTTCAACGCCTCGAAGATGTCCCCGGACAACGCATCCCGTACGCCGCGCGCGTTCTCCCGGGCCGCCGCGACCGCACCGGCCACCGTGGACGGGTCGTCGGGTCCGCCGACCAGCGCATGCACGAGGCCGTGCGGATCGCTGACGTCGACGTGCGGCAGCGAGAGCGCGTCGAGCAGGACGGCGCAGCCGAGCCCCTCGGGGACCGAACGGTCCTCGACGAGCAGCTGGTGGTGCTCGCTGAGCATCCGCGCGGTCGCCTCGGCACGCTCCAGGTAGCGCCCGATCCAGAAGAACGCCTCGGCGATGCGGCTCAGCATGTCCGATCCCCCGGCGGCCCACCCTGCTGCTGCTGGCCCTCCTGTTGGCGCATCCGCTCATCGTGCGGCGACGGCGCCTGCGCTCGGGCACCGAGCGACGTGCGCACCCGGTTGAACCTTCGCACCTCCGGTATGCGCTCTGTCGCCCGCGCGGTCACCGTTGGATCGTCATCCTCGAGGACCCACGTGTCCTTTGAGCCGCCGCCCTGGCTTGAGTTGACCACCAGGCTGCCCTCCGGCAGGGCGACGCGGGTCAGCCCGCCCGGCAGCACGAACACCTCCTCGCCATCGTTGACCGCGAACGGACGGAGGTCGACATGCCGCGGCACCATCTCGCCGTCGATGACCGTGGGCAGGGTCGAGAACGTCACGACCGGCTGCGCGATCCAGCCACGTGGGTCGGCGACGATCCGCGCCTCCGCCGCGGCGATCTCGGCGTCGCTGGCCTGGTTGCCGATGAGCAGGCCGTATCCGCCGGAACCATCCACTGGCTTGACCACCATCCGGTCGAGGCGGTCGAGCACGTGCACCAGCTGGTCAGGATCTTGCAAGTCATAGGTCTCGACGTTGGGCAGGATCGCGGGCTCGCCGAGGTAGTAGGAGACCAGGTCGGGGACGTATGGGTAGACCGCTTTGTCGTCGGCCACACCATTGCCGACGGCGTTCGCAAGGGTCACTCGACCAGCCCGGGCCACGTTGAGCACACCAGGAATTCCAAGCACGGAGTCAAACCGGAACTGGATCGGGTCCAGGTAGTCGTCGTCGATGCGCCGGTAGATCACGTCGACCGGCTTGGGTCCTGACGTCGTCCGCATCCAGACCGTGTTGTCCTTGGCATAAAGGTCCCGCCCCTCGACGAGCTCGACCCCCATCCGGCGCGCGAGGAAGGCGTGCTCGTAGTGCGCGGAGTTGTGCACGCCGGGGGTGAGGACGACGACCGTCGGCTCGCGGCCGGCGGCCTCGGGGGAGGACATGAGCAATGCGTCGAGCAGCCGCTGCGGGTACTCGTCGACCGGCCGCACCCGGTGTCCGGCGAAGACCTCGGGCAGCACGTGGCCGAGCGTGCGGCGGTTCTCGAGAACGTACGAGACGCCGGACGGGCAGCGGAGGTTGTCCTCCAGGACGCGAAACTCTCCGTCCTCGTCCCGGATGAGGTCGATGCCGGCCACATGGATTCGGACGCCGTTCGGCGGAACGACACCGTGCGCCTCGCGGTGGAAGTGCTTGCTGGTCGTGACGAGCGCCCGCGGCAGGATGCCGTCGGTGAGCACGGCGCATTCGCCGTAGACATCGGCGAGGAACATCTCCAAAGCGCGGATGCGTTGTGCGACTCCGCGTTCGATGTGGTCCCACTCTTCGGCGGTCAGGATGCGTGGGACCAGGTCCAGCGGCAGCGGGCGCTCGCGGCCGGACAGGCTGAACGTGATGCCCTGCCGATCGAGATAGGCGTCCCGCAGATGGGCGCGCTCACGCAGATCGCTGTTCCCCAGCGCACGCAGCGCGTCGTGGAGCACCCGATGTGTCGGCCGGACCTCACCGCCAGGCGCCATCATCTCGTCGTACGGAGTCGGCGCGGGGCGGACCGGCGCCGTGGTCGTCGTGCTGGCCCCCTCGCCACTCGAAGGTTCGGACCCTGGCTGTGCACCAGTTCGCCCCTGGCGAGCCGACGGTACCCGCACCCGCGGGTCCACGCTCACTTCTGAGGACATGCTGGTCATGCTGGTCATTGCACGGGAGCCCGGTTACGCGCAAGTCGGGCGCTGGTTACAGGAGCATTGCGTGGGACCGCTAGGGTCCGGCAACCATGACCTACTCCGCTGCCCTTCGCCTCGACGATGGCATGGTGTTCGACTCCGAACTGCAGTCACGGTCGTAGCGGTCACGATGGCGCACTGGAGCTCCTTCGTCGCCGACCCCTCAACCATGGGTGACTCCCCACGGCGCAGCCTGCACGAGGTCGGGAACCCCGACCACCGGGTGCGGGTTGAGCACGACGCCGACACCCTGCTCGTCCATCTCAGCGATGAGGACGGCAACGGTTGGACCTGCCTCGCCGTGGACCGCGCGACTCGACGCTGGGCGGCGGCCCAGGGGCGGGTGCAGCAGGCCACCGCCGAACAGGCCTACCGCGCCCTCTACCCGGCTACATCCGTTCCGGAGCGCTGACCCCGAGCAGGTCGAGGCCATTGCCGATCGTCTGCCGGGTGGCGGCGCAGAGAACCAGCCGGGCGTTGTTCAGTGGCGTCGAAGGGTCGTCGCCCATCGGTAGCACTCGGCATACGTCATAGAACTTGTGATAGGCCGTCGCCAGCTCTTCGAGATACCGCGCGACCCGGTGCGGCTCGCGTAGCTCACCAGCGGATGCGACCACGCGCGGGAACTCGCCGAGCGCGCCGAGCAGGTCTGACTCGCGCTCATGGGCGAGCAGCGCCGGCTCGAACGACTCGGCATCGGGGGTCAGCCCGAGGTCGGTCGCGTTGCGCAGCACCGAGGAGATCCGGGCGTGCGCGTACTGCACGTAGTACACCGGGTTCTCATTGGTCTGCTGCACCATCTGGTCGAGATCGAGGGTCAATGGTGAGTCCGCCGGGTACCGGGTCAGGGTGTAGCGGGCAGCGTCCACGCCGACCTCGTCGACCAGGTCCTCCAGAGTGATGATGTTGCCAGCCCGCTTGGACAGCCTGACCTCCTCCCCACCCTTGTACATCTTGACCATCTGGCCGATGAGCACGTCGATGTTGTACTCCGGGTCGTCGCCCGCGCAGGCCGCGATCGCCTTGAGCCGGTTGACGTAGCCGTGGTGGTCGGCGCCGAGCAGATAGATGCACACGTCGAAGCCGCGGGCGCGCTTGTCGACGTAGTACGCGGAGTCCGACGCGAAGTAGGTCAGCTCGCCGTCGGACTTGACGAGCACGCGGTCCTTGTCGTCGCCGAAGTCCGTGGTGCGCAGCCAGAAGGCGCCGTCGGCCTCAAACGTGTGCCCCATCGCACGCAGCTTTTCGAAGCCGCGGTCGACGGCACCGGAGTCGTGAAGCGTCCGCTCTGAGTACCAGACGTCGAAGTGTGTGCGGAAGGAGTCCAGCACAGCCTTCTGCTGCTCCAGCTGCAGTGCATACCCGGCCTCACGGAAGGCGATCATCCGGTCTGGCTCCGCGAGGCTCTTGAGCGAGGGGTCGTCATCGACGATCTGCCGCGCAAGGTCGCTGATGTACGCGCCCTGGTATCCGTCCTCGGGAATTGGGTTACCCAGGGCCGCGGCCTCGAGGGACTGGCCAAAGCGGTCCATCTGCACGCCGCGATCGTTGATGTAGAACTCGCGGGCGACGCGGGCACCCGCGGCCTCGAGGACTCGGGCCATCGCGTCACCGACCGCCGCCCAGCGCGTGTGCCCGAGATGTAGCGGTCCGGTCGGGTTGGCGGAGATGAACTCGAGGTTGATCGCGACGCCGCGCAAGGCCGTCGACCGGCCGTAGGCATGCGCCGCGACCAGGATCGAGCGCGCGAGCTCCCCCTGGGCGGCCGGGTCGAGCGTGACGTTGAGGAAGCCTGGGCCGGCGACGTCGACGGCAGCGATCCCATCGACCGCCCTGAGCCGGTCAGCCAGCAGGTCTGCAACAGCGCGAGGATTCACGCCCGCCGGCTTCGCCAGCTGGAGGGCGGCGTTGGTCGAGTAGTCGCCGTGCTCGCGCAGCTTCGGGCGCTCCACCTTGATCTCGGACGGGACCTGGTCGTGGCCCACCGCCAGCTCGCCAGCGTCGATGGCGGCATGCACGGCGTCGAGTACTGCGGTGGCGAGATCTGCGGGAGTCACCTGGCTGAGGCTACCGGTGGGCGTGCAGCCAGACGGTCCGGTGCGCCGCCCAGAACAGGCCGCATACCCACGTGTGACCGACCATTCCATCGACCATGACGACGAGGTCCCGGCACTCCTCGGGCCGGACAGCTGACGTCGCGTTGCACGCCAAGAGATCGAAGAACTCGCCGCGGCCGCACGACGTCGCCCACGCCTCGTGGGCGACGTCTTCAGGACCTCAGTCCCTCGACGACCGGATGAAGGCCGCGAAGCCGGGAGTGCTCGTGACGGCACCGGATGCCACCCGGCGCCAGACCTCGGCGCCGTCCTCGATGGCGGCCACGGCTGGCCGCCGGGTCACGAGCGCCGCCTCATACGCCGATGGAGCGATGGCGACCACGCGTTCCGCCAGCGGCGTGGCGAGTTCGGCGATCCCGCCCTCGATCACCCCAAGCTGCCGGCCGTCGGCGAGATCGATCAACCAGCCGTCCGGACGCGGCGGGACACCTGTGACCCTGACGTGTCCGTCGACGTTCACGCAGGCGCCACGCGCCCGGGTGAGCATCGCGAGCGAGACGAGGTCTGCCACGAGGGGCAGTTGCAGCAGTGCGGGGTCGACGCCCTGCTCCCGGGCGAGTGCGTCGAGCAGCACGCGCTCCGGTTCGTCGACGGCATCGGACGACGGATCGAGCAGCGCGCGGGCGTACTCGGACATCTCCCCCGGGGCGCCAGGTTCGGCGTCGACGCCGCTGACCTCGACGAGCACATCGCTCACCCGGACGATGTGACGCGTCACCTCGCCAAAGACCGCGGGAGGGTACGCCGCTCGGTCAGTCACGACGGGTGGACGTGTCGCCGACCACGCTCACCAACGCGGCCGGGCTCTCGGCCGAGGGCAGGCCGGGCTGCACCACGGCACGCGGTTGCGTCAGCATCGACGCGCCTGTACTGGTGATCGGCGCGCCGAGCAAAAACGCGGCCAGGCTCGCCACCCCGCCGGCCGCGAGGACGGTGCGAGAGGTGCGTCGAATGCGGTCGCGAGCGGTTGACATCAGCGTTCCTCTCGTGCGGATTCGGCTGGTCCGAGCCAGCCAAGCAGCCGAATCCAAGAGAAGGCTGAGCGGACGATGTGGACCTGGTGAGGGCACTTGCGTTTTCGATCAGCAGACCGGCCGCTGGTACCGTGGCGTCCGCCTCGAGCCCCCGTAGCTCAGGGGATAGAGCACCGCCCTCCGGAGGCGGGTGCGTAGGTTCGAATCCTACCGGGGGCACCGCATTTGCCCAGGTCAGACGCCTTATCACCGCGCTTTGATGGCCACGTGCCCAATTCGTGCCCAATGGAAGTGCGTCGCCCCACAAGGTCTCCTGACGCTGCTCGGGTCGCACGAGTTCATGGCCGCCTGCGCGATCATGCAACGCTTCGGCCGCCCGTCCACCCGCGGCGACCAGGCCTGGATCGAGTC
>JBEVHX010000004.1:0-9091 GCA_040510995.1 Candidatus Nanopelagicales bacterium
GCTTGGCGACCTCCTCGGTCATGGCGACGCTGCGATGCTTGCCGCCCGTACAGCCGATCGCGAGCGTGACGTGCCGCTTGCCCTCGCGAAGGAAGCCCGGAGTCACGACGTTCAGCATCTCGGTCAACCGGTCGAGGAAGGACTTCGCGTCCGGCTGGTTGAGCACGTAGTCGGACACCGCCTGGTCGAGCCCGGTCTTCGGCCGCAGCTCGGGGTCCCAGTGCGGGTTCGGCAGGAAGCGGCAGTCGACCACCAGGTCGGCGTCCACCGGCAGGCCGTACTTGTAGCCGAAGGACATCACCGTCGCGTGCAGCGCGGGCAGATGGTCGTCGGCAAAGGCCTGCTCGAGCTTGTGCCGCAGCTCGTGGACGTTCAGGTCACTTGTGTCGATCACCAGGTCAGCGGAGCCCCGTAGGTCGGACAACAGCTGCCGCTCGCGGGAGATGCCGTCGACGAGCCGCCCGTCCCCCTGTAACGGGTGCAGCCGTCGGACGTTCTCGAACCGGCGGACCAGGGAGTGCTGCGATGCCTCGAGGAACAGCACCCGCGGCGGCATCCCGCGCTGCCGCAGCGTGTCCATGGCGTCGGCGAGCTCTGCGAAGAACGTCCGGCTGCGGACATCGACGACCACCGCGATGCGGGGGACCGAGCCGTGCGCACGGGCGCCCAAATCGGCCATGGTCGGGATCAGGGAGGGCGGCAGGTTGTCGACGACATACCAGTCCAGATCCTCGAGAACCTTGGCAGCGGCGCTGCGACCGGCGCCGGACAACCCCGTGATGAGCAGGAGCTCCGGCGCGGTCCCAGCGTTCACCCGCTCAGGATCTCACCGGTCGCGGTGTTGACCGCGGATTCGGCCGGTTCGCGCAGCGCCTGCTTGATCGCCTGCGCGGTGCGTGGACCGATGCCCGGGACCGCCGCGATCTCGTCGGCCGTTGCCGCGCGCAGTCGCTTGAGCGACCCGAAATGGCGCAGCAGTGCCTTGCGGCGCACATCGCCCAGGCCGGGCACGTCGTCCAGGGAGCTCGTGGTCATCGACTTCGAGCGCTTCTGCCGGTGGTAGGTGATCGCGAACCGGTGTGCCTCGTCGCGGACTCGCTGCAACAGGTAGAGCCCTTGGCTGGCCCGCGGCAGGATCACCGGGTCGGGGCGGTCGGGCAGCCAGACCTCCTCCAGCCGTTTCGCCAGCCCGCACAGCGCGACGTCGTCGATTCCGAGCTCCGCCATAGCGCGCGCGGCCGCCGCGACCTGCGGCGGGCCGCCATCCACCACGACGAGGTTGGGCGGGTAGGCGAACCGCCGCCGTTGTCCGACCTCGACCCGCAGGTCCGACTCGTCGGCATCGGCGCCCACCTCGATGTCCGCGCTGTCGACCCGCTCCTCGAGGTAGCGCCGAAACCGGCGGGAGATGACCTCGTGCATCGCGGCAACATCATTGGCACCAGCATCGGCTCCGGCTGACCCCTCACCCGCGATACCCACGCTGCGCAGGGCAAAGCGGCGGTACTCGCTGCGCCGCTGGAGGCCGTCCTCGAACACCACCATCGACGCTACGGTGTCGGTCGCCTGCAGGTTCGAGACGTCGAAGCACTCGATGCGCAGCGGCGCCTGGTCGAGCCCGAGCGCGTCCTGGATCTCCTGCATGGCGACGCTTCGGGTGGTGAGATCCCCGGCCCGCCGAGTCTTGTGCAGGTTCAGTGCCTGCTCGGCGTTGCGCCGGACGGTCTCCATCAGCGCGCGCTTGTCTCCTCGCTGCGGTATGCGGAGCTCCACCCGGCTCCCGCGCATACCCGACAGCCAGGTGGTGAGCGCCTCGTGGTCGGGCGGCATCGCGGGCACCAGCACCTCGCGCGGCACGTCGTCGGGCTCGATGCCGCCGTATGCCTGGACCAGGAACTCCCCGACTACCTCACCCGGGCTGAGGTCCTCGATGACGTCGACGACGAAGCCGCGCTGACCGCGGACCCGGCCGCCGCGGACGTAAAAGACCTGGATGGCCGCCTCGAGCTGGTCCTGAGCGAGCGACACGACGTCAGCATCGGTGCCGTCACCGAGCACCACGGCGTTCTTCTCCAACGCCTTGCGGAGTGCGCTGAGGTCGTCGCGCAGCCGAGCCGCTCGCTCGTAGTCCTGCGCATCCGAAGCCTGCTTCATCTCCCGCTCGACCCGACGCATGTAGGGCGTCGTCTGGCCGGCCATGAATGCGCAGAAGTCCTCGACGATCGCGCGGTGCTCCTCGGCACTGACTCGGCCGACACACGGCGCCGAGCACTTGCCGATGTAGCCGAGCAGGCATGGCCGACCGACCTGCCCGGCGCGCTTGAACACGCCGTTGCTGCACGTCCGCGCCGGGAAGACCCGCAGGAGCAGGTCGAGGGTCTCGCGGATCGCCCAGGCATGGGAGTAGGGACCGAAGTAGCGCACCCCCTTGCGCTTCGGCCCGCGCATGACCATGAGTCGCGGGTACTCGTCGGACAGGGTCACTGCGAGGCTCGGGTAGCTCTTGTCGTCGCGGTACTTGACGTTGAACCGCGGGTCGAACTCCTTGATCCAGGAGTACTCCAACTGCAGCGCCTCGACCTCGTTGGCGACCGTGACCCAGTCGACCGCCGCCGCTGTGGTCACCATCGTCCGGGTTCGTGGATGCAAAGCCCACTGGTCGGCGAAATAGGAGTTCAGCCGCTGCCGCAGGCTCTTCGCCTTCCCGACGTAGATGACCCGGCCGTGCTCGTCGCGGAACCGATACACGCCCGGCGCGTCCGGCACCTCGCCCGACGCCGGACGGTACGTCGACGGGTCGGCCACCCCTCAACCCTAAGTCGCCGCCCGGACCACCGGTTTCCCGCAACGATGGGCCGCTAGGTGACGACGACATCCGCCCCGTCGAGAGTGACGGTCAACTCGGTCAGGGCACTCGTAGCCGGGCCTTTGCGACCTCGTTCAGGGTTCTCGACCGGCTCGCCCGTCTCGATGTCGAACGCACTGAAATGGCATGGGCAGAGGATGGCTCCGTCCACGATCTTGTTCACGGTGCACTGCCGGTGCGTGCACGTCGCGTCGAAAGCCTTGAACGTGCCCTCGCTGGGCTGGGTGACGACGATCCCGTCTTCGATGGTGCCTCCCTCGACCGGGATGTCGGCGGTGGCGAACCGCGTGCTCTCCTGCGTCGCGCTCGACTCACCGCTCGGCGAGCTCCCAGTGTCGGCATCGCTGTCGTCGCCGCCGCCGCAAGCGGCCAGCACGGGGATCGCGGCGGCACTGGCCAGGACGGCGCGGCGACGCAGCACGGGGGTCTGCTCAGCCGTCATGAGTCCAGCCTTCCGTAGTCCTGGTCACCGCGGGCAAGCACCAGCGGCTCACAATGCGACAACGAAGGCGTTCGGCGCCCGGTTCAACCGCTGCGCCACTCGACCTCGCCCTCCACGACGCGGTCGGTGGGCGTCAAGCCGATCGCTCTGGCGACGGCCATCGAGGCGTTGTGCTCCGGGTGGATGTATGCGGCCACGCCGTCGACGCCCTGCTGCCGGAGCCAGCTGACCATCGCCGTCGCGGACTCGCGAGCCACGCCCTGCCCTTGGGACTGGGTGCCGACGACCCACGCGACGTCCGCGAGCGTCCCGGCCGGGTCGTCTCGGACGGCCGCCTGGACGGTACCGATCGGGCGGGCGGACACCCGATCTCGGATCACCCAGTTCAACCACAGCTCCTTGCCATCGGGTGATCGCCCGCCGACCTGGCGCGCATACCGCGCCCGAAGCTCCACCAGGCTGTCGGGTCTGCCGCCGATGAAGCGGTGCAGCGCCTCGTCGTCGAGCAACCGCGCCATCTCCTCGGCGTGGTCGACGCGCAGTGGCTCCAGGTCGAAGCGCTCGGTGCGTATCGGCTCAGCGCGCACGCCGCCTCTTCTGGGCAGCAGCGGGGGGCTCGAGTCGGTCGGCGAGCAGCGGCCGCAGGAAGGTGCCGGTGTGGCTGGCCTCGGTGAGCGCGACATCCTCCGGGGTGCCCTCGACGACCAGCGCGCCGCCGCCGGTACCGCCTTCCGGCCCCATGTCGATGACCCAGTCGGCCGTCTTGATGACGTCCATGTTGTGCTCAATGACGATCACCGTGTTGCCCTGCTCGACCAGTCGGCCGAGGACGCCGAGCAGCTTGCGGATGTCCTCGAAATGCAGGCCGGTCGTCGGCTCGTCCAGCACGTACACCGTGCGTCCGGTGGAACGCTTCTGCAGCTCCGAGGCCAGCTTGACTCGTTGGGCTTCTCCTCCGGACAGGGTGGGTGCGGGCTGCCCCAGCCGGACGTAGCCCAGGCCGACGTCGTTCAACGTCGTCAGGTGTCGCGAGATCGCCGGGACGGCCTGGAAGAAGATGGCGGCCTCCTCGATCGGCATGTCGAGGACCTCGGCGATCGTCTTGCCCTTGAAATGCACCTCGAGCGTCTCTCTGTTGTACCGCGCGCCGTGGCACACCTCACACGGCACATAGACGTCCGGCAGGAAGTTCATCTCGATCTTGATGGTGCCGTCGCCGGCGCACGCCTCGCACCGCCCACCCTTGACGTTGAAGGAGAACCGGCCAGGCTGGTAGCCCCGGACCTTCGCCTCGGTGGTCGCCGCGAACAGCTTGCGCATGTGGTCGAACACCCCGGTGTACGTGGCCGGGTTGGAGCGTGGGGTTCGCCCGATCGGGCTCTGGTCGACGTGCACCACCTTGTCGACGTGCTCGAGCCCAGTCACTCGCTTGTGCCGACCCGGAATCGTCCGAGCGTTGTAGATCTCGCGGGCCAACGCGTTGTAGAGGATGTCATTGACCAGCGTCGACTTGCCCGAGCCGGACACCCCGGTCACCGTGACGAAGCAGCCAAGCGGAAAGTCGACGCTCACGTTCTTCAGGTTGTGCTCGCGCGCCCCCTCCACGACAAGCGACCGGCCGGGTGTCCGGGGCCGGCGCAGGGCCGGGATCTCGATCGAACGCCGCCGGCTGAGGTACTGCCCGGTCAACGAGTGCGGTGAGGCCAGCAGCTCCTCGACAGTGCCGGAGACGACGATCTGCCCACCGTGCTCGCCCGCGCCGGGTCCGATGTCGACCACCCAGTCGGCGACCTTGATGGTGTCCTCGTCATGCTCGACCACGATCAGCGTGTTCCCGAGCTCGCGCAGCCGGATCAGGGTCTCGATCAGCCGGTGGTTGTCCCGCTGGTGCAGGCCGATCGACGGCTCGTCCAGGACGTAGAGCACGCCGACGAGCCCGGAGCCGATCTGGGTTGCCAGCCGGATGCGCTGCGCCTCTCCCCCGGCCAGGGTGCCCGCAGCCCGGTCGAGAGTGAGGTAGTCCAGACCAACGTCGAGAAGGAACCGCAGCCGCTCGTTGACCTCCTTGAGCACCCGCTCGGCGATCTGGGCCTCGCGGGCAGTCAGCTCCAGGGTCTGCAGGAACTCCGCGCAGTCCACGATCGGGAGTGCGGCCACATCTGCGATCGACCGGCCGCCCACGGTGACGGCCAGCGAGACCGGCTTCAGCCGTCGCCCTCCGCAAGCCGGGCACGGCACCTCGCGCATGAAGCCTTCGTAGCGCTCACGGCTCGCGTCCGACTCCGCCTCGGCGTGCCGGCGCTGCACGTAGGGGATCACGCCCTCGTACGACGTGTAATAGGACCGCTCGCGACCGAACCTGTTCTTGTAGCGAACGTGCACCTGGTCGGCGTAGCCCTCGAGGATGGCCCGCCGGGCCTTCGCCGGCAACGTCTCGAACGGCACGTCGGTGCGGAAGCCCATCGCGTCGGCGAGCGCACCGAGCAGCCGATGGAAGTAGTCGGATATCGACGCCGCACCGGTCCACGGCGCGATCGCCCCTTCGTCGATGGACGCCGACGTGTCTGGGACGACCAGCTCGGGGTCCACCTCCATCCGGGTCCCGAGACCCGTGCAATCCGGGCAGGCACCGAACGGGCTGTTGAACGAGAACGACCGCGGCTCCAGCTCCTCGAAGCTCAGGTCGTCGTACGGGCAGTAGAGGTGCTCGGAGTACGACCGCTCGCGGTGCGGGTCGTCCTCGGGGAGGTCGACGAACTCCAGCGTCACCAGACCGCCGCCGAGGCTCAGTGCGGTCTCGATCGAGTCGGTCAGGC
The DNA here is from genome assembly GCA_040510995.1 of Candidatus Nanopelagicales bacterium. GTDB lineage: Bacteria > Actinomycetota > Actinomycetes > JBEVHX01 > JBEVHX01 > JBEVHX01. The sequence goes on from JBEVHX010000004.1 coordinate 6,125, forward strand.
GGCGCTTGGCCGAGGCCTTGACCGTGAGTCGGTCGACGACCACCTCGATTGTGTGCTTCTCCTGCTTCTTCAGCGTCGGGGGCTGCGTGAGCTGGACCACCACGCCGTCGACTCGGGCCCGGCTGTAGCCCTTGGACTGAAGCTCGCGGAACAGCTCGCCATACTCGCCCTTGCGCCCTCGGACAACCGGCGCCAGCACCTGGAAGCGGGTCCCATCCTCGAGCTCCAGCACGCGGTCCACGATCGCCTGCGGCGTCTGCCGGCCGATCGGGCGGCCGCATTCGGGGCAGTGCGGCCGCCCGGCCCGCGCATACAGCAGCCGGAGGTAGTCATAGACCTCGGTGATCGTGCCGACGGTCGAGCGCGGGTTGCGCGAGGTCGACTTCTGGTCGATCGAAACCGCAGGCGACAGGCCCTCGATGAAGTCGACATCTGGCTTGTCCATCTGGCCGAGAAACTGCCGCGCATAGGCGGACAGCGACTCGACATAGCGGCGTTGCCCCTCGGCGAAGATCGTGTCGAAGGCGAGGCTCGACTTGCCCGAGCCGGACAGGCCGGTAAACACGATGATCGCGTCACGCGGGAGGTCGAGCGACACGTCCTTGAGGTTGTGCTCGCGCGCGCCTCGAACGATCAGGCGGTCGGCCACTCGGGGATCCCCTCGGTATGCGAACGGGCGCGACCAGGCTAGTCGCGGGCTCCGACAGCTCGCGCGCCCGCTACCGTGCGGCTGTGACCCAGCCTGAAGCCCTGGATGCCCTGGCCGCATCGACACAGCGCCTGCTGTCCGCCGCGCATTCCCTGGACGAGACGCGGCTGCGGGAGCCCTCCCGGCTGCCCGGCTGGACCCGCGGTCACGTGCTGGCACACATCGCGGGCAACGCCGTCGGGCTGAGCAACCTCGCGACCTGGGCCGCGACCGGGGTCGAGACGCCGCAGTATGCCTCCCGCGAGGAGCGCGAGCGGGAGATCAACCAGGGGGCGGCGGACAGCAAGGACGTGATCGTGGCCCGCGTGGTGGCCACCGCCGACCGGTTGGCAGATGCGCTGGCCGCCATCCCTGCGGACCGGATGGACTTCGAAGTCCGCTTCCTCTCGGGTGCGACCACGAAGGCCAAGCGGATCGTCGCCGCCCGCATGCGGGAGGTCGAGATTCACCACGTCGATCTCGACGTGGGGTACGAGCCGTCGAACTGGCCGCCAGCCTTCGTGCACGACGCGCTGCACAACGTGGTGCGCACCTTCGACGGGAAGGCCGCGGTCCCGGGCTTGACCCTCGAGGGCCGCGACAGCGGCTCGGTGTTCACGATCCACGGGGGCGGCCCACCCACTCTCGCCGGTCCCGATTGGCGGTTGCTCGCCTGGCTCACCGGGCGACAGGACGGCCGCTATCTCGTGGTCTCCCCGGCCGGCCCGCCACCGACCCTGCCCCCCTGGAGCTGAGGAGTCCGGCATGACCTACACCGGCCACGTCACCCCCGCCGGTCCCGCCGCGGTGCACGAGCTGCCGCGCCTGGTGATCACCAAGGTGTCCGTCGGGCCGATGGACAACAACGCGTACCTGCTGCGCTGCCGGCGGACGGACGAGCAGGTGCTGATCGACGCGGCCAACGAGGCCGACCGGCTGGTGTCCCTGGTCGGCGACGACGGGTTGGGCGCGATCGTCACCACCCACCAGCACGCCGACCACTGGCAGGCGCTCAAGGCGGTGCGCGCGGCCACCCGCGCCCGGACGTACGCGCACGCACTGGATGCCGACGGCATCCCGGTCGAGACGGATGTGTTTCTCGAGGACGGTGATGTGCTGAGGTTCGGCGCGTGTGAGGTGTCGCTGATCCACCTCGCCGGGCACACGCCGGGCGGGCTCGCGCTGGTCTACGACGATCCGGAGGGCGCGCCGCACCTGTTCACCGGTGACTCGCTGTTCCCCGGCGGGGTCGGGAAGACCACGCCGGAGACGTTCCCGCAGCTGTTCGCCGACGTGACCAAGAAGATCTTCGACCGCCTCCCGGACGAGACATGGGTCTACCCCGGCCACGGCAACGACACCACGCTCGGCATCGAGCGGCCACATCTGGCCGAATGGCAGGCGCGCGGCTGGTAGGCAGGGTGCGCGCTACTCGACCGCTTCCTCGGTCTCGCGCTCGGGGATCCGAGGGCCTGCGTCGCTCCCTGCGCCCCCATGCTTGCGGGTGTGCAGCAGGCTCGCGACCGTCGTGATGACCAGCACGCCGACGATGACGCCCAGCGAGACGTAGATCGGGATCTCCGGCGCCCACTCGACAGGCTCGCCGCCATTGATGAAGGGCAGTGAGTTGGTGTGCAGCGCCTCGAGGATGAGCTTGACCCCGATGAATGACAGGATCACGGCCAGGCCATATCCCAGGTAGACCAGCCGATTGAGCAGTCCGCCGAGGAGGAAAAACAGCTGGACCAGACCCATGAGCGCGAACGCGTTCGCGGTGAAGACGAGGTACGGCTCCTTCGTGAGCCCGAAAATGGCCGGGATCGAGTCCAGCGCGAACAGCAAGTCCGTCGACCCGATCGCGACCATCACGACGATCATCGGCGTCCACAGCTTCTGGCCGTCGATCGTGACCCGCAGCTTCATCCCGTGGTAGTCGGGCGTGCTCGGCAGGACCCGCTGCACGGTCCGCAGCAGGATGTTCTCCTTGAACTCCTCGGTCTCGTCGTGGCGAGCCAGCGTGACCGCGGTGTAGATCAGGAACCCGCCGAAGATGTAGAAGACCCAGGAGAAGTTGGCGATGACCGCGGCACCGAGGGCGATGAAGATGCCGCGCAGCACCAGCGCGATCAGGATGCCGACGATGAGTACCGTCTGCTGGTACTTCGCCGGGACCCGAAACCGCGACATGATGATCACAAAGACGAACAGGTTGTCGAGGCTGAGGCTGTACTCCGTGAGCCAGCCGGCGTAGAACTCCCCGGCGAACTGCTGACCCCATA
>JBEVHX010000005.1:0-13054 GCA_040510995.1 Candidatus Nanopelagicales bacterium
GCGTGGTCGCCGATCAGGCACGTCGCCTGCGCGTGGTTGTCGCACTCGCACTCGAGGACGACGGCGGCGCGGTGCACAGCCACGCGATGAACGGACGTCGCCAAGCGCTCGCCGGGCTCGACCGGGCTGCACGGTATGCGGAGATGGCGGCGTGCAACGCCATCCTGGAGCCTCAGGCCGGCGCCGTGCGCTGATCCGTCGCTGGGTACCGTGTGCGGCGCCATGGCCGCCACCTTGCTCGTCACCTTGACCGGACGCGACCGGCCGGGCGTGACGTCGACGTTGTTCACCGCGCTCTCGACCCAGCCGGTGACGGTGCTGGACGTCGAACAGGTCGTCATTCGCGGTCGGCTGGTGCTCGGCGTCCTGCTCGAAGGCGACCTGACGAAGCTGCCGGAGGTCGTGCGGGACGTCGCGCGCACGCTGGACATGGAGCTCGACCTGCTGCCCGGCGCCGACGAGAACGACCCGCGTCGCCGTGGCCGGGTGGTGGTCACCGTCCTGGGCGCGCCGCTGCTGCCCGGTGCGGTCGCTGCCGTCGCCCGCACCATCGCCGCCGCCGACGCGAACATCGACCGGATCGTGCGGCTGGCCTCATACCCGGTCACCGGTCTGGAGCTCGAGGTCTCGGGCGCCGACCCCGATCGGCTGAGGTCGGCGCTGGCGGTCACCGCGTCGTCGGAACACGTCGACGTCGCGGTGCAGCCGGCGGGCCTGCACCACCGTGCCAAACGACTGGTCTGCCTCGATGTCGACTCGACGCTGGTGCGGGGCGAGGTGATCGAGATGCTCGCCGAGCAGTGCGGGTGCGTCACGGAGGTCGCCGCTATCACCGAGCGGGCGATGCGCGGTGAGCTCGACTTTGAGCAGTCGCTGCGGGCCCGCGTCGCGTTGCTTGGCGGGCTCCCGGTGTCCGCGGTAGACGCGGTGCGCTCGCAGGTCGAGCTCACGCCGGGCGCCTCGACCCTGGTCCGTACGCTGAAGCGGCTTGGCTACCGCCTGGGCATCGTGAGTGGTGGCTTCACTCACATCACCGACCATCTTGTGGCCGAGCTCGACTTGGACTTCGCGGCGGCGAACACGCTGGAGATCGTTGACGGCCGGCTGACCGGCCAGCTGGCCGGACCGGTCGTGGACCGTGCCGGCAAGGCGGACGCGCTTCGTCATTTCGCTGACGAGGCCGGCATCCCGATGAGCCAGACGGTGGCCATCGGAGACGGTGCCAACGACCTCGACATGTTGAATGCGGCCGGGCTTGGCATCGCCTTCAACGCAAAACCCGTGGTGCGCGAAGCGGCGCATACGGCGGTGAACGTGCCGTATCTCGACGCGATCCTCTATCTCCTCGGGATCACCCGCGAGGACGTCGAGGCCGGAGACGCGGCCGATGGAGTCGACTGACTTCGTGCCTGAGGACTGGCGGCGTGATCAACCGCGGCGGAGTCAGCCGCGCGGCACGATGAACGTGCGGAGCACCGCGCCGCCGGGCACGAACTCCCCCGACCCGTTCGGGAAGTCGAGCACGGCGATCGCCGACGTCTTGTACCGACGACGCATCGTCTCCAGCGACCCGGGGTCGCCCGAGCCGACGAGCAGCGCAGCGAGGTCCGCGCATCCCGGGTTGTGCCCGACCAGCGCGACCGTGCCGATATCGGACGGAACCTCGTGCAGCACCTGCAACAGCCGCAGAACCGACGCATCGTAGATCCGCGGGTCGTAGCGGATCTCCGGCCGGTCGTCGAAGAACGCAACGTCGACGAAGATCGCGGTCTGCCGCGCCCGCAGCGCGGTCGAGCAGAGCACGAGGTCGGGCCGCCCGACATCGCGGCGCATGGCGGTGGCGATCGCGTCCGCGTCGCGGGTTCCGCGGTCCGACAACGGCCGGTCATGGTCGACCTCGGGACCCTCCCAGGACGACTTCGAGTGCCGGATGACGACGAGTGTGTTCATGCGCCGATCGCGTGGACGCCGCCGTCGACATGGACGATCTCGGCCGTGGTCCGTGGGAACCAGTCGGACAGCAAGGCGATGCACGCGCGCGCTGCCGGCTCGGGGTCGGTGACGTCCCAGCCCAACGGCGCGCGAGTAGCCCAGGTGTCCTCGAGCTCCTCGAAGCCGGGAATGCTCCGGGCCGCCATCGTCTTGATCGGCCCGGCGGCGACCAGGTTGACGCGCACGCCGGACGGACCGAGGTCGCGAGCGAGATAGCGGGCCGTCGACTCGAACGCCGCCTTTGCCACCCCCATCCAGTCGTACTTCGGCCACGCCAGCCGCGCGTCGAAGTCCAATCCCACGACAGACAGACCCGCGTCCTGCTTCAGCGGCATGGTTGCCATGGTCAGCGCCTTCAGGCTGAATGCGGACACGTGAACGGCGGTGGCCACATCGGCCCACTCGGTGTTGAGGAAGTTGCCGCCCAGTGCGGTCTGCGGCGCGAAGCCGATCGAGTGCAGCACGCCGTCGATGCCGTCGACGTGCTCGCGAACCCGGTCGGGCAGCGCGGCCAGGTCGGTCGGCGAGGTCACGTCCAGCTCGACGACCGGTGCCGGCGTTGGCAGCCGCTTGGCGATCCGCTCGACCAGCGAGAGCCGTCCGTACCCGGTCAGCACCACGGACGCGCCCTGCTCCTGCGCCAGCCGGGCCACGCTGAACGCGATCGATGCATCGGTCAGCACGCCAGTCACCAGCACCCGCTTGCCGTCGAGCAGTCCCATCAGTGCCCCATCCTCTAGTGACCCATGCCGAGGCCGCCGTCCACGGGCATCAGGGCCCCGGTCACATACGACGCGTCGTCGCTCGCGAGAAACGCCACGACGCCGGCCACCTCGTCCGGTGCCGCGTACCGACCCAACGGAATCTGCCCAAGGATCTCCGTCTTGCGTTCCTCACCCAGAACCGCCGTCATCTCGGTGTCCACGAACCCAGGCGCGACCACATTCGCGGTGATGCCGCGTGAGCCCAGCTCGCGAGCGAGCGACCGCGCCAGGCCGACCAGACCGGCCTTCGACGCGGCGTAGTTGGCCTGCCCGGCCGACCCGGCCATGCCGACAACCGACGACACGAACAGCAGCCGCCCGAACCGTGCCCGCAGCATGGTCTTCGAGGCGCGGCGGGCCAGCCGGAATGCGCCTGTGAGGTTGGTATCGAGCACCGTGGCCCAGTCGTCGTCAGACATGCGCAGCAGCAGCGTGTCCGCTGTGATGCCCGCGTTCGCCACGAGCACCTCGACCGGCCCCTGCGTCTGCTCGACCGACGCGAATGCGGCGTCGATGGACGCCTGGTCGGTCACGTCGCAGGCGACCGCGGCGAGCCCCTCTGGTGCGGTGCCCGACCGTGACGCCACGGTCACGTGATGCCCGTCGTTGCCTAGCCTGCGCGCGATCGCCAGCCCGATCCCCCTGTTCCCACCGGTCACGAGCACCGAACGCCGAGTCACGACGGGCGACGCTAGCAGCCAGCAACGAACGGGTCGCCTAGGGTTCGAGGATGCCTCGTGACGTTGACGACGACTTCACTGCGCTGCCGCTGCATGCGCTGGCCGACGCGGCTCTCGACCGGGCGCGCGAGCTTGGTGCCAGCCACGCCGACGTCCGGATCGAGCGCGGCCGCAGCCTCATGGTCCGGCTGCGCGACGGCGCTCTCGAGGGCGCCAACGACACGACCGACCTTGGCCTGTCTGTCCGGGTGGTCGTCGATGGGACTTGGGGCTTCGCTGCCCGGGTCGACCTCGACGTGGACGCGGCCGTCGCGGCCGCCGGCTCGGCCATCGAGCTGGCGAAGGTCAGTCGACCGGTGAACTCCGAACCGGTCGAGCTCGCGGCCGAGCCCGTGCACGCCAACGCCACCTGGGTTTCCGCGTACGACATCGACCCGTTCACAGTCGGTGACACCGAGATCGTCGAGCTGCTGGGGTCGCGCTGCCGTGCCGTGCTCGATGTGGACGGCATCGACCACGTGGACGCCGCAGTGCTCGCTGTCAAGGAGCAGAAGTTCTATGCCGATCTGGCCGGCTCCTCCACGACGCAGCAGCGGGTCCGGCTCCACGCAGACGTCACCGCCGTCGCGATCGACAAAGACACCGGCGCCTTCGAGACGATGCGCACGGTGGCTCCACCGGTCGGACGCGGTTGGGAGTACGTGCTCGGCGCGAGCCATGGTGGCTGGGACTGGGACGCCGAGCTCGCCGAACTCCCCGAACGACTGATCGAACGGCTCCACGCACCGTCGGTCGAGCCCGGCACATACGACCTCGTCATCCATCCGAGCAACCTGTGGCTGACCATCCACGAGTCGGTCGGACACGCCACCGAGCTCGACCGCGCCCTGGGCTACGAGGCCAACTACGCCGGTACCACGTTCGCGACCTTCGACCAGCTTGGAAGTCTGCAATACGGGTCGGCGGCGATGACCGTCACCGGCGACCGGATCGTCGAGCACGGTCTGGCGACGGTCGGGTACGACGACGAAGGGGTCGCAGCCCAGCAGTGGGACCTGGTGCGCGACGGCACGCTGGTCGGCTATCAGCTCGACCGTCGGATGGCCTCGCTCAAGGGCTTCGACCGCTCCAACGGCTGTGCGTACGCGGACTCCGCGGGGCACGTCCCTGTGCAGCGGATGCCCAACGTGTCACTGGCAGCAGCGCAGGACGGCCCGAGCACGGAGGAGCTGATCGGGCGGGTGGAGCGCGGGCTGTTCGTGGTCGGCGACAAGAGTTGGTCGATCGACATGCAGCGGTTCAATTTCCAGTTCACCGCCCAGCGGTTCTTCCGCATCGAGGGCGGCCGGCTCGCCGGGCAGGTGAAGGACGCCGCCTACCAGGCGAACACGCTGAAGTTCTGGAACTCCCTCGAGGCGGTCGGCGGCGCGCAGACCTATGTGCTGGGTGGCGCGTTCAACTGCGGCAAGGCGCAGCCGGGACAAGTCGCCGCGGTGTCGCACGGCTGCCCGACCTCGCTCTTTCGCCAGATCAACGTGCTCAACACGGTGCAGGAGAGCGGACGGTGACCGCGCAGGAGATCGTCGAGCGGGGCCTGGCCGCGTCGACGACAGAGGGCTGCGTCGTGCTCGTGCACGAGACGAGCAGTGTCAACCTGCGCTGGGCGGTGAACACGTTGACGACCAACGGGTTCATGGCGGGCCGCGACGTCACGGTTGTGGCGGTGGTCGGCGAGGGGCAGCAGGCGTCCGCCGGTGTCGTGACCCGGACTGGCGCAACGGCCGACACCGTCGCGGACTTGGTTGCCGCGGCTCAAGTCGCCGCGGTCGAGAACGGCATCGAGGAGGACGCCAACCCGCTGGTCGAGGGCGTCCCGGCATCGCCTGACTGGGACGATCCACCCGCGGTCACCAGTGCGGGGGTGTTCGAGACGATCGCACCCGGGCTGGGTGAAGCTTTCGGTCGGGCGCGCGGCGAGCAGCGCGAGCTGTTCGGCTATGCCGAGCACGACCTGGTGACGAGCTACCTCGGTACGAGCACCGGCCTCCGCCTTCGCCACGCCCAGCCGACGGCCCGCTTCGAGCTGACCGGCAAGAGCGACAGCCGCAGCCTTTCGACCTGGGTCGGAGCCGGCGGCCGCGACTTCGGTGGCACGGACGTCGTCGCGATGGATGACGAAGTGCGCACCCGGCTGGACTGGCAGTCCCGGCGGGTGGAGGTCCCGCCCGGCCGGCACACCACGCTGCTGTCGCCGTCTGCGCTGGCCGACCTGATGGTGTACCTGTACTGGACCGCCGACGCGCGGGACGCCGCGGAGGGCCGCACGGTGTTCAGCCGACCAGGCGGCCGGACCAGGGTCGGTGAGACCTTGACCCCGCGGGCGCTGCGGCTGTTCTCCGACCCGGCCTACCCCGGGCTGGAGTGCGAGCCCTTCGTGTCGACGACAACGTCCTCGTCGGCTGCCTCGGTGTTCGACAACGGGCTGCCGGTCGCCGCCACCGAGTGGCTGCATGACGGCCGGCTGGCGAACCTGTACAGCAGCCGGCACACGGCGGCACTGACCGGGCTGCCGGTGAAGCCGCCGCAGGACAATCTCATCCTGGAGGACCGGGCCGCGGCCGGCTCCCTGCAGGACCTCGTCGCCACGACCGACGACGGGCTGCTGTTGACCTGCTTGTGGTACATCCGCGAGGTCGACCCGCAGAACCTGCTGTTGACCGGGCTGACCCGAGACGGCGTCTACGTCGTGCGCGGCGGCGAGGTCGTCGGCGCCACGACGAACTTTCGTTTCAACGAGAGCCCGGTCGACATGCTCGGCCGGATCGACGAGGTCGGCGGCACCCGGCCCTGCCTGCCGCGGGAGTGGGCGGACTTCTTCAGCCGGGCGGCGATGCCCCCGGTGCGGATCGATGGGTTCAACATGAGTACGGTCAGCGAGGGGACCTAGGAGTCCTCGAGTCGGAACCCCAGCTTGATGCCGACCTGCCAGTGTTCGACGCGCCCGTCGACGATCTGGCCGCGGATCTCGCTGACCTCGAACCAGTCGAGGTGACGAAGGGTCTCCGCGGCCCGCGCGATGCCGTTGGTCACGGCGTCGTCGACGCTGGTGCTCGAGGTGCCGACGATCTCGGTCAGGCGGTACGTCCGATTGGCCATGCCACCCATGATGCCGTCGCGCTGTTGCGGACGTACGGTGGACACGTGAGCACGAACCGCTCCAGCGGACCGGTGTACCGGATCACCGGGGCGGCGCCGTCCCTCACCGCGGACGTCAACCAGCGGACCAAGCGCTACCTGATCTCGATGGGGATCCGCACCGTGTGCTTCGTGCTCGCCGTGCTCGTCTTCACCGGGTGGCTGAGGTGGCTGTTCATGGTGCTGGCCATCGTGCTCCCCTACATCAGCGTGGTCTTCGCGAACGCTGGCCGGGAGACGACGGTCGCCACGCCGGTGATCTCGCCGCATGCGGCCGATGCCGACCAGCCGCCCGAGCTCGAGCCGCCGCGCCCCTGAAGCCACGCAGAGCGGGCAGGTTCAGGCGACGGCCTGCGCGACTTGCTCGACGCCCCACGAGACGACGCGGCGCGGGCTGATCCGCAGCAGCGGGTCCGCATACCCTGGGCCAAGCAGCGCGCCGCCGCGATCCACGACCTCGACGTCGCCCCGGATCTCGATCCCGCGAACCTGGCCCGGGACGAAGACGAAGTCGTCGACGACCAAGGCGACCCGGCCGCTGTGCTGGGCATCGCGGTACTTCTTGCTCTGCGGAAGATCTGGTCCGCCGATGTCGATGGTGTCGTGGGTGGCGTCGTACCGGAACAGCACTGGAACCACGTGCGGTTGTCCGTCCGCTCCCACGGTCGCCAGCCGCCCGACCTGCTGGCTCGTCAGGTAGGACTGCTCGGCCTTGGTGAACATGCTCATCCGATCTCTCCCGGTTCGCTCCGTTGGGCAGCTCGACAGCCCCCGGTGGGTACAGAGCGGTTCGGGCGGTCTCCGATACACACGGGCGGTTCTCGCCAGGCGGACTGCCGTGGCATACTCACCGCACGCGATGCCGGATGGCTTCCCCCGTGGCCGTCCGGCATCGCTTCACCCGGTAGTTTCAAACCGTGTACGGCTTCCTGCGCCGCCCACGATGGATCGCCTTGCTGCTGCTGGTCGCCGTCCTCGTGGTCGCCTTCGTGCAGCTCGCCGCCTGGCAGGATCGCCGCCACTACGAGCGGGCGGCACGCAACGCCGTCATCGAGGCCAACGCCGACGCCGCAACAGTCCCCCTCGCCACCGTGCTGGCGCCGAGCGCGCCAGTCGACTCGGACGTGGAGTGGCGGCAGGTCACGGTCGAAGGCCGTTGGGACGCCGACGGCCAGGTGCTGGTGCGCAACCGTCCGCGGGAGGGTCGCCCCGGCTATCTGGTGGTCACCCCACTTGTGCCCGACGGCGCGCCGGCTCTGCTGGTTGTCCGCGGCTGGGTGCCGGTCGGTGCGACCGCGGTGGACCAGCCGGACGTGCCGGAACCGACCGCCGGCGACGTCACGGCTGTGGTGAGGCTGCGACGGGCCGAGGAGCCGAAGTCGGCCGGCGACCTGCCGACCGGCCACGTGCTGCGGGTCGACCCGGAGCTCATCAGCACCGGGCTGGGCTACCCCGTCTACGACGGGTACGGCGAGCTGGTCTCGCAGGTGCCGGAGCCGGCCGCCCCGCTGCCACTGCCCGCGGAGCCGACGCTGTCCGCCGGCCCCCATCTGGGGTATGCGGTCCAGTGGGTGCTGTTCGCGTGCGTGGCGATCGGCGGCGTGATCGCGCTGGTGCGACGCGAAGCCGAGTACCTGCGTGAGGAGCGTGAGCACCCCGACGGCGCGGCTCAGACCGACGCCGAGATCAGCTCCGGCAGCGCCTGACCGACCCGCTCCCTGATCACCGCGTCTGCGAGCTCGTCGTACGGCGTCGGTTCCGCGTTGCAGATGACCAGCCTGGCGCCGTGCGCCACGGCGACCTCGCACAGGCTGGCCGCCGGCTGCACCTGTAACGACGTCCCGGCGGTGAGGAAGACGTCGCAGTCGCGCGCCGCAGCAACGCTCGCTCGGTGTACTCCGGCGTCGAGGCTCTGCCCGAACGCGATCGTCGCCGACTTGAGCAGGCCGCCGCATACGAGGCAGGGTGGGTCGGGCTCGCCGTCCGCCACGCGCTGGAGTGCGGACCGCATGCTCGTCCGGTCACCGCACGCGAGGCAGACAACCTCATGGATGGTGCCGTGGATCTCGATCACCAGGTCCGCCGACGAGCCGGCGCGCTGGTGCAGGCCATCGATGTTCTGAGTGACGATCGCCCGGAGCCGGCCGGTTCGTTCGAGGTCGACGAGCGCCCGGTGCGCGGAGTTCGGCTCGGCGGTCCAAGCCGCGTGCTCCCGTCGAGCTTGCCAAGCCTGGATCCGCAGGTCGGGATCTGCGACGTACTCGTCGATGCTGAACATCCGCTGCGCCGCGGGGTTCTTCGTCCAGAGACCGTGCGGACCCCGGAAGTCGGGGATGCCGGACTCGGTGGAGACGCCCGCGCCGGTCAGCACCGTGACCCGGCGCGCCCGCGCGAACCACTCGGTGCCGGACATCACGATTTCGACCTTAACGTCCTCGCCTTGACGGCCGCGTCGATCGCTGAACGCCGCGTGAACCAGAGGTGGCAACTCCGCGAACGAACTCCTTCGTCGGCGCCGGTTTGCCATGCTGCGCGGATGACGGAGAGTTCGAAGTTCGGCTTCATCGAGCACGCCACCGACCCCGTGTCGTATGCAAACGGTCAGACCATCTTCCAGGAAGGCGACCTCGGGCAGCACCTCTACTTCGTGAAGTCGGGCGAGGTGGCGATCAGCGTGCACGACACGGTGATCGACCGCATTGGGCCTGGCGACATCTTCGGTGAGATGGCATTGATCGACCACAAGGTCCGCAGCGCCACAGCCACGGCCGTGTCCGACACCGAAGTCGTGCCCGTGGACGAGCGTCGGTTCCTCTTCCTCGTCCAGCAGCACCCGTACTTCGCGATCAACCTGATGAGCGTGCTTGCGGACCGGATCCGGCGGCGGTCGGAGTCATAAGGCGGCAAGCGCCCTGATGCACCGGATCAGACTTCGACCGCCCGGTCCTGGCTCATGAACTGGGTTCGGTAGAGCTCGGCGTACAACCCCCCGTGGAGCAGCAGATCCTCGTGCTGGCCGCTCTCCACGATGCGTCCGTCGTGGACGACCAGGATCTGGTCCGCCTCACGGATCGTGGACAGCCGATGTGCGATGACCAACGACGTACGGCCTTCCAGCGCCCGGGCAAGGGCGCGCTGCACCGCGACCTCAGACTCGGAGTCCAGGTGTGCAGTGGCCTCGTCGAGCACGACGACGCTGGGCGCCTTGAGCAGCAGCCTGGCGATGGCGAGCCGCTGCTTCTCCCCGCCCGAGAGGCGGTAGCCGCGGTCGCCGACGACGGTGTCCAGGCCGTCGGGCAGCGAGTCGATGAGGTCCCGGATCTGCGCGTCGCTGACGGCCGCCCGCAGCTCGGCCTCGGTCGCGTCCGGCCGCGCATACAACAGGTTGGACCGGATGGTCTCGTGGAACATGTGCGCGTCCTGCGTGACCACGCCGACCACGTCATGAAGCGACTGCAACGTGAGGTCGCGGACGTCGTGGCCGGCCAGCCGTACCGCTCCCCCGGTCACGTCGTAGAGACGCGACACCAGCGCGGTCATCGTCGTCTTGCCCGCGCCGGAAGGACCGACCAGCGCGACCATCTGGCCCGGCGCGGCGACGAACGACACATGGTCGAGAACCGTGCCGGTGGGCGCCGTTTCCAGCACGGCGACGCTCTCGAGCGAGGCCAGCGACACCTCCTGCGCCGTCGGGTAGCGGAAGGAGACGTCGTCGAACTCGAGGTCGACCGGGCCGCGTCGCAGCTGCACGGCGGCTGGCTTCTCGGCGATCATCGGCGGCAGGTCGAGCACCTCGAAGACCCGCTCGAAGGACACCAGTGCGGTCATCACGTCGACCCGCACGTTGGACAACGCGGTCAGCGGTCCGTACAGCCGGGACAGCAGTCCGGCCAGCGCGACCAGCGTGCCCACCGTGAGCGTTCCCTGGACCGCGAGGTTGCCGCCCACGCCGTACACCAGTGCGGTCGCGAGCGCCGCGACCAGGGTCAGGGCGGTGAAGAACACCCGGCTCTGCATCGCGATGTTGATGCCGATGTCGCGCACCCGGGCGGCCCGGGCGGAGAAGTTCGCGTCCTCGTCGACCGGCCGGCCGAACAGCTTGGCGAGCAGCGCACCGGAGACGTTGAACCGCTCCGTCATCACCGTCGACATCTGGGCGTTGAGCTCCATCGACTCCCGGGTCAAAACCTGCAACCGCCGGCCGATCCACTTGGCCGGCAGCAAAAAGATCGGCAGCAGCACAAGCGACCCAAGCGTGATCTGCCATGACAGCACCAGCATCGCGATCAGGACCAGCACCAGGCTGACGAGGTTGGACACCACGCCGGACAGCGTCGACGTGAACGCCTGCTGCGCGCCGATGACGTCGCTGTTCAGCCGCGAGATCAGCGCCCCGGTCTGTGTCCGGGTGAAGAAGGCGATCGGCATCCGCTGCACGTGCCCGAACACCTGAGTGCGCAGGTCGTAGATCAGACCCTCGCCGATGCGCGCGGAGTACCACCGCTGCACAAGACCGAGCGCGGCGTCCAGTACCGCGATGCCAGCCACGATAAGGGCGAGCTTGGTGACGAGTGGGCCGTCCTGCTTCGCGACTCCGTCGTCGATGATGCGTTGGAAGAGCAGCGGCGTGGCCACGACCGTGACGGCCGAGATGACGACGAGCACCAGGAAGGCCGCGATCTGCGGCTTGTAGGGGCGGGCGAACGACCAGATGCGGCGCAGCGTCCCGGGTGCCAGCTTGGTGGCGGTCACCGAGCCGTCCCTGCGGTACGACGCGAGCGTGTGCCACGGATTGGGACTGCTCACCCGAACCTCACCCGTCGAGACCTCCGGATCAAACGGCGAAACTACCCGCGACAACCGACAAACCGGTCAGGTTGTTCCGGCGAGGTCCTTCAGTCGTAGCACCTGCGCAGCTCGCTCGGCCGCGCGCTGCTCGTCCGCTGGCCGGATGCCCGCGCCGCGGAGCAGGCCCTTGATGGCGACGACCGCCGCGGGCGGTGCCGCCAAGATCGGCGCGAGCGTCCGGTCGACGGTCGAGGCCAGGTCGTCGCGGGCGCATACGGACACCGCGATAGCGAGCCGAACTGCCTCCTCGGCATCGACCCACCGACCGCTGGCGCAAATCTCGAGCGCGCGCGACTCCCCGACCCGGGCTACCAGTCGTTGCGTGCCGGTGAGGTCCGGCACCAGACCGAGCGAGGTCTCCCGCATCGACAGCTGGGCGTCGTCGGCGACGACCATCAGGTCGCAGGCCAACGCGAGCTGGAAGCCGGCGCCGACCGCGTGCCCCTGCACTGCTGCCACGGTGACGAACGGACCGTCGCTGAGCCAGGAGAATCCCCGCTGGAACTCGGCGATGGCAGCGTTGAGTTCTTCCGGCGGCAGCGCCGCCAGCGCGGCCAAACCGGGTTCGCCCGGAACTCCATCGGCGGTGAACATCCGGCGGTCCAGTCCGGCGCTGAAGGACTGCCCGGCGCCCGTGACGACGACGACGCGCACCGTGGCATCAAGAGACTCTCCGACCGCGGCGAGGGCGCGCCAGGTCGCCGGGGTCTGCGCGTTGCGGTTGTCCGGGCGGTCGAGGACGACGTGCGCGACGTCGGGCTGGTTGTCGGCGTGCTCCAGCCGGACGCCGCCGTCGGCGAGCGCGGCGTCGAGATCGCTCAGGGCGTCACTTCTTCTTGCCGCGGGTCGCCCCGCCCCGGCCGCGCAGGGTGGTACCCGACTCGGTCAGGATGCGATGGACGAAGCCGTAGGACCGTCCGGTTGACTCCGCCAACGCACGGATGCTGGTGCCGCCTTCGTACTTCTTCTTCAAGTCTCCGGCGAGCTTGTCTCGTTCGGTGCCGGTCACCCGGCGGCCCTTCGTAAGGTCGGCCACGCCTGCCTCCTCCGAGTGTCTGCTGCCACTTCCATGATCACGCAGTCCGGGCCGTTATTCCACTGATCCCGCAGATCAAGCCAGCGCGACCAGGTCCAGATAGTCGGTGCCCCATAGGTCCTCAACGCCGTCCGGAAGCAACACCACGCGCTCCGGGTTCAGCGCCTCGACCGCGCCCTCGTCGTGCGTCACCAGGACGACCGCTCCGCGGTACCCGTGCAAGGCCCGGAGCACCTCACCCCGACTCGCCGGATCGAGGTTGTTGGTGGGCTCGTCCAGCAGCAGCACATTGGCGGAGGAGACGACCAGGGTGGCCAGGGCCAGCCGGGTCTTCTCGCCGCCGGAGAGCACCCCGGCCGGCTTGTTCACATCGTCGCCGGAGAAGAGGAACGAGCCGAGCGTCTTGCGGACCTCGACCAGATCGAGGTCGGGCGCCGAGGTGCGCATGTTCTCCAGGACGGTGCGCTCCGGGTCCAGGGTCTCGTGCTCCTGGGCGTAGTAGCCGAGCTTGAGGCCGTGGCCGGGGACGACCGTGCCGG
>JBEVHX010000006.1:0-5209 GCA_040510995.1 Candidatus Nanopelagicales bacterium
CTTGAGGATCTGCTCGGCTTCCCCGATCTTCTTGTCGGTGACATCGGGGACGGCGACGAGCGGCGGACCGGCCGAGATCAGCAGCTGCACGGTCGTCCCGCGGGCCACCTCAGTCCCGGGGGCGACGGACTGCCGGATCACCGCGCCCTTGGGTACCTCGCGATTGAACTCCTCTGCTTCCAGCCGTTCGGCCTTCAGCTTGGCATTCTCCAGCTCGGCCTTGGCGTCCTTGAACGCCTTGCCGGCGACGTTGGGCACCACCGATGGCGGGATGCCCTTGCTGACGACGTAGTCGACCGTCGTCTCGCGCTTGACCTCCGTCCCAGCTGCGACGGACTGGCTGATGATCTGGCCTTGGGGGACATCCTCCGACCAGTCCTCCGTGACCGTGACTGCCTTGAGAGTCAGCGCTGAGAGGGCCGCGTTTGCCGCGTCAACGGTCATGCCACTCAGGTCGGGGACCGCATACCGCTCGGGTCCGAGCGACATCACGAGCGTGACGTCGCTGCCCTCGCGGATCCGGCTCGTCGGCTCAGGGTCGGAGGACAGCACCAGGTCCTTCGCGACGGTCTCGCTGTAGGCCGGGTCGGCGTAGTCGACGTCCAGACTCGCATCGGTGAGCAGCGACTCGGCGGTCGCCGCATTCTTGAGCAGCACCGACGGGACCTCGGTGTAGCGGCCGCTGCCGAGCCACCAGGCGCCGTAGCCGACACCGACGCATGCGATCAGCACGGCCAGGAAACCAACGATCCAGCGGCGCCGCTTACGCCGCTTCGCCTTGGTCGCGGGATCGCGCTCGGGCTTCGGCGGCTTCACCTTCTTGGCCGGTACGTCGGCCTTGGCTGCCACCGACGTGGCGGCCGTCATCGAGAGCTGCGGCAGCGGCACAACCAGGGTCTGGTGGTCGCTCGCGCCGTTGAGCTCCGCCGCACCGTTGTTCGAGATTTCGCCACCACCCAGCGCCGCCCGGGCACGCCGCGCCAGGGTCAGGAGCCGGTTGGCGTCCGCCGGCCTCAGCTCGGGGTCGCGGTTGGTCGCGGCCCGCACCAGCGCGTCCATCACCGGCGGCAAGCCGGGCACGAGCCGAGACGGTGCCGGCACGTCCTCGTTCACGTGCCGGTATGCGATCGACAGCGGGGTCTCGCCGCGGAACGGCGGTCCCCCGGTGAGCAGCTCGTAGAGCACGATGCCGGCCGCATACACATCGGAGCGAGCGTCCGCGACGCCGGACTCGACTTGCTCGGGGCTGAGGTATGCGACGGTGCCGATCAGCACGCCGTGCGTGGCCTGGCTGACCGTCGAGGCCGCGGCGGCGCGGGCGAGGCCGAAGTCGGCGACCTTCACGGTGCCGGCGCGCGAGACCAGGATGTTCTCGGGCTTGACGTCACGGTGGATCAGGCCGGCGGCATGCGCGGCGCCGAGCGCCGCGAGCATCGGTTCGACAACGTCGAGCGCGTCCACAGCCGACAGGGGGCCGCGTTCGCGCAGCAGGTCCCGCACGGTCTGCCCGTCGACGTACTCCATGACGAGGTAGACCAGCTTGTCGTCCTCGCCCTGGTCGTAGACCCCGACCACGTTCGGGTGGCTCAGCCGGGCGGCTGAGCGGGCCTCGCGGACGAAGCGGCCGACGAACTCGGGGTCCTCGGCCAGCATCGGGTGCATCACCTTGACGGCGACCGTGCGCTCGAGCCGGGTGTCCATGGCCTGGTAGACCGTCGCCATGCCGCCTCGCGCGAGGCGGGACACGACGCGGTACCGACCGTCGAGAAGACGGCCGACGGGCGCGTCGGTCAGGGTCGTATCCACCCGGTGAGGGTACCTTCGGCCACGCTAAGGCCCGGCAAACCACGCCGTCCGTTTTGACGGCTCTGAGCCTCTCGCGCCCTTTATTGGCCCGGTTTCAGGTGACGCATGACACATCATCCGCGCCGCGTCGTGGTTGTTGGCGCCGGCCTGGCCGGGGTCGAGACCTGCCGGGCCCTCCGCGACCAGGGCTACGCCGGCGGCATCACGCTGTTCGGTGACGAGGACGTGCCGCCCTACGACCGGCCGCCGCTGTCCAAGGAGGTCCTGCTCGGCGCGCTCGACGACACCACGCTGCCGTTCGACTTTGCAGCGCATGAGGTCGAGGTCCGGCTCGGCGAGCGGATCGACAGTCTCGACGCACCTGACGCCGATGCCGTCGTGCTCGCCGTCGGCTCGCAACCCATCGCGCTCCCCGGCGCTCGGACTCTGCGCACGGCGGGCGATGCACTGGCGCTGCGCGCGCTGATGACGCCCGCGGCGCGGGTGATCGTGGTGGGTGCCGGCTGGATCGGCGCCGAGGTCGCCACCGCGGCCGGCAAGCACGGTTGCCAGGTCGAGGTGTTCGAAGCGCTGTCCGCGCCGCTTGCCGCGGGCTTGCCCGAGGAGATCGGTCGGCTGACCGTCCCGTGGTTCGAGGAGGCCGGCATCGCGTTGCATCTCGGCGTGCGGGTCGGCGCGGTCGAACGGCTCGATGCCGATCTCGTCGTCGCCGGGGTCGGAGTGCGGCCGGATACCCGCTGGCTCGAAGGCGTGCTTGAGCTGGACGAGTCCGGTGGTGTCGTCGTCGACGAGCGGCTGCGCACGTCACGGCCAGGCGTGTGGGCAGTCGGCGACTGCGCCGCATGGTGGTCGCCCCGCTACCAGCGTCGGTTGCGCGTCGAGCATTGGGACATCGCGCTGCGCGCCCCGTCCGTGGTCGCGGCATCCGTGCTCGGCATTGCCGATGCACCGGCCCACGACCCGGTGCCGTACGTCTGGTCCGACCAGTTCGGCCGGCGCCTGGCGTATGCCGGCCGGCACGAGGAGGCCGTGTCGATGGTGTTCCGCGGTGACCCGTCGAGCGACCCGGCCTGGTCGGTTCTGTGGCTATCCGGTGACGATGCGCTGGCCGCGGTCTTCACCGTCGGCCGACCGCACGACCTCGGCCAGGGCCGCCGACTGATCGAACGCGGGTCGGTCCTCGACGTCGGCCGCATCCCGGACCCGGACGTGCAACTGCGCGACTGCGTTGCGCGGTGACGTGGCAGGCTGAGCAGGGTGAGCAGCATGAACGAACCGACGGGCTGGCTGACCGTTCCCGACGTTGCGTCACAGCTCGGCGTCGAGCCGGGCAAGGTGCGCCAGATGTTTCGCGAACACCACCTGTTGGCTGTGCGCGACGGCGGCGTACTGCGGGTCCCCGCGGACCTGCTCGATGACGGCCACGTGGTGAAGGGGTTGTCTGGTGTGTTGACGCTGCTTTCGGATGCGGGCTACGCCGACGACGAGATGCTGCGCTGGCTGTTCAGCGACGACGACGCGCTGCCCGGCCGTCCGGTGGACGCGCTTCGGCAAAACCGCGGCACCGAGGTCAAGCGGCGCGCTCAGACGATGGGCTTCTGAGCCTCCCGTGCCCCGGGCCGACACCTCGATGTCCGCGCAGGAGCAGCGGGCGTTCCTGCAGACGGCGCGCACCGCCGTGCTCGTCTCTCTCGGGCCCGACGGCATGCCGGACCCGGTCGGGATGTGGTTCGTGCTCGACGGCGACGACGTCTGGATGCGCACGTACGCGGCATCGCAGAAGGCTGTGAACCTCGAGCGCGATCCACGCGCGGCCGTGTTGTTCGAGGATGGGCAGCGGTACGCCGAGCTGCGCGGCCTGCAGCTGAGCGGACGCATGGAGCTGACCCGCGACGCCGAGCGGATCGCGGACGTGTGGACCGGCCTGGCCATGAAGTACGAGCGCCTGCCGCCAGAAGCGGTCGAGGGGTTTCGCGACGCCGCGCTGGCCCGGGCCGCCAAGCAGGTGGCGATGCGGCTGGTCGTCGAGCGCGTCGTGTCGTGGGACCACGCGAAGCTCTCGGAGGGAGAAACGCGAGTGCAACGATCCGGAGCCGAGGAGATCGCAACCAAGCAATGAGCCACTTCGCGTACATCGGGGTGCTCGCCTGCTGCCTGCTCGGCACCGTGTGGCTCGAGGTGGTCTTGCGCACGCGGGTGTACCGGCGCTGGCGCCGGCTGCTGCTCACGTTGCTGCCGGTCGTCGCCGTGTTCGTGGCGTGGGACGTGTACGCGATCGCGGCGCACCACTGGTCGTTCAGCTCGGACCAGGTCACCGGCATCCGGCTGCCCGGTGACCTGCCGCTGGACGAACTCCTGTTCTTCGTGGTCATCCCGATCTGCGCCGTGCTCGCGTTCGAGGCCGTCCGGGCCGTACGCGGCTGGCCGGCTGGAGACGAGCGTTGAGCTACACCGCGCTGGCGCTGGTCGGCGTGGCCTTGACCCTCGTGCTCGACCTGTGGGTCTTGCGGACGCGGGTGGTGACCCGCGGGCTGTTCTGGGTGTCGTACGCCATCGTCCTGGGCTTCCAGCTCGTGACCAACGGCGTGCTCACCGGGTTCGACATCGTGGTCTACGACGACGACGCCATCGTTGGCTGGCGGCTGGCGTTCGCGCCGGTGGAGGACCTGCTGTTCGGGTTCGCGCTCGTCGAGCAGACGTTGGCGTGGTGGGTGTTCTGGGGCCGGCGCGGTGTTCAGCGTGAGCCGTTTGCCGGGCCGCCGCGCTGGTGGCCGCGCCGCATACCCGAGGACTCAGGCGCGACGGGCGCGAACGGCGCGGACCCACGCGGGCAGCGCAACCGCGAGCCGGCGTGAGGCCGGAACCTTCGCGCGCTGCGTGAAGAGCTGGTAGTCGATGCGCTCGATCTCGTCGACGATCCCGCAGTAGAGCGTGCGCGCGGCCTCGACGCACGAGCGGCTCGTTGGGTGCAGGAGCTCCACGCCGGGGCGGCTGCTGCGTTCGTAGCGACGAACCCGGGCGATCTGAAAGCGCAGCAGGTCGCGGACCCGCTCGTCGACGACCCGCTGTTCGAGGTCGGCTCGGGTGAGCCCGAACCGGTCGAGGTCTTCGAGCGGCAGGTAGAGGCGGCCGCGGTCCAGGTCCTCCCCGACATCGCGGCAGAAGTTGGCCAGCTGGAATGCGATGCCAAGCTCCTGTGCGCGCGGGAAGGCGTCCTCATGCAGCGGCTCGAGGATCGGCACGAGCTGCAGCCCGATGACGGCGGCACTGCCGTAGACGTAGCTGTTGAGGTCGTCCCAGGTCGCGTACTCCGTCACTGTCAGGTCCATCGTCATCGACTGCAGGAACGCCTCGAAGTGCTCGAGCGGGATGTCCCAACGCTGAACGGTGTCCACCACTGCGC
>JBEVHX010000007.1:0-3331 GCA_040510995.1 Candidatus Nanopelagicales bacterium
CATCAACACCGACGTCAGTTGCGCCTCGCCGTAGTGGCGCGAGGTCAACGGAACCTGGTCGAGAACCTCGACCGCGCCGGGCCGGTCGCCACGGGCGACAAGTAGGCGGGCCAGACCGAACGCTGCACTCACCATGGAACGGTCCGTGCGCCAGATCGTCCGGTAGTACCGCTCGGCCGACCGCCGCAAACCTTCGGCATCCGCTGCGGCCGGAAGGCCGAGCGCTAACTCGGCCGTCGCTGCGGACGCCAGCTTCGGTCCGGGTTCGCCGGGTAGGGCAGAGACAACCCGCTCGAAACATGCGAGCGCGGCCTCGAATTCGCCTGCCTCGAGCAGCTCGACGCCGTCGTCCCAGTCGTCACGCCAATCGCTTTCCGTATCGTCGGCTGGCAACGGGACCGGCAACGCTCGGCCGACACTGCGCGCGCTCGGGTGAGTCTTGTGTCGGCGGCCGTCGACGAATACGTCCGTCCGCTGGAGCGCAAGATCGGTGCCGAACGACGAGCGTGGCGGGCTGAAAAGCACCGATGTGCCGGGTCTCGGCTCGCCGGTCTGCTCGGCGAGAATCTCGCGCAGCACGCCCTTGCATTGAGTCGCCATTTCGT
Organism: Candidatus Nanopelagicales bacterium; assembly: GCA_040510995.1. GTDB lineage: Bacteria > Actinomycetota > Actinomycetes > JBEVHX01 > JBEVHX01 > JBEVHX01. The sequence continues at coordinate 606 of JBEVHX010000007.1, forward strand.
CGGCGGACGAGAACCGTTGCGCCGGACGGGGATCGGTCGCCCGCAGCAGCAAACGGTGGTAGGACTCGTACCGCTCGAAGAGCGGCTCCTCCTCTCGGGTGGGCAAGGTCTCGAGGTAACGGTCGCCGGGCATGTCGACCGTCATATTGGCCAGCGTGCGGCCGATGGTGTAGATGTCCGTCGCGATCGTCGGACCGGTCCGCACAATCTCCGGTGCCTGAAAACCTTTGGTGCCGTAGATGTATCCGCAGTCACCGATGCCGGACACCGCACCCATGTCGATCAGCACGACGTGATCCTCGCTGAGCATGATGTTTTCGGGCTTGAGGTCGTTATAGATCAGGCCGAAGGAGTGCAGGTAGGAAAGCGCCGGCATGATCTCGAGCACGTAACCGAGAGCCTGTTCCACCGGCATCATTTCCTTTGGCTCGCCTGCTGCCGCCGCCTCGCGCTGCTTGGTCAGGATGGCCTGCAGTGTCGTGCCGCCGATGTACTCCATCACGATGTAGCCGATCGGGCTGCCGTCGAAGCCCGGGTGTTCGACGAAGTTGTAGATCTTGACGACGCCGGGATGGTTCACCCTGGCGAGGAACTGGCGCTCGGCGACGGCGATCGCCTGCGCTTGCTCTCCGCCGGACTGAAGCAGACCCTTGAGGACCACCCACCTGTCGCTGACGTTGCGGTCGATCGCCAGGTAGATCCAGCCGACGCCGCCGTGTGCGATGCAGCCCTGCACGTCGTACTGGTCGGCGACCATCTCGCCGGCTTCGAGCTGTGGCGAGAACGAGAACACCGTGGCGCAATGCGGACAGATACCTTCGCTATGGCTCGGCCGGCCCGCGGCGCCCCGCCCGACCGGTCGCTGGCACCCTCCGCAGTACCGTTTCGACTCGGCGACAACGGGGTTGGTGAGGATCGCGCTCGCCGGCTCGATATCCTCGCGAACCGGAACCTCGACGAGGCCGTCGCCGATGCGCCGCAGTCCGGAGCGCACACGCGGCCGGGTGCCCTCGGTCTGCGTGGGTCCCGTTCCGCTGACCATGACAGCCCGGGTTCCCTCGACGGCTGCCAGTCCTGTCCCGGTTACCGGGGTGGCCCGGGTTCCCTCGTCGGCTGCCGGTCCTGTCTGGGTTACCGGGGTGGCCCGGGTTCCCTCGTCGCGCGCCATCGGTCAGTCCCGGTACTTCGGTTCTGGTGGACTGGCGGGTCCGAGCACCGTGAGCCACCTGTTGTATAACGCCATCCAGGTCCCGTCCCGCCGAATGCGTTCCAGGCTGGCATTGACCGCGCGAACCAGATCCTCACGGGACTTGTTCACGCCGATGCCGTAGGGTTCGGCCTCCAGACTTGGTCCGACGATCTGCAGGTTGGGATCTTGTACGGCCAGTCCGGCAAGGATCGAGTCGTCGGTGCTCATCGCGTCCGCCTGGCCCTGCTGGAGCACGACCAGGCAGTCGTCCATATTCTGAACGGCGACCAGGGTTGCCGTCGGCGCGACTCGGGCGACGGTTGCCAGGGATGTGGTGGCCAGCCCTGAGCAGACCCGTTTGCCGGCAAGGTCGGCCGGCCCCTGAATCGGCGAATCCCTTGGCACCAGCAGCCGTTGGCTGGCTTCGAAGTACACCGTGGAGAACGCGATCAGCTCGGCACGTGCACAGGTGATCGTCGTCGTCTTCGTGAGGATGTCGACGGCCTGGTCCTGCACCGCGCGGATGCGCTCCGGCTCCGACACTAGGCGGAAGTCCACTTTGTCGGGGTCGCCGAGCAGGTCGCGGGCGATCTCGCGGGAGATGTCGACACTGAAGCCCTGCAATTCACCGGAGACGGGATCGCGGAAACTGAACAGGTTGGTGCTCTGGTCGACGCCGGCGATCAATCGGCCGCGGCGCCGAATTTCCTCGACGGCGGGGCCGACCGCAGTGGACGGGCGCAGACTTGCCGTGGCATCGCAGCTTTCGACAGCCGCGCCGGACGCGGAGGGCACCACGGCCGCGCCGCTAGGAAGCGGCAGCGTGGTGAGCGAGGGTGACACCTGAGCAAGCGGCTGCACGGTGGAGCAGCCGACGAGCAGAGCAGCTGCGAGGGCCAGCATGGTCGCGATGGTGCGCATCAGTGGTACTCGTTCAGCCGTGGCCAGATGCCCGCCGTCACGGCGAGCGCCGCCAGCACGCCGAGCGCGGCGGCTCCCGGTGTGAGCAGGTTCAGCGCCGTATATGCGCGCACGATCCCATCATGCTGCGACTCTCGGAGTTGTGTGATCTCGTCGCGTAATACGGCGTCCAGCCGAAGAAACTGGGCGGTGGACCGTTGCGGGCCGTCGTCACGGGCGATGGTGACGGCACCGGGATAATCGCCGGCGGCCAATTTGCGGCGAATCTCCTCATGTGACCGCACCCAACCGGCGAGCGCGTCGACCGCCCCGTCCACCGGATGCCGGTCGAGCAGTTGCGACAGCTCCGCGGTTCGCGCGTCGAAGCTGTCGGACTGGGTATTGGAATCGCGCTTGAGCAGTCCCAGAGTTTCGTCAGCGCGAGCTTGCTGGGCGAGGATGCGCGCGGTCACCGCGGTGCCCAGCGGCTCGGCGCCTTTGGTCCGTGCGTCGCTGGCGGCGCGCACCGAGAGCAGACCGGCCACTGTGAGCCACACCGCGAGCACTGCCATCAATACCGATGCCAGCGCCAGCCCTGGGTTGAGTCGACGATGGCTGCGCCTTGCGAGGTAGACCT
>JBEVHX010000008.1:0-9248 GCA_040510995.1 Candidatus Nanopelagicales bacterium
ACCGCTGGGAGCGGCTGTTCGCCGATCTGGATGCTCAGGCGGACAACGCCGAACGACTCGCGCTGGACGCGGAGGTCGCGGAGCGCACACGTACCGAGCGGGGCCGGATCCGGCTGTCCGACCGGCTGCGTGCGGCCGAAGACCCGATCACCGTGCGGATTGGCGGCGACCTGATCCGTGGGCGGGTGCTTGATGTCGGCCCGGACTGGGTTCTTCTCGCGCTCAGCGACCCGCCCGTCACCGAGATCTTGGTCGCCACGGCGGCGATCCAGGCAATCGATGGGCTGACGATGCGAGCCCAAGAGCCGGGCTCGGCCGGACCGGTGGCCGAGCGGCTGGATCTACGGCATGTGCTGCGCTCGCTGGTCCGCGATCGTGAGCCGGTGATCCTTGCAACCGCGGACGGGTCGATGCTTCGGGCGCGACTCGACCGGATCGGCGCAGATCACCTGGATCTGACCCCGCTCGACACCGGCGACGGATCGGCGTCGCGCCTGGTCCCGTTCACCGCGATCGCCACGGTCCGCCGCGACTAACCTCGCCACCATCCAGCAGCACAGCGATGATCAACGAGCGTCAGGCCTCGGCGTCCTCATCGTCCCGCACGCCGGTGAACGGATGGGTGGAGACGAAGTCTCGGGTCTCGGAGTACAGCTTCTGGATGTATGCCTCCAGCTTGCTGGCTTCCACCCGCCACTGCCCCCTGCCCCCGATCTTGATGGCGGGCAGCTCACCGTTGCGGACGAGCGCATACGTCTGGGAGGCCGAGATATTGAGCACCTCGGCGACATCGGTCAGGGTGAGGAACCGTGGCGCCATAGGCCGCAGTGTGCCAAAACGATCAGCGCCGACGGGTGCGCGACTGCATCCCTGTGGATATCCGATTTGTCCGAGACGTCGGGTGGCGCGCACCATACCTCCGGCGAGACGAATGTCTACTGATCCAACGAACCACGGGGGACGACCATGACCGCGGTGCTGACGCCGCCATCGACCGAAGCGCCGCGCGCAGCGCGCCTGCCCAAGGCGCGCTGGTGGGACTCCCGCCTTGTGGTTGGTGTCCTGCTGATGCTCATCTCGATCGTCGTGGGGACGAGAGTCGTCGCAGCCGCTGACGACACCACTCCGGTGTGGGTTGCCGCGACCGACTTGCCGGCCGGCAGCACGCTTCGCGGCGGCGACCTCGAAGTCGCGCAGGTGCGGCTGGAGTCGTCGGCCGACCGCTACGTCGGCACGGCCGGCGACTCGCCCGTCGGGCTCACCCTCGAGCGCGACGTCGCGGCCGGTGAGCTGCTGCCGCTGGCCGCTCTCGTTGCCCGACCGACCTCCGGCTTTCGTCTGGTGACGCTGCCGGTCGAGAGCCACCACTTCCCGTCCGATCTCTCCCGCGGTGACCACGTCGACGTGTACGTGACCGTGGACCCGGCCGAGCCCGGAGCCGCGCCCGAGTCGCTGCTCGTCCTCGAGCAGGCCCGGGTCGACCGGGTCGAAGAGAACCAATCCCGGCTGGGTTCGGTCGGTGGCGTCGGCGTCACACTCGCGGTGGACCCCGACCTCGTGCGGCAGGCCGTCAACGGCATTCAGCGCGGCGCGGTCGATCTTGTGCTCGCGGACGCACCGTGAGCTCGATCCCGGTCCTGCTCGCGGGAGGTGGCGCCGCCTGGGAGGCGCGTCTCGTCGCCTCGTGGGGGTTCGGTATGCCGGGCCTGCAGCTCGTCCGACGGTGCCTGGACCTGGCCGACCTGCTGGCCACTGCGTCCACCGGGACGGCGGAGGTCGTGGTCGTCGACGCCGAGCTGCGCAGGTTCGACCGGGAGTCGGTGACGCGGCTGCACGAGTGCGGCGCCGTAGTCGTGGCCGTGGTCGACGACGAGCCGGCGGAGCGGCGGGTGCGCGATCTGCGGGTCGATGCTGTCGTCAGCCGGGAGGTCGGATTCGAGCAGCTGGCCACCGTGCTTCGGGTTGCGGTCGCCGCATCGCAGGGCTCCGACACCAAGGCCGCGACCGCCTCGGCCGAAGACGAACCTCCGGGAGCGCTACCCGCTGGGCCCGGTCGCGACATTGACGGCACGGTGGTCGCGGTCTGGGGTCCAGTCGGTGCGCCCGGTCGTACCACGATCGCGATGAATCTTGCCGCCGAGCTCGCCGTTGTCGAGGCGCCCGTGCTGTTGGCCGAAGCCGACACCTACGGTCCGTGTCTGGCCCAGCTGCTCGGTGTCCTCGACGAGGCGCCGGGTCTCGCCGCAGCAGCGCGGGCGGCCAACGGCGGCCTGCTCGATGTGCCGCGGCTGCATCGGTTTGCCCCGCAAGCCCTGCCGGGGGTGCAGCTGTTGTTCGGTCCGACGCGGTCGGAGCGATGGGTCGAGCTGCGCCGGTCCTCCCTCGACGAGGTCTGGCGGGTCTCCCGTCGACTCGCCGCATGGACGGTCATCGACGCGGGCTTCTGCCTGGAGCAGGACGAGGCGCTGGTGTACGACACGGCGGCCCCACAGCGCAACGCGGCCACGCTGTCGGCGCTCGAGGCGGCGGACGTCGTCGTCGTGGTCGCGGCCGGTGATCCGGTCGGGGTCGCACGGCTGGTGCGGGCACTGCCCGCAGTGCGCGAGTGGGCCACCGGTTCCAAACTCCAGATCGTGGTCAACCGAGTCCGGTCGGCAGTCATGGGCTCCGATGCCGAGGCTCAGCTCAGGGAGGCGTTGCGGCGGCATACCGGGCTCGATGTCGCCTGCTTCCTGCCCGACGACCCGAAGTCCCTCGATGCCGCCGTCCGCTCGGGCAGGGTGCTTCGCGAGTCGGTACCACGATCGGTGGTCCGTCAGCGGCTGCAGTCGTTCGCGCGTGAGCTGACGGGGCGGGCGGCGCCGTCGGCCCGTCGACGCCGTGCCTCCTGAGCCGGTGCAGCATCGGTGAGCGCACGACTCGCGAAATGTTGACGACGGTTCGGTTCGGGGCCGTTTCCGCCCCGGACCAACGTCCACACCCGCGTAGAGACAATGGTCCGGTGAGCGACTTGCGGGGACTCGTCATCGACTGGGGCGGCGTGCTGACCACGGGGCTGCCTGACGTCGTGGCGAGGTGGGCCGACGAGGCCGACTTCGACCCCGAGCATTACCGCTCATTGATGCGCGAGTGGTTCGGTCCGGAGGTCGCGCTTGAGGCACGGTTCAACCCGGTGCACGCGCTGGAGCGCGGCGAGATGTCGGTGCCGGATTTCGAGTCCCGACTGGCCGAAGGCCTGACCCGGCTGTCCGGACAACCGACATCGGCCGACGGGCTGCTCGCGCGCATGTTCACCTACTTCGAGCATGCGCCCGACATGGCCGGGCTGGTGCGTCGTGCGCACGAGGCCGGTATCCGCACCGCGCTGCTCTCGAACAGCTGGGGCAACGACTATCCGCGTGACGGCTGGGAGGAGATGTTCGACGTCGTGGTCATCTCCGGCGAGGTGGGCATGCGCAAGCCGGACGCGGAGATCTTCGAGCACACCCTCGGTGCGCTTGGGCTCACCGCGCGGGAATGCGTGTTCGTCGACGACCTCGCACACAACGTCGAGGCAGCCGTCTCGATGGGCTTTGTCGGCGTTCGGCACACCTCGTATGCGGCCACCGCCCAGGAGCTGGAGACTTTGTTCGGGGTGGCGCTGAGCGCCTAGCCTCCTCGCGAACACGCAGCTATGCGGCGAACAGGAGTGTCAACCCGCCAAGGGTGTAGAAGATCATCACCGCCAGCAGCGGAAGCTGCCCGACCAGCGCCTGCCGTCGCGGGAACAGCCGGACCGCCCGGTCGTGGGCGAGCACGACGCCGAGCACGTGCCCGGTGACGACGGCGACCACTTGCAACGTCGACACGAATGTCGGGGTCACCCACGCATACGAGATGCCGCGCTCGGCGAGCCCGAAGTAGTCCGCGCCGGTCCCGAGCGGATCGGAGAGCTGTTGCAGCGTCTGCTGCCCGACCACGATGAACAGCGAGTAGTAGTGCGCGACCACGTACCCGAGCGCGATCGGAACGATCGAGTGGGCGAACTCACCGGGCAGGGTCGAGCGGGGAGTGGCGCCGAGGCGACCGGCCAGCATGGTCGCGCCGACATATGTCACCGCCACGATGGCGACCATGCCGATCAATCCGAGCGTCCCTGTGAGCACCGGCTCGCCATAGCGTTGCGTGCGCGCGATCCACGACGGCGAGTTGGATAAGCCGTCGTATGCCGTGGACCCGAGCAGCACGACGACGACGGCGCTCAAGCCAGGTCCGGGCACGAGGCCGGCCAGGCCGTTCAACGGACTGCGAGTGACCAGCACCCGGTCGTCGCGCCGACCCAGCACCGACATGCGTCCCATCAGCGTCGAGTACGCCTCGAACCCGTCTGCGCCGTCGAACCAGCGTGCGCCGAAGACCGCGCTCCCCACGACCATCACCGCAACGAACACGGCGAACCACAGCCGCAGCACCGGCAGTGTTGCGCGTTCGGGTGCGACGAGCTCGAGCCACACGAATGCGAGCAGCGTCACGGCCGCTGGCCACAGGCCGAGCCGCGGCGGGTAGCGCAGCAGCCCATCCGCCGGATCGATGCGCGCCACGCGAGTGAGCAGCAGATGCAACGTCCGCAACGGGTTCAACGCGCGCCAGACCGGGCCGAACAGCACCGACGCGACAACCAGCACACCAACCCAGAACAGGACATAGACCACGCCGGCCGTCGGGTTGAGCGCGTCATCCGGTCCGAACAACGCGGCCGCCAACACCCACCCGGTGGCCAGCAGGCCCGCGATGCGCAACGTCCAGCGGAAGCCGGCCGAGTCCAGGATCCTGGCCAGGGCCGACGGCAACGGGCGACCCGCGCGACCGCCGACCAGCCGTGGCTCCTGCCAGAGCAGCCCGAGCGCGACGAAGGAGACAACCAGGGCGATGACCGCGCCTGCCAGCGCATACGAGAACGGGATCGGCAGGTCCTGCCGCGTGCCGACCCCGTGGGTGAGGATCGTCACTGCACGGCGAGCTGGAACAGCAGGAGGTCTGGGTCGTGCAGCTCGATCTCGTACAGGCCCGGTTGGGCGGGGGCAAGAAACTCCGCAGTCGTGGGCTGACCGGCCGTCACCGGGACCTCGAGCTCCGGCTGCGTCCCGTGCGCGTGCAGCTCGCCGCCCCGGTCGGCCGTCACGACCAGGCGCAGCGGCTCGTTCGGCGTCGCGGTGACCCTCGCGGGAGCAGGCGTCACGGTGGATCCAGCCACCGAGACCTCGATCGTACGAACGGCCGGGGCCGGTGAAGAGCTTCGCGTCGCGGACGGTGACGAGGACGTCGAGGCTGTCGGGCTCGGGCTGTTGTTCGCATCGGATGCGCCACCAGCCGAGCCTGACCCGCCGCATGCGGTGAGCACGAGCACAGCGGTCAGAGCCGCGGCGACGAACGGAGGACGCGCGCGCACAAGGATTCCTTCGGATCTGGGGGATGACCAGGGTATGAGGATCGACGGCCGTGCGACGATGAGGGTTCCTGAATGGAGGAGTTGCTGTGCCGGAACGCCTGGGTTCGCTGGACGTGTCGTTCCTCTACCTCGAGGGTGACACCACGGCCATGCACGTCGGCGGCCTGGTGACCTTCAAGGAGCCGGAGGGGGGTTTCGACCTCGAGGATCTCGTCGCGTTGATCTCGCAGCGGATCTCCCTCGTGCCCCGCTATCGGCAAAAGCTCAGAGGCGTCCCGGGCAACATCGCCAGCCCGGTGTGGGTCGACGACGAGCATTTCGACGTCACCTACCACGTCCGCCGATCCGCGCTGCCGCGCCCCGGAACCAACGAGCAGCTGCGCGAGCTGGTCGGCCGGATCTTCAGCCGGCCGTTGGACCGCGATCGTCCGCTCTGGGAGATGTACCTGGTGGAGGGGCTGAGCGACGGGCGCTTTGCGCTGCTCACCAAGACCCACCACGCAATGGTCGACGGCGCCTCGGCGGTTGAGATCGGGCAGGTCATTCTCGACGTGGGGCCCGAGCCGCGTGAGATCCCGCCAGACGACTGGAAGCCGGCGCCCGGACCGTCCTCGGTCGGCCTGTTTGCGGGCGCGGTCGGCGATGTCGTCCGTCGTCCCGCAGCGGTGGTCGACGTGGTGCGCGGCGGCATCGTCGACGTGAAGATGGCCGCCGGGAAGGTGGCCGGCAACGTCGGCGGGCTGCTGTCGGTGGCCCGCACGGCGTCCCGCCCGGCACCGTCGAGCCCGCTGAACGTCGAGATCGGGACCGCCCGCCGCTACGCGACTGCCGACACGCTGCTCGACGACTACAAGTACATCCGCAAGGCGCACGGCGGAACGGTGAACGACGTGGTGCTCGCTGTCGTGTCCGGCGCGCTGCGCGATTGGCTGACCAGTCGCGGTGAGTCCGTCACGGCGCGCACGACGGTCCGCGCCATGGTGCCGGTCAGCATCCGCTCCGAGGCCGAGAAGGGCACCGGCGGCAACCGCGTGGCCGCATACCTCGTCGACCTGCCGATCGGTGAGGTAAGCCCGGTGATTCGCTTGTCGCGAGTCTCGTACGAGATGAAGGCGCACAAGGAGAGCGGGCAGGCAGTCGCCGCCGAGGCCCTCGTCGGTGTTGCATCGTTCACTCCGCCAACGCTGCATGCGCTCGGGGCCCGCGTCGCGTCGGGACTGTCGAAGCGGGTGTTCAACGTTGTGGTCACCAACGTGCCGGGACCGCAGTTCCCGCTGTACGCGCACGGGGCGCTCATGCTCGCGCCGTATCCGATCGTGCCGCTGGCCAAGGGCCAGGCCCTGTCGATCGGGCTGACCTCCTACAACGGCGGTGTGTTCTACGGCCTCAACGCCGACCGCGAGGCGATGCCGGACGTCGACAATCTGGCCGGGTTCATCGTCGACGCACTCGACGAGCTCAAAGACACCGTGCGGTGAGATCGCAACCCGAGTGCACGAATCTCACGCTCTCGATCACTCACACGGTGCACGGGTGACCCGCCGGGGACTGGTTCTGGGCGCTGGCGGCGTGCTTGGCGCGTCGTGGACGATCGGTGCACTGACCGCGCTGGAGGAGATCACCGGCCTGGATGTGCGCGACATGGACGTCATGGTCGGCACCTCGGCGGGTTCGGTCCTGGTGTCGCTGCTCGGGGCCGGTGTCTCGGTCGACGACCTGCGTCGGCACCAGCTCGACGGTGTCGTCGCAACCGGGCCATTGGCCGGCTACACATTCGACAGCGACCGGGCGACGGGTGGCGCGCTGCCTCAGCTCCCGCGGCCGGGGATCGGCTCCAGCCAGCTGCTCTGGTACTCCCTGCGCCGACCGAAGCAGGTCACGCCGATGGCGGCGTTCGCTTCGATCCTGCCGGTGGGACGCGGCTCGCTGGCCGCGGTCGCCGAGCTGGTCACGGCGACGGCCGATGGCTCCGGCTGGTCCCGGCATCCGGCCCTCTGGGCGGTGGCCATGGACTACGACTCCGGCCGACGGGTCGCGTTCGGCCGACCGGACTCGCCGTCGGCGACGTTGGCACAGGCGGTACAGGCGAGCTGCGCCGTTCCCGGCTGGTATGCGCCGGTGGAGCTGGACGGCAGGCGCTACGTGGACGGCGGCATGTGCTCGGTCACGTCGGTGGACCTGGTGGCGGACCAGGACCTCGACGAGATCTACGTGCTCGCACCGCTGGTGTCCTTCGACTACGACGAGCCGCGATCGACGTTGGGCCGCCTCGAGCGCGGGGTTCGACGGAGCAGCACCCGCCGGATGCTCCGCGAGGTGGCGAAGGTAAAGGCCACCAACCGCGCGGTCTCCGTCGTGATGCTCGGGCCTGGCCGCGAGGACCTCGAGACGATCGGCATCAACCTGATGGATCCGGCTCGACGCCGGGACGTCCTCGAGACCGCGTTGCGGACAACGGCGCGCGGGCTGCGTCGAGCGGTGGCCGACGACGTGTCCTGGACGGCCTGATGCGGGTCTACGTCCCCGGGACGTGGACCACCCTGTCTCAGCTTTGGGACACGGGCGAGCTCGGTCCCGCCCCGCTGGTCGGCTGCGCCGTCACGCCCATGCTGCGCGAGTGGTATCTGGACGACGACGTCGATGAGCTTGAGTACGCGGCGATGGCCGAGGCCGCCCGGATGTCGCTGCGCCTGCTGCCACGTGACGTGAAGGTCCCCCGCCGTCGGGTCGTCATCGCCGCCGAGATGCCGGCCGCTGCGGTCGAACCGGACTCGGTCGCCGGTCGGGCGCACGTCGTGATCAGCGCCGCTGCGGCCCTTGCGTCCGTGGCCTCGGTGCACGTGGACGAGGCCGACGCCGCCAGCATGATCGCTGCCGCGATCGAAGCTCTGCCCCGGGCGGACGCGGGCGACGAGGATGCGGCCTTTGTCGTCGACGAGGCGAACTCGCGCGAGCTGCTCTGGTACGCGACGCAGGAGATCCCGGACCTGCTGTCTCCGTGACACGATGGCGATGAACTCGCCAAGGTCGTCGAGATCATTGGAGCCTCCCATGGACGCCGTCACCCAGGTCCCTCTGCCCGTCAACGAGCCTGTTCTCATGTATGCGCCAGGCAGCGCCGAGCGGGCCAAGATCGAAAGGCGGCTCAAAGAGCTCCAGGGAGACCCGGTCGAGCTGACGATGTCCATCGGGGGTGAGCACCGGCTCGGGGGCGGCGAGCCGTTCGACGTCGTCCAGCCGCACCTCCACAGCCACGTGCTGGGTCGGACCCGCGGGGCGACTCACGACGATGCCCGAATGGCGGTCGATGCGGCGTTGGCCGCCGCGCCGGCCTGGCGCGACCTCGCATTCGACGACCGGGCCGCGATCCTGCTCAAGGCGGCTGACCTGCTCGCCGGACCCTGGCGCGAGACCTTGAACGGCGCAACCATGCTCGGCCAGTCGAAGACGGTGACGCAGGCGGAGATCGACTCGGCGTGCGAGCTCATCGACTTCTGGCGGTTCAACGTCGCCTTCGCGCGGCAGATCTTGGCCGAGCAGCCACAGTCCAGCCGAGGCGTGTGGAACCGCACCGACCACCGCCCGCTCGAGGGGTTCGTCTACGCGATCACACCGTTCAACTTCACCGCGATCGCGGGGAACCTGCCAACCGCGCCGGCGCTGATGGGGAACACCGTCGTGTGGAAGCCCGCGATCACGCAGCAGTTCGCGGCGCACTTCATCATGGCGTTGCTCGAGGAAGCGGGCCTGCCCCCCGGTGTCATCAACATGGTCACAGGTGACGGAATCGCGGTCTCCGAGGTGGCCCTCGCCGACCACA
>JBEVHX010000009.1:0-20274 GCA_040510995.1 Candidatus Nanopelagicales bacterium
CGTTCCGGCACCAGACCGATCTGCCGGAAGATCCCCTCGTGCTCACAAACCGGACCGCCGTCGAGGGTGATCGAGCCGTTCGACGGCGCGAGGAAGCCGCTCATCATGTGGATCAGGGTCGACTTGCCGGCGCCGTTTGGCCCGAGCAGGCCGGTGATGCCTGGCCCGACCGCCATCGACACGTCGTTGACGGCCACGACGTTGCCGAACCATCGAGACACCTGGTCAATCACAAGGGTGGCCATCGGTCACAGCCTCCGGTAGCGCCGCACGAGCAGCCCGTAGCAGGCGCCGATGCTCCCGATGAACACCAGGAGGAACACGACTCCGCCGGCGGTTCCCGGCGGCCCGGTGATGCCGGCGACTTCGGTGCCGGTCAGCCAGCTCTGGACGCCATCTGCGAGAGTGAACGGAGACAGCAGCCCGAACCACCCGGCCGCGGTGTGGCCGGCCGCATCGCCCGAATCTTCCGCGATGCCCTGCAGGGTGCTTGCGAAGCCGTAGCTGACCATGAGCACCGTGATGATCGCCGCGACGCCGAGCCCGCGACGCGGCGTGACCGAGGCGATGACCAGGCTGAGACCGGCCAGCAGCAAGGAGAACGCAACGGCGCCGACGAGACTGCCCAGGAACTCCTCGGTGTGCTCGCCGAAGGGCAGCTCGGCCAGCAACGCGCCGACGTACAGGATCACCAGTGGCGTCGCCAGCAGGACGAAGGTGGCGACGGTCATCGCGGCGAACTTGGCGCGGACGTAGTCGCTGCGGGTCAGCGGACGCGAGAAGTACAGCGGAACAGTGGCGAACCGCAGGTCCTTGGAGAGCAGCTGCGGCGCCTGCGCGGCCACGAAAATGGCGGGGACGGCCACGACGAAGATGACGTAGTCGGTGAACTCGAACGGCATCTCGTCCATCTCGGCCATGATGACGACGGCGACGATGATCAGTGCCGGCAAACACACCGCCGCGAACAGCAGCATCGGCAGCACCTTGGAGATCGCCGAGCGAGACAGTCCGTATGCGCCGCGCGCGCTGTGCACGAACAGGCTTCGCGTGGCATACCCCCGCCCGAGCCGTTCGCCGGTGTACGGGCGGTAGCCGATGTCGTGGATGACATCTGCACCGGTGCTCTCAGTGGCCGTACGCGGAAAAGTGCTCACGACGAGGCCTCGTCGCTGAAGATCTCAGTCATGCGGTGGCGGCCCTGCTCCATGCGGGAGAGGCCGAGCCCGTGCGCAACGACAGTGTCGCGGACGACGTCAACCGCGCCGTCGAGGTCGCCGTCGATGATCTCGACCATCAGCACCCGGCCCTCGATGGTCACCCGCAGGCCGGCCTCGACCAAAGCGGCCACCGCGTCGACCTCTCGGTCCAGCGGCTCGATGACCTCGACAGCGAGCAGCCTGGTCACCCGGGTGAACTCGTCGGTCGCCGACGATCGCAACAGCCGACCGCCGTCGATCACGACGACGTGGTCGCAGATGCGTTCGAGCTCGCCGAGCAGATGCGACGTCACGAGCACCGAAATGCCGAACTCGGTGTGGATGCGCCGGATCAGCGCGAGCATCTCGTCGCGCCCGATCGGGTCGAGGCCGTTCGTCGGCTCGTCGAGCAGCACGATCGCCGGGTCATGCACCAAGGCTTGCGCCAGCTTGACCCGCTGCTTCATCCCGGTCGAGTAGCCGCCGATCGGTCGATAGCGCTCCTCGTACAGACCCACATGGCGCAACGTGTCGGCCGTGCGTTCTCGCGCGGCCGAGGCCGGCAGCCCGGACATGCGCGCCATGTGCACGACGAACTCGGTTGCCGACAGGTCCGGTGGCAGACAGTCGTGCTCCGGCATGTAACCGACCCGTTCCCGGAGGTCCGAGCCTTCGGTCACAACGTTCTTGCCCAGCATCTGGGCCGAGCCGCTGGTGGCGTCAGCCAGCCCGAGCAGGATCTTGATGAGTGTGGACTTGCCTGCACCGTTGGCTCCGACCAGCCCGACCACGCCCGGCTCCACGTCAACTGTCAGCTGGTCGAGGGCGGTGACCCTCGGGTACTGCTTCGTCAGGGCGGAGGTGCTGATGACGGACACAGAGCAGACCCTAGAGACCAGCAGCGGCACGGGAACCAGGGGTCGTCGCGACCGACCCCTGACTTCGGCCGGACCTCCCCCTAGGGGTTACCTGCTTCCCGCTCCGATTTCGCCTCGGCGACGTAGCTGCGGTACACGGACAGCAGAGCCTTCTTCTGCGACGACGACAAACGGGTGTCGGCCCGGATCGCGTACTCGACTCCCTGCACCGTTTCGTCACGATGCTCGCCACGCATTCGGCGTCCACGACCGACCAGCTCTTCCGTAGGGATCGACAGCGTGTCCGCGATTGCCTGCAGCACCCGCACAGACGGGGCGTGCAGGCCACGCTCGACCTGGCTGAGATAGGCGTTGGAGACCTTGGACAGCCGCGCCATCTCGCGAATCGACAGCTGTGCGAGCTCGCGCTGCTCGCGGAGATACGCCCCGAGCGCCGACAGGCCGGAGTCGTGCCGCGGAGCTGTCATGCCGGTCACCTCGTCCTCGACGACTGTGGACATGCTTCAGGGACTGGCCGGGTCACGACCAGTCCCTGAAGGCTTGTGGCCCGACGTCAGGCGCTGGCCGCCGTTTTGCTGGGCGCCGTCTTGCTGGCCGCCGTCTTGCGGGTAGCCGCCCTACTGGTCGGCTTGCCGACCGCCGGTGCGCTGGCCGGCTTGGTATTCGCCACCTCGACGTCGCCGCGCTGCTGCCGGCCGACGATGTCCAGCACGCGGGCCTGGTACTGCTGCTGGAGCGCCAGCCACTCCCGTGCGGTCCGGGTGACGTACTCGGTCACCTCGGAACGGGTGCCGACGATCTTGGTGATCGGGGCGACAAGCTTGTCCAGCTGGTCAGTCACTGACGCCGGCGCCTTGGGCGCCTTGCCGCGCAGGTCGCCCACTTTCTCGACGACCGTGACGAACAGCTCCTGGCCCTTGGTCGCGGCGGCAAGCTGCTTCTCGTGCAGCTTGCTGGCCGCGTCGACCGCGTATGACATGGTGTTCTCCCTTGTTCGGTGGCAACGCTTCTGCCTTGGGTTGTGGGTTGCGCTTGCCGAGGCAGATTCAGAGAATCACGCGGTCGCTTGATATGTCAAGCGCGCAAGATGGAGCGAGGACGTACAGAGACTGGCTGCGGGGTTCAGCAGCGCAAAAGTTCCGGAGGTCCCCGAGCGGCGTAGCGGTGATGGGCGTGATGGCGTTCGCCTGTCGAGTCCTAAGCCGGAGTGGCCGGTCCGAACCAGGTTGCAAGCGCTCGAGGCAGCTCGGGGTCGGTGGGGTTTCCTGCCCAGGCGACATGCCCGTCCGGTCGGATCAACACGGCCGGGGGCGCAGCGACCTCGCCAAGCAGCGGGAGCTCCCAAACGCCGTCGTGCCTAGCCTCGACCAACCTGACTCGATCCGCCCAAGGAGATAGGTCGAAGCCGTCGGGTTCACTGAGGTTGAGGAGCACTGGCTGGGCGTCGTGCAACAGGGTGAACACGCGCGTGGGACCGTCATCGGTGTACAGGTCGAGGTCGGGCATCCGCCGCCCGACGACCGGGTGTCCCTCGCCGAGGTCGTAGTGGATGTCGAGACCGGAGATCATCGCGGCGATGCGCGTGCGCGGCTCGTCCATGCTGAGCATGTCGAGCACGGTGTCGCGGAGCGCCTGGCTGCGCTCGTCGACGCGGCTGAGCGCAACCTGCGCCATGGTGTTCTGCAACACCCGGGCACCGACCGGATGCCGTTCGGCCTGGTAGGTATCCAGGAGGCTCTCCGGTGACGTCTTGTTGACCACCTGGGCCAGCTTCCATCCCAGGTTCACGGCGTCCTGGACACCGGTGTTGAGGCCCTGCCCACCTTGCGGGCCGTGCACGTGTGCTGCGTCGCCGGCGAGCAGCACGCGTCCCTCGCGGTAGGACGCCGCCTGCCGGGTCATGTCGGTGAACCGGGAGATCCAGGTGGGGCTGTGCACCCCGTAGTCCGTCCCGTAGGCAGCGACGAGCGCCTCGCTGAGCTCCTCCAGGGTGGGCTCACTGGTGTGCTCGACCTGCTTTTCGAGCAGCACGACCCCGTACGGCCCGCCGCCCTCCTCCCGGTTGACGGGACCGATGCCACCACCCTCGGGGCGCATGCCGACCTCCGGCTCCTCGTCCATCTCGGCCTCGGCGATCAGGTAGCTGCCCGTCGCGTCCCATCCGGGAAAGTCGATGCCGGCCGCCTTGCGGACCAGGCTGCGCCCTCCGTCGCACCCGACGAGGTACTCGGCTCGGATGGTCGTGTCGTCGGACAGCTCGACGTCGACGCCGGCGCCGTCCTGCGCGAAGCCCACTACCTCGCAGCCACGAAGGATCGGGACCCCGAGCTCTTCGACCCAGCCGGCGAGGATGGGCTCGAAGCGGCTCTGCCACAGCGCAAGGACGTAGTTGTGGCGGGTGGGGAAGTCGCTGATGTCCAGGAAGGTCCCGGCGTAGCCCACGAACGGATGCGTTTGGCCCTCCGAGAGGAAGCGCTCCGCGACGCCACGCTGATCGAGCACCTCGATCGTGCGCGAATGAAGACCCCCGGCTCGCTTGCCGTCGAGATCCTGCCTATTGCGTCGTTCGACGATGACGACGTCGATCCCCGCCAACGTCAGCTCGCCCGCCAGCATCAGTCCGGTCGGGCCGCCTCCTGCGACCACCACCGCACGGTCCGTCATTGCCGCTCCCCGGCGAACGCTGCAACCGGCAGGGACAGCCGCCTCGCGCAGAGCGACCGCGCGCCGGCGCCGGTTGCCCGCAGCGCCCCCGAAAGATCCTCGACCGGTTCAGGGCTCTCGCTCGACCCGTCTGCCGAAGGCAACACGCACATTCCCAACTCCTGGCCGCATGGGTTTCTGGCCGTGATCGGCTCAGCGAACGAGTCATGGTCAGCACGCTTGGGTCGCTTGTGGCAAGCCCCGGCAGGAGCTGGGTGAAGCAGTCCTCGATCTTCCACTGCCGTCGGAGGCCGGGTCAGCTGAGGGCGAGCAGTGAGCGCAGCGCGTCGACCGCGTGTCCAACAACCCAGTCATGGTCGACCTTCCGCCGTCGAGGAGGTTCCGCCGACCAGGTCACGGCCAGGTCCTCCACGTACGCCCACCACGCATGGACGAGAGGCCGGACGCCGGCGTCCAGCGCAAGGGCCTGCATGACCCGATCCGTCGACACGTCTCGTACCGACTCGTACACCCGCGCAACGCGAGCATCGCCCGCCCCCGTGCCGTGAACCAGCGAGAGGTAGAAAGCTCGCCGCCGGTCGATCTGCCCGACCATCAGCCGCACCATCGACGAAACCTGTTCCGAGCCCGGCGTCGTGGGGTCGGGGGCGGTGTTGCGCAGCACGCGCCGACCAGCGGCGGCGGTGCACGCGACATAGAAGTCGGTCTTGGTTGGGAAGTAGTGGAACAGCAGCCCACGGGAGATCCCCGCCTCGGCTGCGACCTCGTCCATGGAGAGGTCCTGGATGGGCTTGTTGACAAGCTTGGACAGCCCGATGCCGAGGAGCTGGCTGCGGCGGTCGTCCGCGGCGAGCCGGCGCCGTTCGGACGAAACCACCTATTGAGCATTGCTCAACACGATCGCTATGGTCAAGGTCATGGACTTCTCACTTTCACCTCGTGCCACTGAGATCACCGAGCGCGTTCGGGCATTCATGAGGACCGAGATTGAGCCCGTCGAGGAGGCGTACCACCGCGAGGTCGAGCAGCTGCGAGACCGGGGCGGCGACGTCTGGACGCCGCGCCCGGTGATCAAGAAGCTCCAGAGCAAGGCGCGGGCTGAGGGCCTGTGGAACCTGTTCCTCCCGGAGCAGCACGCCGGGCCGTACGCGCAACAGTTCGGGACGCACGGCGGACGCGGGCTGTCCAACGTGGACTACGCCTCGGTGGCCGAGCTCACCGGCCGGTCGTACCTGGCGCCGCTGGTGTTCAACTGCAACGCCCCGGACACCGGGAACATGGAGGTGCTGCTGCGCTACGGCACCGACCGGCAGCGCAAGGAGTGGCTCGAACCGCTGCTCGACGCGCAGATCCGGAGCGCGTTCTGCATGACCGAGCCCGGCGTGGCCTCATCCGACGCCACGAACATGGCCGCGACCGCCGTCCTCGACGGCGAAGAGTTCGTCATCAACGGCAGGAAATGGTGGTCCAGCGGGGTCGGGAACCCGGAGTGCAAGATCCTCCTCTTCATGGGCCTGAGCTACCCCGACGCAGCGCGGCACGCGCGGCACACGATGGTGCTGGTCCCCCGCGAGACACCTGGCGTCAAGGTCGAGCGCATGCTCAAGGCGATGGGCTCCTACGACGAGCCGATCGGGCATGGCGACGTGTCCTTCACCGACGTTCGTGTCCCGGCCGCAAATGCCCTGCTCGGCCCCGGACGCGCGTACGAGATCGCGCAGGGGCGCCTGGGCCCGGGCCGAGTCCACCACTGCATGCGGCTCATCGGCCTGGCGGAGGTTGCCCTCGAAAGCGCGCTCAGGCGGGCCACCTCACGAGTCGCGTTCGGGAAACCGATCGTGAACCTCGGCGGCAACCGAGAACGCATCGCGGACGCCCGGATCGCGATCAACCAGGCGCGGTTGTTGGTGCTTCAGGCAGCATGGCTGCTCGACACCCAGGATCCGGCGTCCGTTTCGGCGGTGAGCCAGATCAAGGTGGCCGTGCCGACCATGGCGCAGCAGGTGATCGACATGGCAATCCAGCTGCACGGCGGCGGCGGCCTGTCGGGTGACTTCCCGTTGGCGGTGGCGTGGACGCACGCACGCAGCCTGCGGCTCGCGGACGGTCCGGACGAGGTGCACCGCGGCGTCGTTGCTCGGCACGAGCTGTCGAAGTATGCGGGGGCACCGGCATGAGCCGCGTCCTGATCACCGGCGCCGCGGGTGGGCTCGGCTCCGCGCTCGCGGATGCCTTCGAACGGCAGGGTGACCGCGTGCTGCGGACCGACGTGGCCGGCGGTGACCTGATGCTGGACGTCACCTCCGAGGAGGACTGGGCGGCGGTGGTCGGCCACGTGCGTCGGGAGTGGGGCGGCCTCGACGTGCTCGTCAACAACGCCGGCGTCGTTGGTGGCGGCCGCATCGAGGTCTGCACGATCGACGAGTGGCGTTGGATCACCGACATCAACTTGTTTGGCGTCGTGCGCGGAACGGCGGCGTTCACCCCCATGTTCAAAGACCAGGGCGCCGGCCGCATTGTGAACGTCGCCTCGCTGGCCGGCCTGGTTCATCCAGCCGGGATGGCGTCGTACAACGCAGTGAAGGCCGCAGTCGTGGCCCTTACCGAAACAACGGCCCACGAGCTTGCACCCTTCGGTGTGCGAGCCTGCGTGGTGTGCCCGTCGTTCTTCCGCACCGGCCTCATGTCCTCGCTGCGAGCTACCGACAAGGAAGTCGCGGATATCTTCATTGGTCTCCTGGAGCGCTCCCCGATCACCGCCGAAGAGATCGCCGTCGCTGTCCTCGCCGGACTGGCGCGAGATGAGGAACTGATCCTCCCGGACGAGCCGGCTCGTTCTTCGTATGCGCTCAAGTACTCCGATCGCGCCGCGTACGACGACGTCATGCGCACGGGCGCGGCGTCTGTCGCGCAGATCCCCCTGCCGTCTCGGCCGACCACCGTTGGCTGAGGCGCCGGCTACCGATCGAGCGAGTCGCGGGTCGACAGCCACTCGGCCACGATCTCGACGAAAACGTCCGGGACCTCGAGTTGGGGCGTGTGGCCGATGTCCGTCAGGAAGACCGTGTGCCAGGTGGGGTTGAGCTCGGCTGCCGTGCGCGCGGAGTCGATCGAGACCACCCGGTCGGCCTCGCCGTGGATCAGGAGCACAGGCGCCTCGATGGCCTTCATCTTCGACCAGTAGGCACTCGGTAGCGCCAGGGTGGCCAGGATGGACCTCGCAGTGGCCATGAACGCCACTTCGACCCCCGGCATCGCGAGCCGGGCCGCGGCGAGCTCCTCGGCCATGGACAGCATGACTGGGTCGGCACGACTTGGCTCGGCGAAGCACAGGTTGAAGATCCGGCGCACGGACTGCTCGGGCGACAGACGTGCCCGCGTCACCCTCAGATACAGCTCACCGAGGACCGGAGTCGCATACGTGAGGAACTGCGCGGCGACCTCCAGATCGGGCCGCCGCCGCGGCAGCGGTAACGCGGGATCAACGAGGACCAGGCCAGCAACCGAGTCTGGCGAATGATGGGCGTGCAGCACCGACACCATGCCGCCCATCGAGTTCCCGATGAGGACGACGGGCTCCTCGACCACCTCGTCGATGAACCGTCCGAGCAGTCGTGCGTTCCACTGAATCGTCGAGTTCCACCAGCCACCTGGCGTCATGCCGAAGCCGCGCAAGTCCAGGGCAAAGGACCGACGATCCACGGACAGGCCACCAGCCGCCATGGCCCAGTTCAGATGTGACCCGCCCAGCCCATGCACGAACACGATCGGGCGCAAGTCACTGGGCTCGCCGAACTCGGCCCAATGCACAGGGCCGTCGAGATCGGCCACGTGGCTGCGCCCATTCCACGGTTCCACGAAGGACCGACCTGGCGTCGTCCCCACGTTCATCGATGCGTCATCTCCCCGCGGAACGATGACACCCGGCTCCGCAGTGCTATCAAACATCGGATCGCACCCGGCCGCCCTCAGCCGAACAGCCCGCGGAGCCGCTGCTCATCGGGGCTCGGACCACCGGCAGCAGCCTTCGCGACGGCGGCCGCCACGCCAGCGGCATCGGTGAGCGGACGAGCGGCCACGAGCAGGCGCGCCCACGACTGATCTGCGTCCAGGAACGCGCGCAGGGCCACCAGCGCCTGCGTCTCCGACAGGCGGTCGCACCAACGCGCGAACAACGCGGCCCGCCCCTCCGGTGTCGGCGTGCCGAGGGTGCGCAACCTCGCGAGTCCACCGTCGGGGTAGATGTCGAGGCGCAGCGTGTCCACCGGCACCTGATCGGTCACGACGAAGCGGTGCCGGGTGTCGACGCCAGCCGGGCACCGCGCGATGATCTCCACCCACTCCCCCGCCCTGCGCCTGCCCCGGAGCCGGACCTCGCCGGGTGCGTTGCCGATGAAGTGCGACGTGTCGACCTCGACCTGCTGGACGACGCCTTCGGTGGCGAGCACCACCTCGAACCAGTCGTTGCCGTCGTCGCGGCGGCGCGCGGTCTCCCAGCCCTCACCCATCACGCGCGCCGGACCTCGAACGAGGGCGTTCGATGGGTCGGAGTAGAACCGGTTGGACGCCCCGAGAACGCGAGCGCCGTGCTCCAGCCCAGCAAGGTCGAAGGACCGGGCGGCAAGCCAACGCGGATCGCCCACCGGCTCGCCATGCACCCGGAGTCGGGCGACACCTCCGTCGGGGAAGATCCGCAGGCGGACGTGGGTCACAAGACGCTCGCCCGCCACGTCGAAGGCGTGCCGGCTGTTGCCCCTCAACGAGGAGCGCGTGAGCAGCTCGGTCCACTCGACAGTGTGGGCGTCGGCGAGCGCATGCGGATCGGGCTGGACGCCGAGCGGGTCGACGAAGGCGGCTTCGAGCGAGCACTCTGGCGGGTAGTTCCCAGTGAAGAAGGCGGTGTCGACGACGACCCCGCGGACCACACCGGGCATCCCGAGCCGCACGATCGCCCAGTCGTGACCGGCTTCCCGACGCCGCCGCGTCTCCCAGCCATCCATGACCTGACCCTTGTGGCCGAACGTGTATGCAGCGAACGTGGGTGCCGCCGCCTTGATGAGGTTCTCCTTCTCCGCGAATGTCTCGTCGTTGGCAGCGATCACACTGCCGCCCACCGAACGCAGAGCCAGGTCAGGGAGGGACTCGAACGAGGCGACAAGCTCAGGCTGCTGCACGGTGCTCCCCTGTCATGTCGTGCCAGTCGGCGCGGGGCGGGACACCAAGGTCCCACGTGGTTGGTGGGCATCCACCGGCTCGCCGCGCAGCCACGTCGCACGGACCACCCCGCGCAGCATTGCGCCCGCATACGGTGTGACCGGGCTGCGGTGCTGGAGCGCAGCCGGGTCGACCGTGAAGCTGGTGTCGGGATCGAAGGCGACCAGGTCCGCGAGCCGGCCGGCCATGATGCCACCACGGTCGCTCAGCCCGACGAGAGCAGCGGGGCCCTCGGCCATCCAGCGCACCACGGCATCGAGACCGAACCCGCGTTCGCTCGCTGCGGTCCACATGACCGGCAGGCCGAGCTGCAGCCCACCGATCCCGCCCCACGCTGTCCCGAAGTCGCCGGTGGCGAGCTGCTTGAGCCGGGGCGTCGACGGCGAGTGGTCGCTCACCACGATGTCGAGGACTCCGCTCGCCAATGCTTCCCACAAGGGATCCTGGTTCGCAACCGAACGGATCGGCGGGCAGCATTTGTAGGCGGTGGCACCGTCTGGGACGTCCTCGGCGCGCAGCGTCAGGTAGTGCGGACAGGTCTCGGCGGTCACCGTCAGGCCGTCGGCGCGCGCCGAGCCGATCAGCGGCAGCACATCGCTGCTCGACACGTGCAGCACGTGCACCCGTGCCCCGGTGCGCCGCGCGGCGTCGAGCAGCCGACGCACCGCGACGACCTCGGCGGCATCCGGTCGGGTGTACTGGATGCAGTCTTACCCGCGCCCGATTGGTGTGGCGGAGCCGCCTAGCACCCCCGCGTCCTGGGCATGCACGAGCGCCGTCGCGCCCAGGCGAGCAACCTCCGTGAGCACCTCGATCAGCGTGGCATCGTCGCTCAGGTGTGGGAACTCCTCGACCCCTGACGGCGAGAGGAAGGACTTGAAGCCGAAGACACCGGCGTCGTGCAACTCCTCGAGGTCCGCGGTGTTGCTGCCGATGGCACCACCCCAGAATCCGACGTCGACGTGGACCTTTCCGATCGCCGCAGATCGCTTGAGCTCAAGATTCGCAAGGGTCGTCGTCGGGGGCACCGAGTTGAGTGGCATGTCGACGATGGTCGTGACGCCCCCGGCGGCAGCGGCACGGGTCGCACTGTCGAAGCCCTCCCACTCGGTGCGACCCGGCTCGTTGACATGCACGTGCGTGTCGACCAGGCCGGGCAGCAGCGCAAGGTCACCCAGGTCCATTTCGGGAAGCGGCTCGGCTCGATGTGCGCCGTACGGCTCGACCGACGCGATGCGCCCGTCGCGAACCACGACATCGCGGGGTGCCACACCTGATGGCAGCGCAACCCGACGCGACCGGAACACGCGTGCGCGCGGGGTCGATGCCACCGTGTCACGCCACCGGCCGCCGAGCGGCGTATGCGTCAAGCGCCGGGCGGTCCAGCCCGGTCCGGGCGAGCACTTCGTCGGGGTCGAGCGCGCCGCAGTCGACGCCGCGGACCAGCAAGCCCGCCAGCGCTTCGGCGGTCGCCGGCTCGTCGAGGGTCCCGCTCTCTGCGCGTTCGGCATACCGACGCAACCGGTCGGCCGCCAACGGCAGCCCTTCCGCGAAGAACGCGAATGTGGCCAGATACCGCGTGATGAGCTGATTCGGGTGAAGGTCCCAACCTTGGTAGAAGCCGCGCTCAAGGGAATGCCGCACCAGCCGCGCGTGCAGCGCCCAGGCGGCATGGACCTGCTCCGTTGACCCAACGGGCAGGACGTTGCTGGATCCGTCACTCAGCCGAACTCCGGTGCCGGCAGCGGCCAGCTGCATCACCAGCTTGGCATGGTCGGCAGCCGGATGCGCCAGGCTTTGCTGCGCTGCCGGGATACCCAGGGCAGTGGTGTAGTCGTACGTCCCGAAGTGCAGCCCGCTGACCCGACCACCCCCGGCGCCGATCATGCGGGTGACGAGCGCCGTGCCGTCCGGGCCGAGTACCGCCTGCGGAGCCTCGACCTGGATCTCGAGACTCAGCCGACCAGGTCGTAGTCCGAGCCCGTCCTCGAGGCGGCGGCAGGCCCAGGTCATGGCCTCCACCTGCGCCACCGAGGTGACTTTTGGCAGCGTCAGCACGAGCCCTTCGGGCAGGCCCCCGCCGTCGAGCAGACCGACGACGAACCGCTCGACGGAGCGCAGCGAACGCCGCCGAGTCGACGCCTCGAGTGACTTCATCCGGATGCCCGTCGACGCCGGCAGGTTGCCGGCGGCCGCCGCCCGACCGACCGCGGCAGCGGCCGCCGCGACGTGCCGGTCCTCCTCGTCGTCGGACCGTTGACCGTAGCCGTCCTCCAAGTCGATGCGCAGGTCTTCGATGGGTTCGCGGTCGAGCTTGTCGACCAGGCGCGGCCAGACCGATGCGGTCATCGCGTGGTCGACCCCGGTGGCGTCAGCGAGCCGGGCGGCGGTCGACGCGTGCTCGTCGAGCGCAGCCAGGGCGAGCCGACCCCACTGCGCCGCCGTGCCTGCCTCGAACACGTCCGCAGGCACGTACGCGGTGTGCACGGGCTGACGGCCGGCATGGCGGCTGCGGCGGTTCGCAAGCAGCCGGTCCTCGTCGGCGAGCAGCCTGTCGATGTGACGCTTCGCATCGTCACCGAGGACGTCCGGTGGGGTCTGCTGCACGGCAGCTATCGCCGTGTCACGAGGTCGTACGCAGGCCAGGTCAGAAAGTCGACGAAGTCGTCGTCGAGGGCAACTTGGTCGAACAGGTCGCGCGCATCGTGCAGGCGATGATCCGCCGGGGCGAGGCGCTCGAGCGCGGCCACCTCCTCGGCGAGCATGGCTCGGACAATTGCGGCGGTCACCTGCTCCCCGGTGTCGAGGATGACCTCGTTGTGCACCCACTGCCAGATCTGCGACCGGGCGATCTCGGCGGTCGCGGCGTCCTCCATCAGGTTGTTGATCGCGACCGCCCCATTGCCCCGCAACCACGCATCGAGATAGGCCAGCGCCACCGCAACGTTCGTGCGCAGCCCCGCCGCAGTGACGGTGCGCGGTGTGCCGCTGAGGTCGATGAGCTGGTGGGGCTCGACCGCAACGTCCTCGCGTATCCGGTCGAGCTGGTTCGGGCGTTCGCCGAGCACGGCGTCGAAGACCTCCTGGCACACCGGCACGAGATCGGGGTGAGCGACCCACGAGCCGTCGAAGCCATCCGCCGCCTCGCGCTCCTTGTCAGCCCGGACCTTGGCCAGTGCCTGCTGGGTGACTGCGGGGTCGCGACGGTTGGGGATGAACGCGGCCATCCCGCCGATCGCGAACGCGCCGCGGCGGTGGCAGGTACGCACCAGCCGTTCGGTGTAGGCCCGCATGAACGGCGCGGTCATGGTCACGCTCGCGCGGTCCGGGAGCACGAACGCTGGCCCCTGGTCCCGGAAGGTCTTGATGATGCTGAACAGGTAGTCCCAGCGGCCCGCGTTCAGCCCGGACGCGTGCTCACGCAGCTCGTACAGGATCTCGTCCATCTCGAACGCAGCGGTGATGGTCTCGATCAGCACCGTGGCGCGCACCGTGCCGTACGGGATGCCGAGCCGATCCTGCGCGAAGGCGAAGACGTCGTTCCAAAGCCGGGCCTCGAGGTGGCTCTCCAGCTTGGGCAGGTAGAAGTACGGGCCGCTCCCGCGCCGCAGCAGCTCGGACGCGTTGTGGAAGAAGTACAGTCCGAAGTCCAGCAGGGCGGCAACGACCGGAGCGCCATCAACGAGTGCGTGCTTGTCGTCCAGGTGCCAGCCGCGCGGCCGGACGACCGTGACCGCGAGCTCGCCCTCCCCGCGCAGCGCATACGTCTTGGCGTCCGTCGTCAGCGCGATGGTCCGGCGCACGACATCCCTCAGGTTGACCTGTCCACCGACGACGTTCTCCCAGTGCGGAGTGTTGGCGTCCTCGAGGTCGGCCAGCCAGACCTTGGCCCCGCTGTTCAGTGCGTTGATGGCCATCTTGCGTTCGGTCGGCCCGGTGATCTCGACGCGTCGGTCCCGCAGGTCCGCGGGTGCGTCGGCGACCCGCCAGTCGTCCGCGCGGATCGACGCCGTATCCGGCAGGAGCGCGAGGTGTCCGGCCCGGCTGATCTCGTCGCGACGTCGCCGGCGCGTGGCCAGCAGCCCGTCGCGGCGCGCTCCGAAGCGGCGTTGCAGCTCGGCGACGAACGCGAGCGCATCCGGGGTGAGCACCTCCTCCGCACGCCCGACCGGCGGGCCGATCACCTCGACGTCAGCCATCGCTTCCTTGTTGCCCTTCGTCGTCACGCAGCACGGTCGCCTGAATGAGGCCGTACGGACGGTCGGCGGCGATGAAGACCTCGCCAGGGTTGTCCAGACCGTACGGCGAGAGGTCGACTGCGAAATGGTGCTTGTTGGGCGCGACGAGCGTCATTTCCATCACCTCTGTGTGCGCCGTGAGGACCGCTCGTCCGATCTCGTACAGCGTCTGCTGCAGGGCTAACGAGTAGACCGTGGCGAAGCGTTCGAGCACGAGGGACCGGATGCTGTCGTAGGCCTTCGTCCACTCGACCTCGAGGTGCGCGTAGCGCCAGCGCGCCGTGAGCGACGTCGCCATGATGCGGTCGTCCGTCGGCTGCAACGTCGTGTACTCGTCGATGTAGAACCCACGGAACTCCGAGCCTGTCGTCTTGAGCAGGACGAGGTCCTTCACCCCGGACGTGACTGTCGCACGCGGTTCGCCGGCGCCGCTCTCGACGATGACCAACGTGGTGCGCAGCTCTTGACCTTTGCGCACGAAAGCGTGGTCGTGGCCTTGCCCGGCCACATCGATGCGCTCCCACGCATACTCATCGACCTCGATCTGGGCAGCCGTGACAACGGGCACCTCGAGGAAGTGCCGCCCGAGGACGAGCGCATAATCCTCGATTTCGTCGACGCCGTGCTTCTTGGCGAAGGCGAAGGCGGTGTTCTTCTGGGTGTCCGTCGGCAGGATGTGCGCCTGATCGCCTGTGGTGTGCGCGTCGCCGAAGTCCCCGCGGAGTGCCGTGGAGACGTTGAGATCTCGGACGACGTGCCTCGGCTGGTCACGGTAGACGCGCACGACGCGGTTCTCCGCCTTGCCGTACTGATTGGGGCCGAGAACGATGCCCACCACGAGCTCCTTGCTGGTCGGGTCGAGCGTTGCCGGCTAGCTGCCCCGGTACGTCGAGTAGGCATACGGAGCGAGCAGCAATGGCACGTGGTAATGCGCGGCACTGTCCGCGACGACGAAGTCGAGGACCACCTGCGGGTACAAGGCATCGACGCCACGCTCAGCGAAGTAGCCGCCCGTGGCGAAGACGAGTCGATACGTACCCGAAGGCAGCCGCTCGGGACCGAGCTCGCGCACTCGGCCGTCGGCATCGGTGCTCGCGTGTCCAACGTCGGTCGTCTCGGAGCCTCGAACCTGCTGGAGGGTGACGGCGACGCCGGCGGCCGGCTGTCCGACGGATGTGTCGAGGACGTGCGTGGTGACGGTACTCATGCACCGACCAGCTTCTGCAGCCGCACCCGGTTGATCTTGCCGAGCTCGGCACGCACCACCCGTCGCTCGGTCTCGGCGTCGTTGCCGAGCCGCTCGTGCAGGCGATGCATGAGCTGCGAGGCCGACAGACCCGTGGCGCAGACGAGGTACACGTGCCCGAATCGCGCCTCATAAGCCTGGTTGCCGTCGCGCAAGGCGACGCGCAGCGCCTGCTCTGCGGTCTCCATCCCGGCCTGCTCCCCATGCGACCAGGCACCGTTGGAGCCCTCGATCCGCTCCCCGATCCGCGGATGACCGGCCAACGCCGCGGCCACGCCCGTGTCGTCGAGGTCGGCTGACGCGGTGTCCGCCCGATCCAGCAGCTCCTCGTACGTCGCGTACGGCCGGCCGGCTGCCACCGCCGAGACCCAGCCGGGGGCGGCGCAGCACCGGCTCAACGCCCGCTCGGCCGCCTCGACCGAAAGCGCGTTGAACTCCTCGAGTCCGAGGGACGTGATCGGCGCGGTCAGGACTGGGCCTTTTCGTTCTTTCCCAGGACCACGACGCCGCCGTCGGACACGGTGTAGAGATCGCGGTCGTGCGCCGGGCTGACCCCGAGATGTGCCCCGGGAGGCACGACGACGTTCTTGTCCAGGATCGCCTTGCGAACCACCGCGCCCCGGCCGATGCGCACGCCGTACATCAGCACCGAGCCCTGGACGACGGCGCCCTCCTCGACCGTGACACCCGGTGCGAGCACCGACTGGTTGACCTGACCGCTGACAATGCAGCCGGCGCTCACCATCGACTCCGCCGCCGACCCGGCCAGCGAGAACTTCGCCGGCGGCAGCTGCGAAGGCAGCGTGAAGATCGGCCAGTTGCGGTTGTACAGGTTGAACACAGGGTGCACCGAGATCAGGTCCATGTGCGCGTCGTAATAGGAGTCGATGGTGCCAACGTCGCGCCAATAGCCGTGGTCCCGCTCGCTCTCCCCCGGCACCTGGTTCTCGTTGAAGTCATACACCTGCGCCAGACCCTGCGAGGTGAGCATCGGCACAATGTTGCCGCCCATGTCGTGCACCGAGCCCTCATCGCCGGCATCCAGCCGCAGCGACTCGATCAGCACGTCGGTGGAGAAGATGTAGTTGCCCATCGACGCGAACACCGACTCCGGGTCGTCGGGCAACCCCGGCGGGTCCGTCGGCTTCTCCAGAAACGCCTCGATCCGGCGGCCGTCGCCGGCCGTCTGAATCACCCCGAACTGGTGCGCCTCGCTGCGCGGCGTCCGAATGCCGGCCACCGTCAGGCCGGCGCCGCTGTCGATGTGCTGCTCCAGCATCTGCCGGGCGTCCATCCGGTAGACGTGGTCCGCACCAAACACCACCACGTGGTCCGGCTGCTCGTCATACACCAGGTTCAATGACTGGAAGATCGCATCGGCTGAACCCTGGTACCACCGCGGCCCAAGCCGCTGCTGCGCCGGTACCGGCGTGACGTAATGACCAAGCAGGCTCGCCATCCGCCAGGTCGTCGAGATGTGCTTGTCAAGCGAGTGCGACTTGTACTGCGTGAGCACACAAATCCGCCGGATCCCCGCATTGACCATGTTCGACAGCACAAAATCAACCAAGCGGTAGACGCCACCGAACGGCACCGCCGGCTTTGCCCGGTCATTCGTCAGCGGCATCAGCCGCTTGCCCTCCCCACCGGCAAGGACAATCCCCAGGACCGCTGGCTCAACTGCACCCATCACTGACCCCGCAACCCATGAAACGCGTCGTACACCGACGAATAAACAGCGACCGTCTCCTGCGCGACCGTCGCCCAGGAGAAATCGCGGACCGCGCGCTCCCGGCCAGCGGCGCCCATCCGCTGCGCAAGCGCGGGATCGGCGAGCAGTCGGTTGACCCGCTCGGCCAGGCCGGCCTCGAACTGTTCGGGCTCGCTCTCGTCGTAATGCACGAGGAAGCCGGTGGTCTTGTCGTCGACGACCTCCGGAATGCCGCCGACATCCGAGGCCACAACCGCGGTGCCGCACGCCATCGCCTCGAGGTTGACGATGCCGAGCGGCTCGTACACCGACGGAACGACGAAGACCGTCGCGTGTGACATCAGCTGGATCGCATGTTCTCGCGGCAGCATCTCCGCGATCCAGTGCACCCCGGAACGCTCAGCGGTGAGCTGCTCGACCAGGCCGGCTACCTCGGCGCCCAGCTCGGGAGTGTCCGGTGCACCGGCGCACAGGACTACTTGCGCATCCGGGTGGAACGCCCGAGCCGCTTTCACCAGATGCGGGACACCCTTCTGCCGGGTGATCCGGCCGACGAACACCACGCTCGGTCGGTCGGCATCGATGCCGTACGCGGCCAACACGTCGGTGCCCTCGTCGGGCGCATACAGCTGGCTGTCGATGCCGTTGTGGACGACATGCACCCGCGCTGGGTTGACCTCGGGATAGCAGGCGAGCACGTCGTCACGCATCCCGGCAGAGACAGCGATGACTGCGTCGGCGCTCTCGATCGCGGTCCGCTCCGCCCAGCTCGAGAGCCGGTAGCCACCACCGAGCTGCTCGACCTTCCACGGCCGTCGTGGCTCAAGGGAGTGTGCGGTCATCACGTGCGGGATGCCGTAAAGAATCTTGGCGATTTTGCCGCCGACGTTGGCATACCAGGTGTGTGAGTGCACGAGCTCAACCTCGCCGAGCGAGGCCGCCATCGACAGGTCGATGGACAGGGTCTGCAGCGCCGCGTTCGCACCAGCCAGCTCGGCCGCGGGTCTGTGCGCCACTGCGTCGGGCCGATCGTCACCCCAGCAGTGCACCGAAAGGTCGACGAGATCCCGTAGCTCGCGGCTGAGGAAGTCGACGTGGACCCCGGCCCCGCCGTAGACATCGGGCGGGAACTCCCGGGTGAGCAGGCCAACCTTCAGAGTCGAGGGCACCTGTCGAACCTAGCGCGGATCGGTGGGCTCCCGCGGGCCGACGGGGATCGCTACCTCCAGGCACCAGCGCAGCATCGCCGGCCAGGCGCCGTAGCCCGAGTCCGGGTTGAGATGACCGCCCCCTTCGACGACGTCGACGGGCAGTCCGAGCTCCGCATACGGCGGGCCGTGCGGAGTCCACGGGTCGTTGGTGCTGCAGACCATGCGGGTCGTGCGCGCGGCCCGCGCGACCGCCGCAGGGTCCGGGGCCGTGATCGCGAAGTCGAGGACCTCGTCGTGCCGCGCGAGCTCGGTCGGATCGGGTGCAGCCACCAGCAGCACTCGGTCCACCCGCTCCTCGGGCGAGAGCTCGCTGACCGCATGCAGCCAGAGCTGGCAGGACATCGAGTGCGCGACCACGATCCGCTCGCCGTCACCGAGCTGGGCAAGCTCCGCTCGCAGAATCTCGAGCCAGTCGGTCAGCGACGGCGTGTCCGGTGATGGCAGCTGCGGGTACAACACCTGCTCGCCACGACGGCGCAGCTCCTCAGTCAGCCACCAGTGCCAATGCTCGCGCGGGCGGTGGCTCTCCCACCCGTGCAAGACGAGGTAGCGGCGGCTCACGGATTCGGGACTCGGATGAGAACCAGCTCGTGTTCAGCCTGGTCGGGGGCCACCGGGTAGTGGCTGTCGGTCACCCACCAGAGACGGTCGCCGACGGCGATCCGGGCCGAGATGGCCAGCCGAGCGGGCGGCGCGCAGGCGTCCTCGTCGATCAGGAGTCGGAAGGGCACGGGCACATTCGGGGGCCGCTCGATGCGCTGCTGCGCCAGAGCGGGTGCCTGCATGTCGGCCCGTGCGGTGTCACGCAGGTCAACCTGCACGACCGCGTCTGCAGGCATGACGATCCGTTCGTGGTAGCGGACCGCCCCTGTCACCGTGAGCTGTGGGACCCGGACCAGGCGAGTCGTCCGCGCGTCGCATTCCAGGTCGAGGTGCGGCTCGTCAAGCCGCACCACGAGCTGCCGCTGGAACAGCGACATCCAGCGACTCTCCTGCTCCATCGCCGGCTGGGGTCCGGCCATCATCGTCGTCATCCCTGGTCCGAACGTGAGCACGTCTCCGTCGAGCGTCCAGCTGGCCCGGAAGCGATTCACCGAGGCCTGGTCGTACGCCGAGCCGTCCAGGTCGAACGTGACATCCGGTCGGACGTCCTCGAGGACGCCCTGTCCGAGCAGGTCCACCACCCGCCACTTGGTCCCTGCCAGCTCGACCATGGGCGGATCGTCGCACGCGCCCACCAAATCCAACACAACTTCGAGACGCCGACGCCTGGTCGGGGTGCCTTCGGTTCGAGGTTGTGTCGGTTCTGTCCGAAGTCATCGCAGCAAGGCGCTCAACCCGCCGTAAGCGGTCCAGGCGCCGAGCGCCACGACCCCCACCGCGACGGCCGCCGGCAGCACGGACCACACACGTTCGAGCGACGGATGCGCGCCGTGGTCGAGCACGCGCTCGACTCGGCTGCGGGCCCGGACCACGATGACGCCGAAGATGCAGAGGGTCAGCGCCATCCCGACGCCGAAGGCCACCACCAGCACGATGCCGAGCCACGCTCGGCCGACCGCGAATGCGGCGAGCAGCACCAGCAGCGCCGACGGGCTGGGCACCAGCCCGCCTGCAACGCCGAGCGTGATCAAGCTGCGACGGCGCGACTTCGGCTCGTCGTGGTGGTGGTCGTGCTCGTCGTCGTCGTGCGTGAGCAACTCCACATGATCAACAACCAGGTGAGCCGCCTGACGACCGTGGCTCGCGTGACTGACCCCGACCAACTCGTGATCATGCACAACCTCCGGGCCGAGTCTCGCCTGGCTGACCCCGACTAACTCGTGATCATGCACAACCTCCGGGCCGTGACTGTGACCGTCACCGCGGCTCTGACCCTGACCTTGACCGTGACCGTGACCATGCCCATGCCC
>JBEVHX010000010.1:0-26535 GCA_040510995.1 Candidatus Nanopelagicales bacterium
CGATGTCACCTTCGTGCAGAATTGGCACGGCCAGGATCGAGCGCCAGCCAGCTTCCTTGAGGACCTGGAGATGAGGGTCGAGGGTCGCGTGCTCGAGGTCGCTCAGCATCCGCGGCTCACCATCCAGGCACGCGCGTCCGACCAGGGTCTCGTCGAGTGAGATCCGAGTCTGGCGCAGGGCCGCGACGAGCTCCTGGCCGCTTCCGTATGCAGCCCGGACCCGGAACTCGCGCGCCGCCGCGTCGAGCTCGAACACCGAGCCCCCGTCGGTATCAGTCAGCTGGACCGCGTGCGTCACGATCGTGGTGAGCACCTCGTCCAATTGAAGGCTGGAGCTGACGGCATGGCCGACATCGCGCAGTGCCTCCAGCTGTTCCACGGTGGCCGCCAGGTCGCGTGAGCGCGCCGCGAATGCGCGCACCAGGTCCACGCTGCGGATCGCGATTGCGGCCTGCGCGGCGAATGTCGTGACCAGCTCGATCGCCCGCTCGCTGAAAGGGTTGACCTCGCTGCGCCACAGGTTGACGACACCCATGACCTCGTCCTCGACGAGCATCGGCACGGCGAGCGTGCTACGGAAGCCGCCGACCCGCTGAAGTTCTGGTCGCCCGTACTCGGGGTCGGCCAACACGTCCTCGATATGCTGTGCGCGCCGGTCGACGGCCACCCTCCCGCTGAGCGTTGCCCGGTCGGCCAGCATGGGATGAAGCTGGACGTAGGCCAGGTAGTCATCGGAGACGCCGGCGGCGGCGGCCACCCGGAAGGCCCCCTCCTCGAGCAGGTAGATCAACGCCGCATCCGCCCGGCAGAGACGAGAGGCAGCTTCCGCGACCACCGTGAGCACGCCTTCGAGGTCGGCGGCCGAGCGGCCCATGGCCCGCAGGATCTCCCCGGTCGCGGCCAGCTGCTCGCGGGCTTCATCACGGTCGCGACGGAGGGCGGCTACGTCCTCGTCGGGGGGTGTCGGCGGAGCCGGGTCTGTTGGCACTGCAACGTCCTCGCCCTGCGTCAGGGCGGCCGACGGCCATGGCCGCCTGCCCCCCGAGAGTCCCGCACACGTCCGTGCAGGGGTCTGCTCCGCGACATTCTGGCACTTCACGCCGGCCTGCGATCCACATTCGCGGATCACGGGCGTCGAGGTCAGGTCAACGCGTCGGCGGCGTCGATCGAGTCGTACAGCGTCGTCCGCAGGCGGAGGCGACGGCCGGCCGAGGCCACGAGCCGCGCCACCTCGGCCTCGTCCAGTCTCTGGCCGTGCGCGGCCCCGGCAGCGCGGCTGATGTTCTCGTCCATGAGCGTGCCGCCCATGTCATCGACGCCGGCATGCAGCAGTTGCTGCGCGCCGTGCAGGCCCAACTTCACCCAGGACGCCTGGATGTGGTCGATGTCGCCGGCATACACGAGCCGAGCAATCGCGTGCATGAGCACGACCTCGCGCCACGTCGGGCCGCGTCGGGCGTCCCGCTTGAGGTAGATGGGTGCGGCCATGTGCACGAACGGCAGGCCGACGAACTCGGTGAACCCACCGGTCTCACGCTGCAGTGCGCGGGTGCGCAGCAGGTGCCGAGCCCAGTGCACCGGTCGCTCGACCGAGCCGAACATCATCGTCACGTTCGACCGCAGACCCACCGAGTGCGCGACCCGGTGGCACTCGAGCCACTCTTCGGTCGTGATCTTGTCCGGGCACAGCACGGCGCGGACGTCGTCGTCGAGGATCTCGGCGGCGGTGCCGGGCAGGGACCGCAGGCCGGCCTCCTTGAGCCGCAGCAAGTAGGCGTCGAGCGGCTCGCCGAGCCGGCGCGCACCTTCGGTGACCTCCAGCGCGGTGAAACCGTGGACATGAATGTCCGGGACCGCGGCCTTCACGGCGCGGCAGACATCGATGTAGTAGTCACCGTCGAATTCCGGGTGGATACCGCCTTGCAGGCATACCTCGGTGGCGCCGAGCCGCCACGCCTCTGCGGCCCGCTCAGCGATGTCGTCGAGTGTGAGCAGGTACGGCCGCCCGCGAAGGTTGAGCGACAACGGTCCCTTGGAGAACCCACAGAACCGGCACTTGTACGTGCACACGTTGGTGTAGTTGATGTTGCGGTTGCGCACGTAGGTGACGTCGTCGCCGACGCGCCGGCGGCGGACGTTGTCCGCGAGCGCCGCGATGGCGGCGACCTCAGGGCCGCGGGCGGTGAACAACCGGACGATCTCATCCTCGCCGAGCTCCTGGCCGAGGCGGACCGCTGTCAGCACCTCGCCCACCGCTCCGGCCGCGTACGAGTGTCCCGGCACGAGGGTCACCGGGTCGGTGTCGGCACCGGAGTACCACGCGGTCGACCGCCGACCGATGAGCACGACCTCGGCGCCGGTGCCGACGTTGACCGCGTCCGCGCGCCGCTCGACATGCACCGCTCCCGGGTCGTCGCGCCCGAGGCCCTCGGCGTCTGACCGATCCATCACCGGGAAGCGCATCGCCGGATCCAGCCAGCGCTCCGGCTCTCGGACAAACTCCGGGTACGCGGTCAGCCGCGGAGCCAACGCCTTGCCGTGGGACTCCGTCACCTCGCGCAGACGGTCCAGCGACGGCCACGGGCGCTCCGGGTTGACGAAGTCCGCGGTGACCGGCGAGACGCCCCCCCAGTCGTCGATGCCGCAGTCGAGCAGCATGCCGAACTCGTCGGACAGGTTGGGCGGCGCCTGGACGTGGATGTCCGGCGGAAGGACCAGCCGGGCGAGCGTGATCGCGTCATGGAAGTCCGCCGGCGGGCATGGCGCGGCGTCGCGCATTGCGGTGCGCGGCTTCGGCAGGAAGTTCTGGACGATGACTTCCTGCACGTGCCCGTGTCGCCGGTGCGACTCCGCGATGGTGACCAGCGCGTCTACCCAGTCCTCACGCGACTCGCCGATCCCGATGAGGATCCCGGTGGTGAACGGGATCTGCAGCCGGCCGGCGGCCTCGAGGGTGGCCAGCCGTCGCTCGGGGGTCTTGTCCGGCGCCCCCCGGTGGGCTGCGAGGTCGGACCGCAAGGACTCGAGCATCATCCCCTGGCTCGCGGTCACCTCGCGCAGGGCGGCCAGCTCGTGCTCGGGCAGGGCGCCCGCGTTCGCGTGGGGGAGCAGGCCGGTCTCCTCGACCACCAGGCGACACATGGCCACCAGGTAGTCGGTGGTCGACGCGAATCCGTGCTCGGCCAGCCAGTCTCGGGCGGCCGCATACCGGCTCTCGGGCGCCTCGCCGAGGGTGAACAGCGCCTCGTGGCACCCGGTCTCGGCCCCTCTCAGGGCGATCTGGCCGACCTGCTCTGGAGACATGAACGGCGCGGCGACTCGAGCCGGCGGCTGCGCGAATGTGCAGTAGCCGCAACGGTCCCGGCACAAGTGCGTGAGCGGAATGAAGACCTTGGGCGAAAACGTGATACGGGTGCCATGCGCTCGATCGCGGACGCGGACGGCTTTGGCCCGCAGCTGCTCTGAGGACATCGCGAGCAGCCGGACGGGATCCATGGTGCCGAGCCTAGGTGCACCCCATGATCGTTACGTCGCTTGGGCGCCCACCTGGCCCGGATCCGGACGCCGAAGCGTCGTAAGGATCATGGGCGCGCGGCTGGACGTGGCGACGGACCGGCGTGCCGCCCCCGGTGCGGCACGCCGGTCCGAAGTTCGCCCCCGGCGTTTGTGCATGATCACGGCGCAGGGATGGTGGTGATCATGCACAAACTCGTGGCTCCGCCGACGGATGGTGGTGATCATGCACAAACTCGGGGTCACGGCGAGGGATGGTGGTGATCAATGCACAAACTCGTGGCTCCGCCGAGGGATGGTGGTGATCATGCACAAACTCGTGGCCGGAGCGAGGCTTAGGTGGCCGCGAAGGTCAGGCCGACGACCCTGCCCTTGACGATCTCGATGACTCGGCTGCGGCCGGTCGCGAGGTCGACCGTGTTGATGAGCGATGCCCGACCGACGTTGGTCGAGGCCACGGCGGTGTAGTCCGCCGGGTCGAACACGCCAGGAGTCTCCTCCTCACCGGCGATGTCGAAGCCGTTGATCGCCGATGCCGGGATGCTGAGCCGCCCGACCGTGAACAGCTGGCCGGTGTTCGGGCCGACCACCGGAGTGACACCCGGCGCGGTGCCCTGCGTGACCAGCAGGTTCCGCTTGAAGTCGATGTCGTACAGCAGGGTCGAGGTGGCGCCGGCGACGCTGTTGGTGTACCCAGCGCCGCTCACCATCGGCGACCGGCCGGCGTTCGCGTCGGTGGCCGCATATCCGAGGTTGGTGTCGGTGCCGGCAACCGCGCCCGTGTCGGGGTTGAGCCGCAGGTTCTGGCCGGAGCTGGTGACGATTCGGATGCGGTCCACGGTCGGGTTGAAGTCGAAGCCGACGACACCCTGCAGCATGACGACTGGCGTGCCCACCTTTGTGGCCTCGCCGGACAGTCCGTCGATGCGGTAGAGCTGATTGCGGTCGGACATCGCATACAGCGAACCGTTGGCCGGTCGCATGTCGATGCCGACGAGCTTCTCGCCGGCGTCGAGGCCGCTGATACTGACCTCGTTGACGGCATCGTCGATGTCGTCGCCGGAATACAGCGTGAGTCGGCCGTCGCTGGTCAACACGTACAGGTCCGTGCCCAGACGGTCGCCATTGCTGGCCGCGTGTGCGCTCGGGGCCAGGACGAGGGTGGATGCCACGGCCGCAGCGGCGAGTGCAGCCGCTACCCCCGCAGCACGACGAGTAGGTCGCATCAGGCTCCTCCTCAGGAGTTCTCGTATGGATGCTCCCCAGCGATTCGGAGCTCACGGCCCTGTGGATGGCGATCGATGGGCGAGGATGCCACCCGTGCCGCGCGACCTGATCAAGCCGATGCTCGCGACCGCGGGCGACCTGCCACCCTCGGCTGAGGATCCACTCTGGGCGTATGAGATGAAGTGGGACGGCGTCCGTGCCGTCACCTACGTCGAAGGCGGTCACGCCCACCTGTTCACCCGCAACGACCGCGACGTGACGGTTTCGTATCCCGAGGTTGCCGAGGCGTTGTCCGCGCTGGGGGTTGAGGATGCTGTGCTGGACGGCGAGGTCGTCGCGCTTGGGCCGGAGGGTCGGCCGAGCTTCGGTCGGCTGCAGAACCGGATGCACGTCGCCAGCCCGGCCGCAGTCCGTCGACTTCGGGAGCAATTGCCTGTTGTGTGGTTCGGCTTCGACCTGCTCGAGCTCGGCCCGCGCTCGCTGCTCGACCTGCCGTATGAAGCGCGGCGCGAGCTGCTCGAGGACCTCGACATCTCGAGCACGGCTGCGACGGTGCCGCCGGCCTTCGTCGGAGTGGGTTCGGATGCGGTGGCGGCCAGCAAGGAGCAAGGACTCGAGGGCATCGTCGCCAAGCAGCGATCGTCCACGTACTCGCCAGGCCGGCGGACCCAGACGTGGATCAAGGTGAAGAACATCCACATGCAGGAGGTGGTCGTCGGCGGCTGGCGGCCCGGTCAAGGTCGTCGCGGGGGAGGCATCGGCTCGCTGTTGATGGGCGTGCCCGGACCCGACGGCATGCTGTACGTCGGCCACGTCGGCACCGGCTTCGACGACGCGGCCCTCGACCGGTTGGAGGCCATGCTGAGACCCCTCGTCCGTGCGACCTCACCGTTCGCGAACGAGCTGCCGCGTGAGGCGTCTCGGGATGCGGTCTGGGTCGAACCTGAAGTCGTCGGTGAAGTCGCCTACGGCGAGTGGACTCGCGACAGCCGCCTCCGTCATCCGGTCTGGCGCGGTCTGCGCCCGGACAAGTCGCCCTCGGATGTCACACGCGAGTGACGAGTCGATCACCCGGTCTGCTCTGGGGTGCGAGCCGAGCAGGTCCCCTCGGTCACCCGAGAGCGACCACCCGTTGTGCCTGCGTGTAGATGTTCATCGACTCACCGCGTAGAAAGCCGACCAACGTCATGCCGACCTCGTCGGCCAGGTCGACTGCGAGTGTCGATGGCGCCGAGACGGCCGCGAGCACCGGAAGGCCGGCGAGTGCGGCCTTCTGCACCAGCTCGAACGATGCTCGCCCTGACACCAGGGCCAGCAGACCTGACAGCGGCAGCGATGACTGCTGCAGCGCCCAGCCGACGACCTTGTCGAATGCGTTGTGGCGCCCGACATCCTCGCGCAGGACGATCAGCTCACCCCCAGGGGTGAAGACTCCCACCGCGTGGAGGCCGCCAGTGCGCTCGAACACGTTCTGTCTGGATCGCAACGTCTCCGGCAGTGTGGCCAGCAGCTGCGTCGTCGTTGTCACCGGGTCGCTTGTGATGTCATACGGCGACCCTGTGCGCACGGTGTCGAGGCTGGTCCGGCCGCATACGCCGCACGCGCTGGTGATGGTGACGTTGCGCACCAGGTGTTGTACATGTTCCTTCACAGCCGGGACCACCGTGACGTCGACGACGTTGTCGTCGGCGCCGTCGACGACGTCGCTGCAGTAGCGAGCCGCTTTCACGTCGGATGCGTCGCGCACGAGTCCCTCGGACACCAGGAAGCCGAGGGCGAGCTCGATGTCGTGTCCCGGCGTTCGCATCGTGACCGCGAGCGGGTTGCCGTCGACCCGGATCTCCAACGGTTCCTCGACCACCAGCGTGTCCGGGCGGTGCCGCGGTGGTGACCCTGGGCGGACCCGGAGCACCGGTCGACGAACGGTGAGCCGGCCCATCAGTGTGGGTCCGTGCTGCGGGTCGCGAGCTCCTCGGCTCTGCTGCGCCGCGCTTGCGTCGCTACCTCCAACCGCACGACGACTGACTTCGACGTCGGCGTGTTGCTGGTCTCAGCGACGCTGTCCAGCGGCACGAGCACGTTCGTTTCGGGGAAGTATGCGGCCGCGCAGCCGCGCGCGGTCGGGTATGCGACCACCCGGAAGGCCGCCGCCCGACGCTCGACCTCGTCGACCCACTCGCTCACCAGGTCGACGGTCTGGCCGTCAACGAGGCCGAGCGCTGCGAGGTCGTCCGGGTTCACCAGCACCACACGACGGCCCCCCTTGATGCCGCGGTAGCGGTCGTCCATCCCGTAGACCGTGGTGTTGAACTGGTCGTGCGAGCGAATCGTCTGCAGCAGCAATCGTCCGGGTGGCACGCGGAGCACCTGCAGCGCGTTCGCGGTGAAGACCGCCTTGCCCGATGCGGTCGGGAACACACGGCGGTCGCGCACCGGGTGAGGCAGGGCGAACCCACCGGGCTGTGCGATCTTCGCTTCGAACCCGTCGAAGCCGGGCACCACCCGCGAGATGTGCGTGCGGATCCGCCGGTAGTCGCGCCCGAGCGCTCGCCAGTCGACGACGTCGTCACCGAGGACACGGGAGGCAAGCGACGTGATGATCCCGACCTCGCTCCGCAGCTGCGGCGATGCCGGCGGCAGCCTGCCGCGCGAAGCGTGCACCTGACCCATCGAGTCCTCGACGGTGACGACCTGCTCGCCGGCGTCGCGTACATCGCGCTCGGTCCGCCCTAGCGTCGGCAGGATCATCGCGGTGTCGCCGCACACGGTGTGGCTGCGGTTGAGCTTGGTCGAGACGTGCACGGTCAGCGCGCATCGGCGCATCGCGGCCTCGGTGACCGCCGAGTCCGACGTCGCGCGTACGAAGTTGCCGCCGACCGCGAAGAACACCGTCGACCGACCGTCACGCATCGCGCGCACGGCGTCGACGACGTCACAGCCAGGATCGCGAGGCGGCGCAAAGCCGAACTCCTTCTCCAGCGCGTCAAGGAACCCCGTTGTCGGGCGCTCCCAGATCCCCATCGTGCGGTCGCCCTGCACGTTGCTGTGTCCGCGGACCGGACAGACACCGGCACCCGGACGACCGAGATTTCCCTGCAGCAGCAACACGTTGACGATTTCGCGGATCGTCGCCACGGCGTGCCGGTGCTGAGTCAACCCCATCGCCCAGCAGACGATCGTTCGGCGGGAGGCGACCAGCTCATCGACGAACGCGTCGATCTCGTCGCCAGTCAGACCGGTGGCGGCCAGCAGGTCCTGCCACGACGCGGCCCGCACGTGTGCCGCGTAGTTATCGAAGCCGGTGGTGAACTGCTCGATGAAGGCGCGGTCGAGCACCGTGCCCGAACTGTCGTCGCGTTCCAGCAGCAGCCGACCCGCAGCCTGGAACAGCGCGAGGTCCCCGCCGAGCCGGATCTGCAGGAAGCGATCCGCCAGCGGCGTGCCATGCCCCATGACCCCGGTGACCCGCTGCGGGTTCTTGAAGGTCTGCAATCCCGCCTCGGGGAGCGGGTTGACCGCAACGATGCGCGCGCCGCGCAGCTTTGCTGCCTCGAGTGTGGACAGCATCCGCGGGTGGTTCGTGCCGGGGTTCTGCCCGGTGATGACGATGAGGTCGGTGCGCTCGAAGTCGTCCAGCGAGACGCTGCCCTTGCCAACACCCAACGTCTCGTGCAGGGCTGCGCCGCTGGACTCATGGCACAGGTTTGAGCAGTCCGGCAGGTTGTTCGTGCCGTATGCGCGGACGAACAGCTGGTAGACGAACGCGGCCTCGTTGCTCGTCCGCCCCGACGTGTAGAAGACGGCGTGGTCGGGCGACGGGAGGGTCCGCAGCGCATCGGCGACCAGGTCGAAGGCTGCGTCATACGAGATCGGCTCGTAGTGGTCGCTGCCCGGTCGTTTGACCATCGGTTCGGTGAGCCGTCCCTGCTTGCCCAGCCAGTGGTCGCTCATCGTCGCCAGCTCGCTGACCGGGTGCTCGGCGAAGAAGTCGGGGCCGACCCGGCGCAATGTCGCCTCCTCAGCGACCGCCTTGGCGCCGTTCTCGCAGAACTCGGCGGCATGCCGGTGGCCGCTTTCGGGCCACGCGCAGCCCGGGCAGTCGAAACCCTGCTTCTGGTTGACCCGCAGCAACGTGAGCGCGCTGCGACGCAGCCCCATCTCCGCGTTGGCGTGGCGCAACGCGGCGACAACGGCCGGCATGCCAGCCGACTTGATCAGCGGGGTGCCGACGTCGAGGTCGGCATCACCCGGGTCGTCGCGAGGAGCCCGTCGCGCCACGTGTCCATCCTGCCCCGCCACGCGCGAATGCGGACGTTGGTCGGGTCGGCAGGCGCTCGCAGCCCCGCCATGGTCCGACATTCGCGGGACGGGGTCAGGCCGGATAGGCGTGGGTCTCGGTGGCCTTGACGCCGGCCCACAGCTGGTCCCCGGGCCGGATACCCAGCTCGGCGATCGCGGACGGCGTCACGTCGGCGACACCGGACGGGGCACCGTCGAACAGCACCCTGGCCTGGCCGCCGTGCAGCTCGACGTCGACCACCGTGACTGGCCACACGTTGCGCGGGGTGCCGTCCGGCCGTTCGGTAAACAGCGCGACGGCGGTGGGTGGGACGGACACGAAGCAGTCGCCCTCGACCGCATCGTCAACCGTGAGCTGGCCGCCGTCGGCCAGGATCGCCACCCGGTCATGCGCCCGCCCGCGGAACAGGTTGAGGCCGACCAGTCGGGCTACGTAGTCCGTACGCGGTCGCTTGGCGATCTCGGCCGGCGACCCGGACTGCACCATCGAGCCGTGCTCGACGACCACCAGCCGGTCGCCAAGCACCATGGCGTCGAGCGGGTCGTGCGTCACCACGAGCGCGCAGCCGGCGAACTCGCCCAGGTGCCGACGCAGGTCGGAGCGCACCTCGAGGCGGGTTCGGGCGTCGAGGGCGGCGAGCGGCTCGTCGAGCAGCAGCAGACGAGGCTCGACCGCGAGCGCCCGGGCCAGCGCCACGCGTTGGCTCTGCCCACCAGACAGGGTCCGCGGCTTCTGCCGCTGCACCGCCGCGAGGCCGACCCGCTCGAGCCAGGTCGCAGCCAACTCGGTTGCCTCCGCGCGGCCTGCGCCGTGACAGCGCGGGCCGAATGCGACGTTGTCCAACGCGCTCAGGTGCGGGAACAGCAGGTAGTCCTGGAACACCAGGCCGATCGGCCGATGCTCGGCGGCCACATGCCGTCCTGATGCCGGCTCGTCCCACACCACGCCGTCCAGTGCGACTCGCCCGCGGTCGGGTCGGACCAGGCCAGCCAACGAACGCAGCGCCGTCGTCTTGCCCGCGCCGTTCGGGCCAAGCAGCACAAGCGTCTCGCCGGCCGCGACCTCGACGTTCAGGTCGACGGTGAACGGCGGGAGGTCGACAACGACATGCGCGGCG
Organism: Candidatus Nanopelagicales bacterium; assembly: GCA_040510995.1. Taxonomy (GTDB): domain Bacteria; phylum Actinomycetota; class Actinomycetes; order JBEVHX01; family JBEVHX01; genus JBEVHX01. Next base: position 10,158 of record JBEVHX010000010.1, read on the forward strand.
AGGGTCACGGCGCTGCCAGCCAACGATCGCGCAGCGCGACCAGAATCGCGACCGACACGACCAGCAGGACCAGGCTCAGCACGATCGCAGCCTGCGGGTCAGTCTCCAGGGCGAGATAGACGGCCAGCGGCATGGTCCGCGTGCGGCCGGGGAAGTTGCCTGCGAACGTCAGTGTCGCCCCGAACTCGCCGAGGGCACGGGCCCAGCACAACACCGCGCCGGCCGCCACTCCCGGCAGGGCCAGCGGCAGCGTCACCCGGTAGAACGTCGTCCAGCGCGATGCCCCGAGGCTCGCCGCCGCGTCTTCATAGCGACGGTCGCCGGCCCGCAGCGCACCCTCGACCGCGATCACCAGGAAGGGCAGTGCGACGAACGCCTCGGCCACGATGACACCCGGGGTGGTGAACGGGAGCGAGACCCCGAACCACTGCTCGAGGTGCCGGCCCACGATGCCGCGCCGCCCAAACGCCAGCAGCAACGCGACTCCGCCGACGACCGGCGGCAGGACGAGCGGCACGGTCACCATGGCGCGGACGAGCCGATGTCCCCGAAACCGCACCCGCGCCAGCACCCACGCCAACGGCACGCCGACCACGATGCAGAACACGGTCGCGGTGGAGGCGCACACCAAAGAGAGGGCAAGCGCCTCGCGCACGGGTGGCGCGGCCAACTCGTCGAGGATCGTCGACCACGGTGCACGGACGACCAACGCCAGCACCGGGACGAGCAGGAAGAAGAGGCCGATCATCGCCGGGACGAGCAGGATCGGCGGCGCCCCGCGACGAACCTCTCTCACGTCGGCTTCACGGCGGGTCGAAGCCTGCCTCCTCGAGGGTCGTCGCAGCCTCCGCCGACAGGATGAAGTCGACGAAGGCCTGCGCGGCCTCGGGGTTCGGCGTCTCGCCGAGTGTCGCGATCGGGTAGTCGTTGACCGCCTCGTCCGCTTCGGGGAACTCGATGCCGACAACCTCGTCGCCGGCCGCGGCCACATCGGTGCGGTAGACCAGACCAGCGTCCACCTCGCCGAGGGTCACCTTGGTCAGCACGGCTCTGACGTCTTGCTCGTACGTGTCCGGCTCGACAGTCAGCCCTGCGCTGTCGAAAACCTTCTGTGCCGCCGAACCGCACGGAACCTCCACCGCGCATAGCGCGAGCACAACCTCCGGATCCGCCAGGTCGGCCAGCGCATCGACACCGGCCGGGTTGTCCGTCGGTACGGCGATTGCCAGCCGGTTGCGAACGAAGATCGTCGGGTCGGCGGCGGCCAGACCGCCGTCGACGACCTGTTGCATCGTCGATGTGTTGGCCGCGGCGAACACGTCGGCCGGAGAACCTTGCAGGATCTGCGTCGCCAGCCCGGAGCTCGGCCCGAACCCGAGCTCGACCGTGACCTCCGGATTGGCGGCCTCGAAGTCGTCCGCCAGCTCCTCGAAGACGTCGGTGAGCGACGCGGCGGCGAGCACGACGACCGTGCCGTGCAGGGCGGATTCCGAGGGCGAGCTGGGGGAGGCCGCGGCGTCCCCTCCTTCATCGTCGGCTCCGCAGCCGGCCAGGACGAGCAGTGCGACGGCGGATGCCGCCACGAAGGCGCGCCTCATCGGTCGCTCACCTCGATCACGACCTGGGTCGCCTTCACCGACGCATACGCGACCACGCCCGGCTCGAGCCCGAGGTCGTCGGCGGCCTCCCGGCTCATCAGCGAGACGATGCGGTGCGGCCCGGCCTGCAGGTCGACCTGGGCCATCACCCCGTCTCGCACGACCCTGGTCACGATCCCGCGGAACAGGTTGCGCGCCGACTCGCGGCCCAGCCCGCCGCGGTCCACCGGCTCGGCCATCGAACGGGCGAAGTCGGCGACCTCTCGCCCCTCCACGGCCAGCCGCCCTGTGTCATCCCGGGTCGCCGTCAACCGGCCGGTGTCGACCCAACGACGTGCGGTGTCGTCACTGACCCCGAGCAGGTCGGCGACCTCTTTGATCCGCAGAGCAAACATCGGCCCAGTATGACTCCGCATCTGCGGCGTGTCAGGCATACTTCGACCGCATATGCGGCTGGACTACGGGAGGCCGACCCAGTCGCTCGACCCGTCCGGGTGGTGCTGCTGCTTCCAGATCGGCGCCTCGGCCTTGAGGCTGTCGATCAGCCAGGCGTTGGTCTCGAGCACTGCGCGTCGATGCGGTCCGGAGACCGCCGTGACGACGGCGACCTCACCGACCTCGAGGTCGCCGACCCGGTGGACGGCGGCGACGTCACTCACGCCGGCGCGCTCAACGGCGCGGGCCGCTAGCGCGTGCAGCTTCTCCGTCGCCGATGGGTGCGCCGAGTACGTCAGCGATGTGACGAGCCGGCCCTCGTCATGGTTGCGAACCAGGCCGACGAACATGGCCACTGCACCGTCGCTGTCGCCACCGACCATCGACCGCACCAGCTCCGGATCGATGGGCGTGTCTTGGATCGACGCGTGCACGCTCATGGCCCGAGTCTCGCGCACCTACATTTGGCGGCGTGATGAGCCCGTGAAGAGTGTCGACGAGCACCTGGCGCAATGCCTCCAGGGGGTGCGGCCGCTGCCACCCGTCGAGCTGCCGCTGCTCGATGCTGCCGGGTGCGTCCTTGCCGAACGGGTCACCTCGTCGTGGGACCTGCCGCGGTTCGACAACTCCGCGATGGACGGGTACGCGGTGCGCGCTGCGGACGTGGCCGTTGCTACGACGGGCGAGCCGGTTCGCCTGAAGGTGATCGCGGACATCGCGGCTGGCTCGAACGTGTCGACCAGGGTGGCCCCTGCGACCTGTGCCCGGATCATGACCGGCGCACCGATGCCGCCCGGGGCCGACGCGGTTGTTCCCGTCGAATGGACCGACGGCGGTACCGACGTGGTCCACATCGACCAGCCCGCCGATCTGGGCGCGCACGTCCGCCGCACCGGCGACGACCTGTCGGCTGGATCCGTGGTGCTCGCCGCCGGAACGGTGCTGCGGCCCGCACACCTTGGCCTGCTGGCCGCGGTCGGTCGGTCGTGGGTGCTGGGGCATCCGCGGCCGCGGGTCGTCGTGCTCGCGACCGGGGATGAGCTGGTGCAGCCCGGGGTCGAGCCAGGCGTCGGCCAGATCACCGACTCCAACTCCTTCCTGCTGGTTTCCGCGGCACGCGCTGCCGGAGCCGTAGCCGAACGGGTTGAGCCTGTCGTCGACGACGCCGATCTCGTCCTCGCCGCCCTCGAGCATGCGGCGGCCCGCTCCGACGTGCTGGTCACGACCGGCGGTGTCAGCGCGGGCGCATACGACGTGGTCAAGGAAGTGCTGACCCGGGTCGGGACGGTCCGGTTCGACCGGGTGGCGATGCGCCCGGGGATGCCACAGGGCCACGGAGTCATGGGTGCGACCCCGTTGTTCACCCTGCCGGGCAACCCGGTGTCGGCGTTCGTGTCCTTCGAAGTCTTCGTCCGGCCTGTGCTGCGCCGGCTGGCCGGGCGCGACCCGGTGCTGCGCCGCCTCGTGCCCGCTGTCCTCGGTGCTTCGGCGACGTCGGCGAACGGCAAGCGGGAGTACCTGAGAGCCACGCTCACGACCATGGACGACGGCCTGGTTGCAACTGCGCTGACCGGGCAGGGTTCGCACCAGCTGGCCACGCTGGCCCGCGCCGATGGCTTGATCGTTGTCCCGGAGGACGTGACCGCGATGAGCGCTGGCGAGCAGGTCGACGTGCTGACCTTGGACGAGGGGGAGCGATGACGTCACCGACTGACGAGCCGCCCCGGCTGACCCATGTCGACGAGCGCGGCGCCGCTCGCATGGTCGACGTGTCCGACAAGCCGGTGAGCACGCGCACCGCGACCGCGTCCGGTCGAGTGATCGTCTCGGCCGAGGTGGTCGCGCTGCTGCGTGGCGACGGGGTGCCCAAGGGCGACGCGATCGCGGTCGCGCGGATCGCCGGCCTCCAGGCCGCGAAGCGCACTCCGGACCTGGTTCCGCTCTGCCACCCGATCGCGATCCACGGGGCCCAGGTCGACCTCGCCGTGCACGACGACCACGTCGCCATCAGTGCAGCCGTGCGCACCGCCGACCGCACCGGCGTCGAGATGGAGGCGCTCACCTGCGTGAGCGTCGCTGCGCTGACCCTCATCGACATGGTCAAGGCGGTCGACCCGGCCGCGGTCATCACCGACGTGCGCGTCGAGACCAAGACGGGCGGTACCTCCGGCGACTGGGCGCGCCCGTGACCCTCGCCCTCGTCATCACGGTGTCGACCCGCGCCGCGAGCGGGGTGTACGAGGACCGCAGCGGGCCGGTCATCGTCGAGGGTCTGCGGTCGATGGGTCTCGAGGTCGACGGCCCCGACGTCCTGCCCGACGGGCCGGAGCTGTTGGCGGCACTCCGTGAAGCGACTCAGCGGTATGCGCTGGTGGTCACCACCGGGGGCACCGGCCTGACGCCGACAGACCGAACCCCCGAAGCCACCCGGGCGGTCGTCGACCTCGAGATCCCCGGCCTGGCCGAGGCCATCCGGGCTCGCGGCGTCGCCGGCGGCGTGCCGAGCGCGGTGCTGTCGCGCGGCATCGTCGGCGCAGCGGGGCGTTGCCTGGTGGTCAACCTCGCCGGTTCCACCGGCGCCGCGCGCGATGGCCTTGACGTGCTCACGCAGGTGTTGCCGCACGCTCTCGACCAGCTCGCGGGCGGCGACCACCCCCGCCACTGAACGCATACCAACGAGTTCAACTGTGGCCCGCGACCGAGCGGCGCGTGCCATCGTGCTTGGGTGTTGCACGACCAGCCTCCGCGCGAGAGCGGGCTCCCCGTCCCGCAACCGGTGCGGACGGCGGCGGAGTGGTCGTGGCGGCTCCTCGCCATCGCGGGGGCGGCCACGGTGGTTCTGCTCGTCGTTGCCCGGCTCCAGCTCGTCATGCTCGCGGTGTTCGTCGCACTGCTCGCGTGTGCCTTGCTCTACCCGTTGCTGCAGTGGCTGCGCGCTCGCGGGCTCGGCGCCGCGTGGGCCACGACGATCACGCTGATCGTCGCGCTCCTGGTCATCGGCGGTGCGCTGGGCTTCGTGATCGGGCAGATCGTGGGCAACTACGAAGAGCTCGAGGATGAGGTGCGCGCCGGCTACGAAGAGGTTCGTGACTGGCTGCGCGACGGCCCGCTCGGCCTCTCGGACGCCCAGATCTCCGAGTACCTGACCAACGCATGGAACACGATCCGGGAGAACAGCGACGGCATCGCGTCCGGTGCCTTCCGTACTGCCAGCACAGCGCTCGAGGTTGTCTCGGGAGCCGCGATCGCGTTCTTCGCGACGATCTTCTTCCTGTATGACGGGCCATCAATCTGGCGGTGGTGCGTCGGGCTGTTCCCGCGCCCGGCCCAGCCCGACATCGAAGCGTCCGGTCGACTGTCCTGGGCGACCCTCACCGGCTACATCCGCGGGATCGTCATCATCGCCTTGGCGGACGCGATCGGGATCGGCATCGTGCTCGCGGTGCTCCAGGTGCCGTTGGCGTTGCCGCTGACGATGCTGGTGTTCTTCGGCGCCTTCGTGCCGATCATCGGCGCGTTCGTCGCGGGCGCTGTCGCCGTTCTGGTCGCGCTCGCCTCCCAAGGACTCGGCGCGGCCGTGATCGTGTTTGTCGCGATCATCGTGGTGCAGCAGGTGGAGGGTCACGTGTTGCATCCGCTGGTGATGAACCGACAGGTGCAGCTGCATCCGCTCGCGATCGTGCTCGTCGTCGCAGCCGGGTCGCTTGTCGCCGGCCTGGTCGGCGCAGTCGTGGCGGTCCCGATCGCTGCGGTGGTCAACGTGGTGGGCAAGTACTTCGCGGCGCGCTATCGGGAACGCGCCGAAGCGGTGCCGGTACCCCACGCCGAGCCGGCGTCCGAGGTTGAGGCTGCGCCCGACGCGGGTCGGCTGGCAGACTGACCGGGTGCTGCGCGTCGCCGTGTCTCGCGACGCGCGCGTGGTTGCCATCGTCCTCGCGTGGGTGCCCGCGGTCCTGCTGCTCGATCGCCCCGCGACCCTGCTCGAGCAACGCGCGCTGGGTCTGCTGACCTGGCTCCTCCTCCTCGCGCTGCTCCGCGGTGAGTCCGCTCTCGTCCGGGTGCAGACGCTGGTTGTCGTGGTGTTCGCGACAGTCATCGAGTATGCGTTCTCAGACGCGCTGGGCGTGTACGTGTATCGGCTGGAGAACGTGCCGTGGTTCGTCCCACCGGGGCATGGGCTGGTCTACCTGGCGGCCTACGGGTTCGGCCGGTCAGCATTCGCTCGACGGCACGCCCGTGCGCTGATCGGCGGCACGGTGGCGGTGGGCGGTGCATACGCGATCTGGGGCATGTCACCGCTGGCACCCCGCACGGACGTGCTCGGCGCGTTCTGGTTCCTGTGCCTGGTGGGCTTCGTGTGGTTGGGCCGATCGCGGCTGCTCTACGTCGGGGCGTTCATGGTCGTGACGTACCTGGAGGTACTCGGCACCGCTATGGGCACCTGGACGTGGCAGGCACACGATTTCACCGGCCTGGTGCCGATGGGCAACCCGCCGTCCGGTGCGGCCGGTGGGTACGGCTGGTTCGACCTGGTTGCGGTCGCGGCCGCGCCGTGGCTGTTGGCGCGTCTCGCAGAGCAGCGAGCCGACGCGCGAAGAGCCAGCAAGGAGCGGAACGCGACCATTGACACATTGGCGTCGCTAGTCGGGCAGCAGTCGGAGCACCTCGTCGTGGACGTGGCCGTTCGTCGCCAGGAGGTTGCCGCCCTCGAGCGGGGGTGAGCCGGCGAGCGCGGTGCAGCGTCCGCCGGCCTCCTCGATCACCGGGACCAGCGCCGCCATGTCCCACGGCGCGAGATCCGGCTCGGCGGAGATGTCAACCGCCCCTTCCGCGACGAGCATGTGCGACCAGAAGTCACCGTATGCGCGGGTGCGCCAGGCCCGTTCGATGAGCCGGTCGAGGCCCTGCCGCATTCCGCGCCCCGCCCAGCCGACCGCATCGCTCACCGAGACCGACGCGTCGCTCACCGAAGCAATCGTCGACACCTGAAGCCGGCGCGGCTCGCCGACCAGCTGACCACCAATGTGTGCGCCGCGCCCGCGCACGCCCCACCAGCGACGTCCGAGGGCAGGCGCTGACACGACCCCGAGGACGGGTGTCCCTTCGAGCAGCAGGCCGACCAGGGTGGCCCATACCGGGACGCCGCGGATGAAGTTCTTGGTGCCGTCGATCGGGTCGAGCACCCAGATGCGATCCGCGTCGCCGCTGGAGCCGTACTCCTCGCCGTGAACGGCGTCGTCTGGCCGGGCGTCGATCAGCAGCCCGCGCATGAGCCGTTCGACGGCGCGGTCGACGTCGGTCACTGGTGTCATATCGGGTTTGGTCTGGACCTGCATGTCGAGCGACTGGAAGCGCGCGAACGTGACCGCGTCGGCTTCGTCGGCCAGTCGCTGGGCGAGATCGAGGTCGTCTTCGTCGTGGCCGGTCACCGCGCCGACGCTACCGGCGACTGCGCTCGTCGCCTGGTAGCCCGCCCCGAGATCACGATTCGAGTCCGACTCGCTCCATGCTGACCTTGATCGCGCGTGGCGGGGCAGGCTGGGGGGATGTTCGACACCATCTTCGGGCTGCCGGTGCACCCCTTGGTTGTTCATGGAGTCGTTGTCCTGCTGCCGCTGTCGGCGCTGGGTGTGATCGCGATCTCCCTGGTGCCGAGCTGGCGTCGACGCTATGGCGTGCTGGTCGTCCTGCTCGCTGCGGCCGCGACGGCTGCGGTCCCGGTCGCCACGCGTAGCGGCCGCGAACTCGCCCAGCGCGTCGGTACGCCCGAACGCCATGCCGAGCTGGGCTCGATGGTGATCTGGTATGCGGTGCCGATGCTGCTGCTCGCTGGGGCGCTGGTCTGGCTGGACCGCCGGCAGGCCCCGCCGGCGCGCGGGTATGCGGCCTCGGGCAGCGCACGAAACGCCAGCACGGCCGTGCGCTCCAGCACGCAGTCGCGACTGGTCCTCGTCGTCGCTGGGCTGGCGATCGTGGCCGCCGTCGGCGCGGCGTGGCTGACCGTGCTGACCGGGCATGCCGGCAGCAAGGCGGTGTGGGAACCGATCGTCCAGAGCACCGAGGACTGACGTGCCGGCGACGCGGACCCAACGATCCAGGGGCAGCCGGCCCTGGCAGGGTTGGGGCTGTTGCTTGCGAGCAGGACGGCCGGCGGACCCCTGCCACGTTGGTGCCCAGGTGCCGCATCGATCGGTCAATCGTCCTCCGCGCCCGAACGCATCGTTCTGAGCAGCCTGCGGAACGAGTCAAGCCGGGCCGGGTCCGCGTGCCCGGCCGCGACCCACGCGTCCAGCGCGCAGTCCTCCTCGTCGTGCGAACAGGAGCGCGGGCAGCCCTCGGTACCGGACTGGAGGTCGGGGAACGCATGCAGCACCCGAGCGACGTTGACGTGGGCCAACCCGAAGGACCGAACGCCCGGGGTGTCGATGACCCATCCGCCCTGGGGCAACGGCAACGCGATCGCGGACGACGAGGTGTGCCGGCCTCGGCCGGTCACGGCGTTCACTCGGCCCACCGCCCGGTCCGCCCCCGGTACGAGGACGTTCACGAGCGTCGACTTGCCGACCCCGCTGTGCCCGACCATGACGGTCATCCGGTCACGTAGCCGCTCACGCAACGAAGCTGGGTCGTCGCCCTTACGCGTGACGACGTACGGCAGGTCGAGGCCGGCATAGGTGGCCAGCAGCGCATCCGGGGAATGCAGGTCCGACTTCGTAACAACCAGCAGCGGCGACAGTCCTGCGTCGAATGCGGCGACCAGGCAGCGGTCGATCAGCCGTGGGCGCGGCACCGGGTGGGCAAGGGCGGTGACGATCGCAAGCTGGTCCGCGTTCGCGACGAGGACCCGCTCGATGGGGTCGTTGTCGTCCGCTGTGCGACGTAGCACGGAGACTCGCGGCTCGACCCGGACCACGCGGGCCAACGCATCGCTCCCGCCGTTGAGGTCACCGACCAACGCGACGCGGTCTCCGACGACAACGCCCTTGCGGCCGAGCTCGCGCGCCTTGACCGCCATGAGCTCGCGGGTCGTCCCGTTGTCCGAGACGAGGCATGTGAACCGCCCGCGGTCGACAGTCAGCACGATCCCTTCGGCCGCCCCCTCATGCGTCGGGCGGTCCTTGGAACGCGGACGCGATTTGCCGCGCTGCGGCCGAACACGGACGTCATCCTCGTCGAGGTCGGCCCGGCGGCGCGGCATCAGCCGAGCATCCTCGTCCACATACCCACGAAGCCGGGCAGCGTCTTGGACGTCGTGGCCACGTCATCGATCTGGATCCCGTCGACCAGCAGACCGAGGACGGCGGCGGCCTGCGCCATCCGGTGATCCGCATACGAATGCATGGTGCCGCCGTGCAGTGGCCGCGGCCTGATAACCAGACCGTCCTCGGTCTCGGTGACATCGCCACCGAGAGACGTGAGCTCGGTTCGCAGCGCCCGCAGCCGGTCCGTCTCGTGGCCGCGCAAATGCGCGATGCCGCGCAGGGTTGATGTCGACTCGGCGAGCGCGCAGAGCGCGGCGATCACCGGCGTCAGCTCGCCGGCTGCAGACAGGTCGAGGTCCACCGCGCGCAGAGTGGTTGGCCCTTGCACGGTCAAGCCATCGGCAGCGAGCGACACCTCGCAACCCATCGCCGGGAGGATGGCTCTCAGCTGGTCGCCAGGTTGGCTGGTCGCCTCCGGCCACTCCGGTATGCGGACCCGCCCACCGGTGGCTGCCGCAGCTGCCAGGAAGGCCGCCGCGTTGGAGAGGTCGGGTTCGACGGTGACGTCGTCGACACTGGGTACTCCCGGCGACACCCGCCAGCGACCCGGCAGCGAGTCGTCGACCTCGACTCCCGCATTGCGGAGCACAGCAACTGTCATGTCGACGTGCGGGAGGCTCGGTACCGAACCAACCGCGCGCACGTCGATGCCGTCGTCGTAGCGACAGCCCGCCAAGAGCAGTCCGCTCAGGAACTGGCTCGAGGCCGAGGCGTCCACGCTGACCGGCCCGCCGCGAACGCGACCCTTGCCCCTGACGACGAACGGTAATGCGCCTCGACCGTCGTCCCCGACGTCGATTCCGAGGTCGTGCAGCGCGTCGAGCAGTGCCGCGATTGGACGTTCGCGCGCCCTCGGGTCGCCGTCGAAGCGCACCGCATGGTTGGTGAGTGCAGCCACCGGGGGTACGAAGCGCATGACCGTGCCGGCGAGCCCACAGTCCACGGAAGTGTCGGCGTCGAGCTCGCCTGGAAAAAGCGACCAGTCCGTCCCGTCGATGTCCTCGACGGTTGCGCCCAGCCTGCGCAACGACTCGGCCATCAGCTCGGTGTCCCGGGCGCGCAACGGCCGCCTGAGCCGCGCCGGACCTTCCCCGAGCGATGCCACCACGAGCAGCCGAGCGGTGAGGGACTTCGAGCCGGGGACCCGAACTGTCGCATCGATCGGCCTCGTCGCGCGCGGGGACGGCCACGCATCCGAGATCACTCTGACGAGGGTAGTCAGACCCGCGTGGCAGGCTTGCTTCCGTGTGTGGACGGTATGCAGCCAGCCGAAGCCCGGACGACTTGGTCGAGGTTTTCGAGGTCGACAAACCCAGCCCGACCGAGCCGCCGGTCGAAGTCCTGAACCCGGATTACAACGTCGCGCCAACGAAGAAGGTGTACGCGGTGCTCAGCCGTCCACCTCGCGGTGATGAAGTCCCCGACGATGCGCCACCCACGCGTCAGCTGCGCGTGCTCAAGTGGGGCCTGGTCCCGTCCTGGGCGAAGGACCCCGCCATCGGCTCCCGCCTGATCAATGCGCGGATGGAGACCGTCGCGGAGAAGCCGGCCTTCAAGCGGGCCTTCAAGTCGCGTCGGTGCCTGCTCCCGGCCGACGGCTACTACGAGTGGTATGCGTCGCAGGCGCGCGAGGCCGACATCGCGGCGGCCGAAGCCGAGGCCGCGGCCACGGGCAAGAAGCCTCGCAAGCCGAAGGTCCAGAAGCAGCCCTTCTTCATCCACCCGAAGGACGGGTCGCCGATGGCGATGGCCGGGCTGTACGAGTTCTGGCGCAAGCGGGACGCCGCCGAGGACGACCCGGATGCCTGGCTGTCGACCTGCACGGTGCTGACGACCACGTCGGAGGACGCGGTCGGCCACATCCACGACCGAATGCCGCTCCTGGTCGAGCCCGACCGGTGGGGGCAGTGGCTCGATCCGGACTTCTCCGACCCCGAGCAGCTGACCTCGTTGCTCATGCCGGCGGCGCCCGGACGGCTCGACGCATACCCGGTCTCCACCGCCGTCAACAACGTGCGCAACAACGGCCCGGAGCTGCTCGCGCCGCTTCCATTGGACGATCTCGAGCGCTGGGCACCCGTCTGAGTTGGGCCATCGGGGAGCCGTCGCCGCCGGGGGAGCCGGTCACTGGCTCCCGGCGGTGCCCTCACGGACGAAGAACGAGAACTTCCCGTCGCTCTCGAGGACGGCGAGGTCGACGGAGGCGAGGTCGCGGATGCCGCGCTCCCGAGCCGCCTTCTCGAGGTCGTCCAGCGGCAGCCGTTCTGTGGCCATGGCGTCGAGATCGGGGACCCCGTCACGGAGGATCACGGTTGGCCTGCCCTCGAGGACCCCTCTGGTCTGCGGGAAGCGCCAGCTCACGTACGAGAGGAGCGTCGACAGCAGCACGAACGTCGACACGGCGAGCGCACCCGTGGTCAACGAGAAGTCCTCCTGGACCACGGTCTGGCCGACAAGGTCGCCGAGCGTCACCAGCACCACCAGCTCGAACGTGGACAGCTGGGTGACCTCGCGCTTGCCCGAGGCGCGGAGGGCAAGCCACAGCAGCGCGAACACCACCGCGGCGCGCAGCACGATGTCCATCGGCTCTCCTCGCGGGGCTACGGGGCGACGACGACACGGAAGGGAACCGTGGCGAGAGGTGTGCCGGCGTCATCGACGACTGAGAACGCTTCGTCAATGACTGCCGGGAACTGGTTGGGCTGGGCCCGCGCGTCCAGGTGGACCTCGAACCGGTCACCGTGCGGCGGATCGAACTCGTACAGCACGCTGTCCGGGTCGCCAGTCTCGGCCGAGGGCGACGGATACCAGTTCTGGAAGTCGAGCCGGTCGAGCAGTTCTCGGGTAAGCCGCAGCTGGATCGGCTGCTCGAAGCCATCGGCCGACGTCACGGCGATGTGCAGCGGGACAGGCTGACCGGCACGAATCACTCGGGGATGCGTCACGTCGAGGCTGACCTGGCGGACGTCCGATTGGCGCGCGGTGTTCCGCGAGTCGAGCAGGCCGCTCAACCCGGCGACGACGATCAGGGCCAGCGCCGCCATGCCCAGTTGTCGCCATCGACGCGCGCGCTGCGCCTCCGCTCCGCTGAAGGCATCGGGAAGCGTACGTACCTCGTCCTGCACCACTCGGTTCTACCGCCGTCGGCGCACTCGACCGTTGCGGCGCGCCCAGGCCGTCCCGGCTACCGTGCGAGGGGATGGCAGCGATCAGCGTCGTGGAGACCTCGCTCGGCCCGGCGCGGATGCACGAGGATGCGGCGCGACGGCCACGGCTGACCCTCGTCCTCGGCCACGGCGCCGCCGGCGGGGTCGAAGCCCGCGACCTGGTCGCGCTGGCGATTGCGCTCCCGCCTCGGGGGATCTCCGTGATCCGGATTGAGCAGACCTGGCGGGTCGCCGGCCGCAAGGTCGCGGGCCCACCTGCGCAGCTCGACCAGGCCTGGACCGAGTCTCTCGCCGCGCTCGAGCTCCGCAGCCCGCTCGTGGTCGGCGGCCGAAGTGCGGGGGCTCGAGTCGCATGCCGCACGGCGCTGAACACGGATGCAATCGGCGTTGTCGCGCTCGCCTTCCCACTGCACCCGCCGGGTCGACCCGAGCGGTCACGGGCCGGGGAGCTGCTCGGCGCCGGGGTACCAACCGTGGTCGTGCAGGGGACCCGCGACTCCTTCGGCAGGCCCCCGGAGTTTCCCGCCGGCGTGGACATCCGCGAGGTTCCGGACGCGGACCACTCGTTCCGGGTCCCCAAATCGTCCACGATCGGGCAGGACGCGGCATACGAGCGGGCCATCGGTCACGTGCTGGACTTCCTCGGGGAGATCGTGGGAATGCCAGGGCGTTGAGTCGTCGTTGTTCCCGGCGTGCTCGCCGCCCCGCAACGCAGTGACGACAATCCACTGACCTGGCCCGCCTGGCCCATCCAGGCGTCACCCGCTGCGCCGGTCAGGCCGTCGGTAGGCTCCGACCCAGTGAACGACATCGAAGAGACCGCGGAAGAGCGGGCCGCCCGCTTCGAGCGGGATGCGCTGCCCTTCCTCGATCAGCTGTATGCGGCCGCAATGCGGATGACGCGCAACCCGGCCGATGCCGAGGACCTGGTCCAGGAGACCTACGTCAAGGCGTTCGCTGCCTTCCACCAGTTCAGCGAGGGCACGAACCTCAAGGCCTGGCTCTACCGCATCCTGACGAACACCTTCATCAACAACTACCGCAAGAAGCAGCGGCAGCCGCAGCTGTCTGGGGCAGAGGACGTCGAGGACTGGCAGTTGGCCCGCGCCGAGTCGCATACGTCGTCGGGCTTGCGCTCCGCGGAGGCCGAGGCGCTCGACCACCTGCCGGACTCGGATGTGAAGGAAGCCTTGCAGGAGCTGCAGGAGGACTTCCGGATGGCGGTCTATCTGGCCGACGTCGAGGGCTTCGCGTACAAGGAGATCGCCGAGATCATGGGCACCCCGATCGGCACCGTGATGTCCCGGCTGCACCGTGGCCGACGTCAGCTCCGCGACCTGCTGGCCGACTACGCCCGTGATCGAGGCCTGGTGCCGGCGAGTCCGGAGAAGACGGAAGCATCAAGCACCCAGGAGGCGTCATGAGCTGTGGGCAGCCTCATGAGACCCCGTGCGAGGAAGTGCTCGAGCAGGTCTGGCTCTATCTGGACGGTGAGCTCGCGGATCCGGACCTCGGCCTGATCCGTGCCCATCTGGACGAGTGCGCCGGATGCCTGCGCAAGTACGGCCTCGATCAGGTGGTGAAGGCCCTGGTCGCGCGCTGCGGCGGAGGCGACCTGGCTCCCGAGCATTTGCGCGCAAAGGTCGTGGCCACCCTGCACTCGGTCTCGATCCGGACCACCCACGTGGAGTACCGGCCCGAGTAGCCGCCACGAGAAGACCCAGGCCCGACTCCGAACGCTTCGGAGCCGGGCCTCGTGCTTTTCTGGCCTCGGTGCGGATCAGGCGTTCGGACGTCGGCCGCGGTTGGCCTTCTTCTTCTTGCGGGCGTGGCGCTTGCGGGTGCGCTTGCTCATTGGGCCCTCCAGGTCCGGCCGGAAGCGTGCAGTCTTCCACAGGTCCTGCAACGTCTCAGCCTGGCCCGGCCGTGGAGGCGGGGCCTCGCACTAGGCTCGCGGCGCTGCATACCGGAGGAATGCGAGCCGACCTGCGAGGGGACTGGAGGAGCCGTGGCCGAGGAAGTCCGCGCCGAGATGGTCGCCAACGTCTGGAAGGTCGTGGTGTCCGAGGGGCAGACCGTCCAAGCCGGCGACACTCTCGTCATCCTCGAGTCGATGAAGATGGAGATCCCGGTTCTCACGGAGGACGGTGGAACGGTGACGGCGCTGCATGTGGGCGAGGGCGACGTCGTTCAGGAGGGCGACGTCATCGCTGAGGTCGGTTAGCGGCCGGTCAACCGGTTGTCGGGGGCTGTGCGCCACGCGTGACGCGCAACCTCCGACAGCTCGGCGGGCGAGGCTCAGTAGAGCCAGTTGGACCGTGACGACCCGGCCAGGACGGTGTCTTGGTACGGGTGCGACGGCGCCTTGGACGACCAGTCGTAGCGCGGGGGCGGAGGGGATCCGACCCGTCCGTGCCGCAGGTCACGGACCAGCGACACCAGAAGGCCGACGCCCAGGATGGCCAGAAGGAACAGGATGCTTGTCATGGCAGAAATTCTGCTGTGCGCTACATCTCGCCAACAGTGGCAGACTTGACATAGTTGAGCAACTTCCTGCCATACTCGACCCATGCTCACGAACGTGGCTGTTCTGGCTCTCGACGGCATGGCTCCCTTCGAGTTCGGTGTGATCTGTGAGGTCTTCGGGATCGACCGCAGTGCGTCCGGGGTGCCGACGGTGGACTTCGCGATCGTGGCGGTCGAGCCGGGGCCAGTGACGACCTCCCTCGGGTTCGAGGTGTACGTCAAGAACGGCCTGGACCGGATGTCCGAAGCAGATCTGGTCGCGGTCCCGGCTGCGGCGCTGAGCCCGCTCGCACCCGAGGCCGCCGAGGCCCTGCGGGCCGCCGTGGATCGCGGAGCGCGGGTGGTCAGCCTGTGCACCGGCGCCTTCGTCCTCGCGGACGCCGGCCTGCTCGACGGCCGCCGTGCCACCACCCACTGGTTCTATGCCGACGAGCTGGCCGAGCGGTACCCGTCCGTGACGCTGGAGCCGGACGTGCTCTATGTCGAGGACGGTCCCATCGTCACCTCGGCCGGCACCGCCGCCGGCATCGACGCCTGCCTGCACATCGTGCGTCAGGAGTGGGGAGTGGCCGCGGCGACGACGATCGCCCGCCGCATGGTCGTCCCGCCGCATCGTCAGGGCGGCCAGGCTCAGTACATCGAGGAGCCGATCGTCGAGTGCTCCTCGGACTCCATCGCCCCGCTCCTGGACTGGGTCGTCGAGCACATCGACGAGGACATCACGGTCGAGGACCTCGCGCGGCGCGCGGCAATGTCACCACGCACGTTCGCTCGCCGGTTCCGTGCCGAGACCGGCGTCACGCCGTACAGCTGGCTGTTGACCCAGCGTGTGATCAGAGCGCAGCACCTGCTCGAGTCCTCCGACGAGCCGGTCGAACGGATCGCGGACCTGGTCGGGTTCGGCAGCGCAGCGCTGATGAGGCACCATTTCCAGCGGGTGCGCGGGACAACGCCGCAGTCGTATCGCCGCGCGTTCCGACAGATCGCCTGACCGGCTCAGCCCGAGACCCGGCCGTGCTCGCTGCACTGCGCCGACCACCCCGTTGGGGTCACCTGCACCACCATGCGTCGGCCGCAGCGCGCGCAGTACCGCGACGGGTCGAAGCGTCGTCGCTGTTCACATGAGGTATGCGCCGCGGCACCCACTGGCCGGCCGCACTGGTCACAGAACCGGCCGCGGTCAACAGCCGGCCCGGGCACGGTGGCTAACGTACGCGCAAGAAACAGTGGACGACGCGGACGTCGCGCGGCGGAGCCGAGGAGACCACGACCATGAGCGTCTGAGTGGACGACGCAGGCGTAGCGCGGCGGAGCCGAGGAGACCACGACCATGAGCGTCTGAGGGGACGACGCAGGCGTCGCGAAGCGGAGCCGAGGAGACCACGACCAT
>JBEVHX010000011.1:0-6541 GCA_040510995.1 Candidatus Nanopelagicales bacterium
GCCGACCTCTATCTGATCCTCGGGAAGGTCGAAGGTCGGCTTACCGGCCGCCGGCACCGTGCAGCTCGTCAGCGCCATGCCCATGGTTCGTCCGTTGGCGTTGACCAGCTTGGCCAGGTCGGCGACCTCCGACAGCGAGCGCCCTTGTTCGGCGGCAGCGCCCACGATCTTCTCCAGCAACACGGTGACGCCGACGCCGCGGCGGCCGGCGGTGTACAGGCTGTCCTGCACGGCCACGTCGTCGTCGGTCACGACCGAGACCACCTCGACGCCGGTCTCCGCGGCCGCCAGCTCCGCCGCCATCTCGAAGTTCATGACATCGCCGGTGTAGTTCTTCACGATGTGCAGCACGCCCGCGCCGCCGTCGACGTTCTTGGTCGCCTCGAGCATCTGGTCCGGCACCGGCGACGTGAACACCTCCCCGGCACAGGCGGCGTCCAACATGCCTTGCCCGACGAACCCTCCATGCAGCGGCTCGTGACCCGAGCCACCGCCGGAGATCAGGCCGACTTTGCCGGGCCGCGGCGCGTCGCTGCGATAGATGATCTTGTTGGCATGGTCGACGCGCAGGTCGGGATGTGCCGCTTCGATGCCGAGCAGCGCCTCCTTGACCACGTCGGCCGGATCGTTGATGAGCTTCTTCATCGCGTTTCCTCCGTATGCGGGTGCGACCGGCTCAGACTGACGTGGTCGTCGGGGACGTTTCGGGCATGTGCGACGAGACCGCCGAGGCCACTGCGACAGACTGCCGGGTCTGCGTGATTGCGACGTATGCAACGGCGGCCGCGATGCCGGCGCCGACCTCCGCAGCGAGATAGACCGGCGCTTGGCTCCAATGGACCTCACCACCGAGCAGCTGCTGGACGAACATCGGACCCAGCGTGCGCGCGGGGTTGATTGACGCGCCAGTCGCGGGCGCGACCGGGATGATGGCGGCGAACACGACCAGACCGATCGCCACGCCGGCGAACCCAGGCGCCGCGTCCTTGTGGATCACGCCGAACACCGTGAACACCAGGATGAAGGTGCCGACGAACTCGGCGACGAATGCCTGGCCGGAGCCGACGCCGGTCCCGTACTGCGCCACTCCCAGGCCGACGTCGCTGGCTCGCATGCCGAGGACTCCCACGATGGCGAACGCGCCGATCACCGCGCCGACCAGCTGGGCGCCGATGTAGGCCGGGACCTGCGACCACGGGAACTTCCCGGTCACGGCCAGACCGAGGGTCACGGCTGGGTTGATGTGGTTGCCCGACACGTGCCCCAGCGCATACACGGTCGCGACCACCACGGTCGCGAACGCGAAAGAGATCATGCCGAGGTCGGCCATCGTGAACGGGCTGTCCCCGTTGACGATCAGCGTCGCCGGCACCGAGCCCACCCCGATGAACACCAGGAACGCTGTCCCGAGCACCTCCGCCGCCAGTTTCTGAGGCGTTCGCAGTCCTTCCATGCGGACCTCCTGGTCCGAACCCGTGCCGACTGACATCCGAAAGTCATTCGGCAATGTCGAATGTTGGTCGGACATTACGACTATGCTTCACTCCTGGCAAGACCTCGGAAGCACCAATTTCCGCGAATGCGAGGGAGTCTGCGCGGGTGATCCAGTCGGTCGATCGAGCGATCCGCATCCTGGCCGCACTCCAAGGCGCGCGCCGGATGAGCCTGTCCGAGCTCGCCACCCGCCTGGAACTGCCGCCGTCGACCGTGCACGGCATCATCCGCACGTTGGTCGCCCACGGCATGGTCGTGCAGGAGCAGGGCTCGGGACGCTATCAGCTGGGGCCAGCGGTGCTGCGGCTCGGCAATGTGTACCTCGACACCCTCGAGCTGCGTGCCCGCGCGGTCCCGTGGTCCGAGGAGCTCACGCGTCGCACCGGGTACGCCGTACGCGTCGGCGTGCCGCTGTCCGACGAAGTCGTGATCATCCATCACGAACCACGTCCCGACGGCAGTCGGCAGATGCCCGAGGTCGGCATCGTGATCCCGGCACATGCCAGCGCCTTGGGGAAGGCGATGCTGGCTTACCTGCCAGATGAAGCCGACACGGTGTTGCGGCGCGGGTCGCTGCGCAGCATGACAGGCGAAACGTTGACCGATCCGTCCGAGCTGCGCGCACAGCTTGACGACCTGCGCGCCGGCGGGGTGGCGTTGGAGTGCGACGAAGCCGTCCTCGGTGAGTCATCGGTCGCCGCGGCGGTCTTCGACGCCACCGGGCTCGCGGTCGGCGCGGTTGCAATCGTGGTGCCCACCACCGAGTGGCCGGTCGACGACACAGCCGTCGAAGCGGTGCGCACGACTGCGCGAACGCTTTCACGTGAGCTCGGCGCGCATCAGTGGCCGGTCAACTCGAGATGAACGCCCGAACTTCGTTCAGAAACACGGCGAACGCCGGCTCATTCGCCTGCAGGATGTGATTCCGGCTGTCAAGCGGCACCAGCCGACTGTGCGGCATCAGCCGGTGCAGTTCCTCCGCTTCTGGAAAGGGCCACACCTGGTCGTCGGTGGAGTGCAGTAACAGTGTGGGTGTTTCCACCACCCGGGCGCTCTCGGTCGCGTCGAGGTGCCCGAAGGCCCGCCACAGGCGATACGCGTTCTCCGGCGACGTCGACCTGCGCTGGAGCTCGTCGAAGGCGCGCCAGGTCTCTAACGGGCCGTCCGGGAGAAACTTGGCGTCGTACACCTGACGAAAGCCGGGCTCGTCGCCGCCCCAGGAAGTCCGGATGAGCTCGCCGAGAGCAGCGAGAGTGCGCCGCTCCTGTGCGTCGGCCTTGACCCACGTCGCGCGCGCGCAGGTTCCGAAGATCACCAGGTGTGAGACGCGCTCAGGGTGCCGGGCCGCATACGTGAGCGCGATCGGGCCGCCCTGGGACATCCCCAACATCGGAAAGCGCTCGAGTCCGAGTGAGTCGACGACGGTCTCGAGGTCACGCACCCACGCCTCGAGACTGAACGAGCCGGCATCGACCGACCAGTCCGACAGGCCGCAGCCACGTTCGTCGTACCGCACGAGCGTGTGCTGCGCGGACAGCGCGTGCCACCAGTGCGACCAGACCGGGCTGCCCCAGTCGTAGTCCAGGTGCGTCAGCCAGTTCGCCACCTTCACCAAAGGTGGACCCTCGCCGCTGGTCGCATACGCAAGCCGGACGCCGTCGGGTGTCCGGCAGAAGTGGACCCGTTGCCTCGCAAGACTCGCGTGCCGGGGAGCGGGCTCGATGGCGACCGGCACGGCCACCTGTGTGTCCAGAGCGGCAACGCGCATGTCGTACGCCTCGGGGCTGAGTCCGATGCCCAGCTCGTCGCGGAGGATCTGCTCAAGGACGTCGACTTGGCGCAGAGCGCCGACGCGATCGCCGACGAAGAGCATTGCCTGAGCGACGCCAAGATGCGCCTGCTCGTCGGTCGGATCGAGCTCCAGCAGTTCTGACCATCGTCCTGCCCGGCGCAACAGCTCGCGGCGGAGCACGCCGAGCCGTTGTCGGTGCTGGAAGGCCCAGGAGACGTACGGATCGTCCGGCAGCAAGTCGCCCAGCCACAGCGCCAGCGCGCGTTCGGCGGCGTCGGCGTCGCCGTCAGCGATGGCCGAGGTGGCCTTGGCCTCGAACGCGTCGACGTCCACGTCAACCGCCTGCTCGCCGAACAGCGAAACGATCCCGTTGCGAAGACTCACACAGTCGGCAGACCGGGTCGCACGTCGGGCGTAATGCGCTGCTTTGTGCAGCTGGTTCGCGGCCTCGTCCACGCCAGCATCCGGCCACAGCGAGTCCATGACCTGTTCACGGTGAAGTCGGTGTGTCGGCGCCAACGCCAAGAGCGCGACCAGTCGTACCGCGGAGCGTCTCGGGAAGTCATCGGCTGCCACGGCGCGCTCGTTGATGCGCACCGAGAAGCCGCCCATGAGCTGCACGGCGACCCCCACGCCGCGTGACGATAGCGAGTCCGCGTCAGCTCAGGGACGACACGAGGGCAACCAACCCGTACGCCGAGCCGCCGATCAGGACGACCCAGATCATCTCGACGCCACGCCACGACAGGACGGCACCAACGCCCAGGGCGACGGCGATGCCGTCCGGCGGACCGGTCCGAGCGGCGTTGACCACCGCGTTGACGGTGAGCGCCGTCATGGCAGCCACGCCGGCGTGCAGGAGCAGCCGCTGCCGCGTTTCGTCGATGCGAAGCCGGTTCGCCATCACCAGGGGCAGCAACCGAAACCCCAGGCTCAGCGCCCCGACCAGTGCCACCGTGACCCAGGCAGTCACGCCGCACCTCGCCTGGATGTCAATGCACCGACGGCCGCACCGAGCACCATCGCGAGCAAGACACCCGTGCCAGCGGGCCAGCTGATCGCGACCGCAGCCGCGACGACGGCGACCACGAGCACGGAGGTCCCGCCCGGCCGATGGCGGTGCGGGAGCACCAGCCCCAAAAGGCACAGCGGAAGCGCTATCGACAGGTGCGTTGTGAGCTCGGTTGATGTGCCGAGCGCGAGACCTGCGGCCATGCTGAGCAGCCAGACCAAGGTCAGCGTCACCGCAGCTCCGGCGTAATGCGCCCGACGTTGCTCCAGCGTGCCGACAGACGCGGAACGACGGTTGGCGAGCGACCAAGTGGGGTCGATGACCGACATCGCGGCCACCAGTCGCACGAGCGGTCCGCTACCTGACCAGAGCGGCGCTAGAGCCGTCGCATACACAGCCAGCCGTAGGTTGATCAGAGCCGCGGAGACGACCACGAGCCACAGCGTCGCGCCCTCGTTCAGCATCTGCGTCAGCGTGAGCTGCGCGCTACCTCCGTAGACCGCGACCCCGGCTACCAACGTCGAGAAGGGCGCGTCGCTCGCTGATCCGGCTGCTCCGATCACGACACCAAACGGTGCGTAGCTCAGAGCCAGTGGGGCCATCTGCCGGGCACCGCGAAGCGCCTCGTCGCGCGCGCGCACGACCTCCGGGTGCGAGCGGTCGGGCGCAGTCGTCGCACGGCTGGAGCTCATGCCGACATCGAACGGGCCGACCCTTCCCGCCACCTTCCCCGCTGACGCTCAGCCGGACGAGAGCCCTCGTGGCCGGGGAAGGTCAGCGGAAGGTCGCGTTTATAGCTTCACCGGCGAGCCCAATCCGGGCCCGTCGACAAGGAGACCGACATGTCCGAGCAACTCATGCACTACGCGCTATCCCGACACACGCACGCCGACTACACCGACCCACATCTGCATCACCGCTACGACCTCGAGCGCGAGCTCGCGTCCGCACAAAGCGGCGGCGGAAGGCGTCGCTGGAAAGGCCTGGGCCGACGCGGCTGGCTCTCGTTGGCCCGGGCGACGACCTGACTGCCAAGCTCAGACCCGACGCAGCACCGGCTCCGTGCCCGACGCCAAGGACAGCACCTCCTCGAACCCATCGACGATGCATTGCGCGAAGAGCTCGGAGTCGGTGATCGATGCGGCGTCGTGGTTGATGCCCAGGCAGGCCACCGACCCGTGGGTGATCATGGTGGCCATCACGGCGCAGCCGGGCAGCGGGCCGAACGGGTACATCCGCTCGACCTTCGCCCCGGCCATGTACACATCGAAGGGAATGCCCGGCACGTTGCTGGCCTGCATGTCGTTGCTGGCGGTGGCACCCGCTCCCAGGCTGGACAGTACGGCCGCTGGGAGCCACGCCAGAACCGGGCCGACGGTGTTGAACAGGTTCACCGCCGGTTCATGCCGGGCGGCGCGCACCTGCTCGCGAATCGTGAGCATGCGCTCGAACGGATCGGCGAGCGACACCGGGCCGGGCAGCCGCCCCACCGCGATGCGGTTGCCACCCTTCGGGTCTGACTCCGTGCGCACGGAGATGGGGATGGCGATCGGCATCGTCACGATCGGGTGGCCCAGGTGTTCGTGGTACCGCCGCAAGGCCCCCACAAGGGCGGCCAGGTACGCGTCGTTCACGGACGCGCCAGCAACCTTGCTGGCCGCCCGGATGTCCGCGAATCGCACATCGAAGGCGCTGAAACGCCAGGACAGGCTGCGGTTCTCCAGCAGCGGTGACCCCGGGCTCGCGGTCATGCCGGCGACCTTGGCGGCAGACCTGCTGAACCGCAGCGTGGTCTTGAGCGCGTCTCGTGGATGTCTGACCGAGAGGACACCGCGCCCAACCGCATCGAGCAGACCAGGAGCGCGTTCCAGGTCTGCGACCAGCTGCCGGGCCACGATCCTGGCTGCTGAGGGATGGTTCGGCGCCGGCTCCGGCGGTTGTGGCTTGTCCGGGGAGGGCGCGCGTTGTCGCGAGTGCAGCTGGGCCAGGCCCTGAATCGCGCCCAGTCCATCGGTCATCGCGTGGTGGGTCTTGAGCAGATATGCGGCCTTGCCGTCCGGCAACCCCTCGAACAGCACCGCTTCCCAGGGCGGCCGCGACTGGTCCAACGGCGTCATCGCGATCTGCTCGGCGGCCGCCAAGAGCGCGCGCCATGACCCGTCGCCGCCGACCCTGACTCGACGCAAGTGGTAGTGCAGGTCGAAATCCGGATCGACGTCCCAGTTGGGCGTGCCGATCCCGAA
>JBEVHX010000012.1:0-7952 GCA_040510995.1 Candidatus Nanopelagicales bacterium
TCGGCTACCGCCCCGGGCCGGTCGACGGTAGCTACGGCGCCGCGACCGCGTCTGCTGTGCTGGCGTTCCAGAAGCGTGAGGGCCTCAGCCGGGACGGTCGCGCCGGGCCGCAGACCCTTGGCCGGCTGGATGCGCCGCAGGGCGCCGGGCCTCGCTCGGACAGCGGACCGGCGATCGAGGTCGACCTGGGCCGCCAGATCGCGTTCGTGAGCGATGGCAGTGGCGCGGTGACGACGTTGAACGTCTCCACCGGCAACGGTGAGCGGTACACCCGTGCGCCGGAAGCCGGGGGTGGCATCGGCGTCGCGAACACGCCGGTCGGCCGGTACTCCGTGCAGCGGCGCATCGAAGGATGGCGGGACGGTCCTCTCGGCTTGATGTACCAGCCGATGTACTTCAAGGGCGGCTTCGCGGTGCATGGCTCCGATTCGGTGCCGGCATATCCCGCCAGCCACGGCTGCGTGCGCATCTCAATCGTCGACTCCGATTGGGTCTGGGACACAATCCCCAACCGTGCGCCGGTGACCCTGTACCGCTGACCCTGAACCGCTGACCCTGAACCGCTGACCCTCTACCGCTGATCCGCACGCCGACGGTTACTCGAGGTACGAGACGTCGTTGAAATGCCGCAGGGATGCGCCGCCGTCCGGCCACCACTGCACGGTGGTGAGCGAGGCCGGAGCCAGCTCCATCCGGAACAGCGAGGCCAACGGCGCGCCGAGTGCCTCCGCCACCAACACCTTGATCGGCGTCACGTGACTGACGAGAACCAAGTGCCGACCAGCCCACTGCTGGACCAGTCCCTCCCGAGCCTCGATCACGCGCGTGGCCACCGCAGACAGGCTCTCGCCGTCCGGCGGTGCGACCTCCAGCGACCCGCGCCAGGCCGCCAACTCATCCGGCCAGCGCTGCGCGACTTCCGCATACGTCAGGCCGTCCCAAGCACCAAAGGAGCACTCTCGCCACGCATCGTCGACCACCGGGTCGAGTCCGAGGCGTATGCCGAGTTCGTGCGCGGTCTGTCGCGCGCGCTGCAACGGCGATGTGACCACGGCCGCGACCGTGCCGCGTCCGACGACGACCTCGGCCGCGCGACGTGCTTGTGCCACCCCAGTTGCGGACAGCGGCAGATCGTCGCCGCCGGAACCGCTGAACCGACGGGCGACCGTGTGCTCCGTGACGCCGTGGCGCAACAGGGACAACGTCACCGGCGTGCCGACCTCGTCCGACCAGCCGCGAGCCGTCCCAACCGGCTTGCGCGCGCTGCCCGACTCGGCGACGCCCCCGTCGAGGGCGGCGTTGAGCAGCCGGTCCGCGTGCTTGTTCTGGTCTCGCGGTACCCAGACGTAGCTCACCCGCCCCGGCGGCAGGACGTCGCGCGCCTCCCGGGCGAGCAGCCGCATGTCCGGGTGCTTGATCTGCCAGCGGCCGGACATCTGCTCAACCACGAGCTTGGAGTCCATGCGAACCTCGACGGTCGCGTCCGGGTCGATGTCCCGGGCTGCCTGGAGACCGGCGACGAGGCCGCGGTACTCGGCGACGTTGTTCGACGCGACCCCGATGACGTCGGCCCGCTCGTCGAGCACGGCACCGGTCTCGGCGTCCTTGACCACGGCGCCGTATGCGGCTGGCCCGGGGTTGCCGCGTGATCCGCCGTCCGCCTCGACGATCAGACGGGTCACAGTCCCGACTCGTCGGTACGGACGAGGATCCGCCGGCACTCCTCGCAGCGCAGCACCTCCTCAGGGGCCGCGGAGCGGATCCGACCGATGTCACTGTTGTTGAGCTCGAGCCGGCAGCCACCGCAGCGACCCTGCCGCAACGGTGCGGCGCCGACGCCGTCGAGGTCGCGCCGCAGCTTCTCGTACAGCGTCACCAGGTCCGCGGGTACGTCGCTGACGATGCTGGCCCGCTGCTCCTTCGCGACCGCGATCTCCTTGTCGATGTCGACCACGGCCTGATCGCGTCGGGTGACCGCGTTCGCGTGGGCCTCGGCTGCCGTCGTGTGGTCTGTGCGCAGCTGCTGCAACCGTGACTGGGTCGCCTCGAGGCGTTCCATCACCTCGAGCTCGATCTCCTCCAGGTCGCCCTGACGGCGTGCCAGCGAGCCGATCTCGTGCTGCAGGGACTCCAGCTCCTTGGCACTCGTGATCCCACCGGAGTTCAGCCGCTGCTGGTCACGGGCTGCGCGCAGTCGAACCTGTTCCACGTCCGCCTCGGACTTGGCCAGCTCCCGCTGCAGGTCGGACTCGTCGGTCTCGGCAGCGACGAGCTGGTCGCGCAGCTCAGCCAACTGGGCATCGAGGCGTTCGATCTCGCTGTGCTCGGGCAGGGTCCGGAGACGGTGCTCGAGCTGGTCGACGTGGGAGTCGTGCTCCTGGACCTCAAGCAGGACGAGCTGGGCGGTCGGGTCTGCGTTCAGCGGGAACTCCTCGATGGCTGGTGCAATGACCAGGGATCGGTCGGGATGGTCGAGACGCGGGTGTCCACCGTAGCCCCGGCTGCTGCGGCCTCGGCCGTGAGGCTGCGGGCGGCATCCGACAGCCACGGCCATTCGCTGGCCCAATGGGTCACGTCGACGACCGCCGGTCCTCCCTCCGCGAGGTGGTCCGAGACCGGGTGGTGACGCAGATCTCCGGTCACGTATGCGTCGGCGCGACCTCGCTGGGCCGCCGACAACAGAGAGTCACCAGCCCCGCCGCATACCGCGACCGACTCGACGACCATGTCCGGGTCACCAGCCGCGCGCACGCCGACCACGGTCGCTGGCAGCGACGAGGCGACCAACACCGTGAAGTCGGTCAGCCGCATCGGATCCGGGAGTCGGCCAACCCGACCGATGCCCGTTCTGCCCGGCAGCGCTGCGAGTTCGACGACGTCGAAGGCAGGCTCCTCGTACGGATGCGCGCGTCGCAGGGCGGCAATCGAGTCGGCACGACGATGGCGCGGGACGACCATCTCCAGCCTGTGCTCGGGCACCCGCTCGACTTCACCGACTTGACCGGTCGTGGGACGTGCACCGGGAAGCGGGCGGAACGTACCCTCCCCCTCGGTCGTCCAGGCGCAGCGTTCGTAGTCGCCGATCACGCCCGCGCCGACAGCAGCGAGTGCGTCGATGACGCGGTCGAGAGCGCCCCACGGGACGAAAGTGATCAGCTTGTCGCTCGGCTCGGTCGGGCGTGCCGACAGCGGCGCCAGGTCGACCAATCCAATGCGCTGGGCCAGCGCGTCACTGACGCCGGGATCCGCCGCATCGGCGTTGGTGTGCGCGCAGTGCAAGGCGACATCGTGCCGGATGAGGGTATGCACCAGACGTCCGCGCGCGCTGGTGGCAGCGACGCCGTGAACTGGGCGAAGGAACACCGGGTGGTGCGTGACCACGAGGTCCGCGCCCCACGCGATGGCCTCCTCGACCACCGCGGCAGCCGGGTCCACGGCGAACAGGACCTTGCTGACGGGGTTCGTGGGGTTTCCGCATACCAAGCCGACCGCGTCCCACTCCTCAGCGGTGCTCGGTTCGTACAGCCGGTCGAGGATGGCCACGACGTCCGCGACGGTCAGACCTGCAGGCACGACGCGCAGGCTACCCAGCGACTGACGTCACTCGATCGGCTGCCGGGCGATGTCGTTGACGGTCCGGCCCGAGACGAGCCAGCCGACCCCGGCCGCCAGCACCGGGAAGCCCACCACGATCATCGCCAGGTTCTCGACGGGGACCGGGATCAACGCATCGAGGTTGTGCGCGAAGCCCGCGACCAGCCCCAGGTATGCGCCACCGATCCCAAGCAGGGCACCGAGG
Source organism: Candidatus Nanopelagicales bacterium (assembly GCA_040510995.1). Lineage (GTDB taxonomy): Bacteria > Actinomycetota > Actinomycetes > JBEVHX01 > JBEVHX01 > JBEVHX01. Next base: position 3,800 of record JBEVHX010000012.1, read on the forward strand.
AGCGCAATCCCGCCGGCCGTGGACGCGGTGATCGTGCGGCGGGTCCGACTCTGGGCACCGGTCGCGGCGAGGATGCGCAGGTCACGGGCGGCCTCGCTGCGCAACAGGCCAACCATCATCGCGATGATGCCCAGTGCAATGAATGAGCCGATAGCGGTCGCGCCGAGACGAAGATTGCCGAGGCCGCCCTGCGGGTCCCGGACCTCGACGCTCAGCCCGGTCTGCGCTGCCGTCCTGCGAGCAGCCTCCAACTGGGTGGCCGTCGGCGGGGACTGCAGCTCGACCAGCCAACGACCGGAGGGAACCGCCACCCAGCCTCGAGCCTCGAGGACTGCGGGTGTGACGAACGTCCCCGGCAGCGACTCGTAGCCTGGGCTGAGCCGCTCGACGTTGGTGAGTGGTGCGACGTTCGACCGACCCTCGTGCGCGTGCCCAAGCACAGCGAAGTCGCCGACCTCGCGGGTGACAACGAACGTGTCGGATGAGATGTCGCCGACCTCCAGTCCGTACATCTCGAGCAGACGAGGGGTGGCCACGTAGAGCAGGCTGACGTCACGCCAACCGTCGCCGTCGCGTTCCACGAGGGACGCCGCGACCCGCCCTTCGAACGACGGGTCCGGTCCACTGCGTGGGTCGATCGCCACGTCGAGCGGAATGACTTCGGCGTCGTCGAAGGATGCGACCACGTTCTCAACGTCCGCGGCCAGCCGCTCGAGCTCCGCGTCCACCGGAACGAACGGTCCGTCCACCGCCGGGTACCGAACGACCACCTGGTGCTCCGACAGGTTCCCCTCGGCGGCGCCGGCTTGGGCGGCCGCCGCCATGACCGTGATCGCGGCGGAAATGCAGAGCGCGAGGCTGACCGCCGCTAACGCCGCAGACGAGCGGGACCGGTAGCGCGCGAGGTCGCCAACCGCGAGCCGAACCGCCACCGGTAGCCGCCCGACGCTGGCCGCCAGCACGCGGATGGCCGGCGGGCACGCCAACAGCATGGCCAGCGCCACGGCAACGGTGCCCGCCACGATCAGCGCGGCGTGTGCCCAGTCCGCATCGTCCTGGCCGGCGAGGTCGCCGCCCCAGAACAGCAGCCCCACACCCACGACTGCGCTCGCCGCGGACCAGACGGCGACTCGCCGCGCCGGCCGCGGCTGCGGTGGCCGCCCGGACAGCGCGCGCATCGTGGGTACTCGCGCCACGCTGCGCGCCGGCCACCACGCCGCCGACGTCGCAGCCGCGATGGCGAGCACCATGGGGCTGACCACCAGCCACCAGGGCACCGCATACTCGTCGATCCGGTATGCGACTGCCTCCTCGACCAACGGCGCGAGGCCGAGCCACGCCGCCACGCCCACCGCTGCCCCGATCAAGGCAGCGACGCCTCCCACCGCAAGACCGTTCGCCACCGTCGCTGCCCGAATCTGCCTCTCGGTGGCGCCGATCGCCGCCAGCATGGCCAGGTGACGCATCCGGCGCTGCGCGATGACCGCGAAGCTGGCAGCCGCGATCAGGGCGACGAGCAGCAACCCGACGGTGGACAGCACGAGCGAAAGCAAGGCAGCGGTGGCGCCCTCGCTCGGCGGGCGTGATCCGATTCCGACATCGGAGCCGGCCGGCGGTCGAAACCCGTTGACCTGCTCCTCGCTCGCGTCGACAAGGATCGTGGCCTTGGTGGCGTTGGTCGACTGCGCAGGGGCAAGCAGGCCGAACTCATCACCGAGGTTGGCCGGGTTCTCCACGATCCCGACGACGGTGCGCTCGACCCCGTCGAGGTCCAAGGGGTCACCGATCCGCACCCCGAGCATTTCAGCGAGCCCATCGGTGATCGCGACCTCGTCGCGACGCGGGTACGCGCCGTCCACAAGCGCCAGACGCGGCTGGCCGAGGGCTAACGAGGGGTCTTGGCTTCGGTAGTCCGCAGGCTCGAACAACCCCGGGATCGCAACGTCGCGGTGGTAGATCACCTCGCTGTTGTCAAACCGCTCGCTGGCGGCAGTGACGGCCGACGCCAACGCATCCGGGTCGGTGTTGCTGAGTCGGATGTAATGACTCGCTGCGCCGAACTCTGCGTTGTTCGGCACCGGTGAAAGGCTGTACGCGGCAGATGCGACGCCGACCGATGCGGCCACGGCGGCGGCCAGCAGCGTCAGGACCAGCGCCTGCTGCCGCCACTCGCGGCGAAACATCCGCCAACCCCAACGGGCGACGGCTCGGCGGGCATGACCACCGCGCCTGGCAGCCGGGGAGCGACCGGACCGAGCCAAGGGCTGCGACGTCATCGACTCGATCCGCGTGCCAGCAGCGACTCCGGCCCGGGCAGGCTCGAGGTCTGGTCGACCAGGCGCCCGTCGCGCAGGAAGACGATGCGATCGGCCCACGAGGCCATCTGAGCGTCGTGCGTGACGATGACCGCGGCGACGCCCGTCTTGCACGCGGTGCGCAGCAACCGCATCACGGCTTCACCGCTGACCGAATCCAGCGCACCGGTCGGTTCGTCGGCGAGGACCAAGCGGCGTTCGCCGACGACGGCGCGCGCGATGGCCACCCGCTGCCGCTCTCCGCCGGACAGATCGTCGGAGTAGCGCCCCGCACAGTTAGCCAACCCGAGGCGTTCAAGGGCTTGCCGACCGACCTCGCGGGCCGGCTTCACGCCGACGCCATCGAGCTCCAATGGCAGGGCGACGTTCTCGACCGCGGTTAGGCCGGGCAGCAGGTTGAAGTCCTGGAAGACGTAGCCAATCGCTCGGCGGCGAAGCCGTGCCCTGTCGTCGCGCGTGGCATCCCCGAGCGGGAACCCGTCGATGAGGACCTCACCGCTGGACGGCTCTTCGAGGCTGCCCGCGATGGTCAGCAGCGTGCTCTTGCCGGACCCGCTGGGTCCCATGATCGCGACCATTTCGCCGACGCCGACCGCGAGATCGATTCCGTGCAGCGCATGCACCTGCGCCGCACCGGTCCCATACACCTTCGAGACCTGACGCAGTTCAAGGACCTGGTTCATACCTGGTGCTCCACGGGGATCTGAGCGCGGGGTGACGGCATCGCCTCGGTCGGCTCGGGCGCGCCCGGCGAGTGATGCAGGCGGGCGTCGGCCGCATCCAGCCAGCGGACGACCGCCTCGAGCCGAAAGACTTCGGCGTCGGCCACGAGCGCGAGACTGACGTCATCCTCGGCCGCCTCGGCCTTCATATGCGTATACCTCTGCATGAGCTCGAGAACGTGCTTGCGATGCGCCTGGAGGACCTCAGTGACGTCGATGCCGGGCAGGCGGGTCGCGACCAGGACCTTGATCACGAGCTCGTCGCGGGGAGGGGGGGCCAGTTCCGGCGGAGTCGTCAGCCACGTTGTCAGCTCGTCGTCACCGGCTGATGTGATCCGGTAGACCTTCTGCGGACCGGACTCCTCATGCCCGTTGGACTCGATCAGGCCGTCCCGCTCCAAGCGTTGCAACGTGAGGTACACCTGGCCCACGTTCAGCGGCCAGACCTCCCCGGTTCGGGCCTCGAACTCCTGGCGCAGCTGGAGGCCGTACTTAGCGCCCTCACTCAGCAGCGCGAGCAGCGCATGTCGGACGCTCACCGCGTCCCACCCATCACCATAGCCGGTATAATACTTGTTATACTCACGTCGGCAAGCGCCCAGAGAAAGTCGATCACGGGTTCCGACAGGGTCGCGGGCGTCACGCGGGGTGGGCCCGGGCGGGCTCGAACCGCCGACCCCTGGTTTGTAAGACCAGTGCTCTGACCAGCTGAGCTACAGGCCCCGAGGCTCGCCAAGGGTACCCGCGGAACACCCATCAGTCCGGCGTCGCACACTCTGGAGGCCGTTGCCACCGGAGTCTCGGGCCAGCGGCGGCAGCGGCCTTGCGGCTCAGCAAACACCCACGGCCGCAGAAATGCATCCTGCGACCGCCAATTTGGCGGCCTTATGCGTTGCTTTGCGGAGATATCTGATCCGCGCGACCGAACGCCCGCTCGAGTGCTGCCGCCACCTCCCGCTGCAGCTCCGTCCGCCCATCGCGCTCGGGATCGCGGGTCGACTCCGTTGGTGCCTGCGTCCACTCGCGGCCGCATGCCCGGCAGACGGTCAGCCCGAGCCGGCGGACCAAGGCCGTCGAGCCGCACCCCGAGCACTGATCGAGATCGGCGGTCCAGTC
>JBEVHX010000013.1:0-5062 GCA_040510995.1 Candidatus Nanopelagicales bacterium
CAGATCGACAAGGCCCCGGAAGAGCGTCAGCGTGGCATCACCATCTCGATCGCGCACGTCGAGTACCAGACCGAGGCTCGGCACTACGCGCACGTCGACTGCCCCGGGCACGCCGACTACATCAAGAACATGATCACCGGCGCGGCGCAGATGGACGGCGCGATCCTGGTGGTCGCGGCGACCGACGGCCCGATGCCGCAGACGAAGGAGCATGTCCTCCTGGCTCGACAGGTCGGCGTCCCCGCGATCGTGGTGGCGCTCAACAAGGCCGACATGGTCGACGACGAGGAGATCCTCGAGCTGGTCGAGCTCGAGGTGCGCGAGTTGCTCAACGACTACGAGTTCCCGGGCGATGACATCCCCGTGGTCCGCGTCTCGGCGCTCAAGGCACTCGAAGGCGACGCGGAGTGGAGTGGCAAGCTGCTCGAGCTCATGGAGGCGGTCGACACGGCCATCCCCACGCCCGAGCGTGAGATCGACAAGCCGTTCCTCATGCCGATCGAGGACGTCTTCACGATCACCGGCCGCGGCACCGTCGTCACCGGCCGCATCGAGCGCGGTGTCGTCAAGGTCAACGAGACCGTCGACATCGTGGGCATCAAGGAGGAGAAGCAGACGACGACCGTCACCGGCGTCGAAATGTTCCGCAAGCTCCTGGACGAGGGCCAGGCCGGCGAGAATGTCGGTCTCCTGCTGCGCGGCACCAAGCGCGAGGACGTCGAGCGTGGCCAGGTCGTCGTCAAGCCGGGCTCGATCACGCCGCACACCGACTTCGAGGCTCAGGTCTACATCCTGTCCAAGGACGAGGGCGGCCGGCACACGCCGTTCTTCAACAACTACCGTCCGCAGTTCTACTTCCGCACGACCGACGTGACCGGCGTCGTTGACCTCCCCGAGGGCACCGAGATGGTCATGCCGGGCGACAACACCGAGATGAAGGTCGCGCTGATCCAGCCGATCGCCATGGAGGAGGGTCTGCGCTTCGCCATCCGCGAGGGCGGCCGCACCGTTGGCGCAGGCCGGGTTACCAAGATCCTCAAGTAAGAAACCGCTCCACTTCTCGTCCGGCTGGGTGCCGGCATGCGAGCCGCGTACCGACACCCGACCAGGACGGACCTCTGACCAAGCACCGCAGCGGCACCGAAAGAGAAGGACACCGAAGCCACATGGCGGGACAGAAGATCCGCATCAGGCTCAAGGCCTACGACCACGAGGTCATCGACAGCTCGGCGCGCAAGATCGTCGAGACGGTGACGCGTACTGGTGCGCAGGTCGCGGGCCCGGTGCCGCTGCCGACCGAAAAGAACGTGTACTGCGTCATCCGCTCGCCGCACAAGTACAAGGACAGCCGCGAGCACTTCGAGATGCGTACGCACAAGAGACTCATCGACATTCTCGACCCCACGCCGAAGACGGTCGACTCGCTCATGCGACTCGACCTTCCGGCCGGGGTTGACATCGAGATCAAGCTCTGAGGGACGACGCAGACATGAGCAAGCGGATGAAGGGCGTGCTGGGCGAAAAGCTTGGCATGACCCAGGTCTGGGACGCCGACGCGAAGCTCGTCCCGGTGACCGTGGTCAAGGCCGGCCCCTGTGTGGTCACGCAGGTGCGCACCACCGACATCGACGGGTATGCCGCCGTGCAGATCGCGTTCGGCGCCATCGACCCGCGCAAGGTGAACAAGCCGGACGCCGGCCACTTCGCGAAAGCCGGCGTCACTCCGCGGCGCCATGTGGCGGAGCTGCGCACTGATGATGCCAACGATTACACGGTTGGCCAGGAGCTCGGTCCCGACGTGTTCGAGGCCGGCCAGACGGTCGACGTCGTCGGCACGACCCGCGGCAAGGGCACCGCTGGCGTGATGAAGCGGCACGGCTTCAAAGGGCTGGGCGCATCGCACGGCACGCAGCGCAAGCACCGCTCGCCGGGCTCCATCGGCGGTTGTGCGACTCCCGGACGCGTGTTCAAGGGCGTACGCATGGCCGGCCGGATGGGCGGCGAGCGGCTGACCGTCCAGAACCTCACCGTGCACGCGGTCGACACCGAGAAGGGCCTGCTCCTCATCAAGGGCGCGGTTCCCGGCCCGGACGGCGGCCTCGTGCTCGTCAAGACCGCCGCGAAGGGGGCATGACATGTCAACCGTTGACGTCCTGACCCCGTCGGGGACCAAGGCCGGCAGCGCTGAGCTGCCGGAGTCAGTCTTCGATGTCCAGGTCAACGTTCCGCTGATCCACCAGGTCGTGGTGGCCCAGCTGGCTGCAGCCCGTCAGGGCACCCACGACACCAAGTCCCGCGGCGAGGTTCGTGGTGGTGGCCGCAAGCCGTATCGGCAGAAGGGCACCGGCCGAGCACGGCAGGGCTCAACCCGGGCGCCGCAGTTCGCCGGCGGTGGCATCGTGCACGGCCCCACGCCACGCGACTACAGCCAGCGCACCCCCAAGAAGATGAAGGCCGCCGCACTGCGTGGGGCGCTCTCGGACCGGGCCCGAAACGGCCGGGTGCATGTGGTGACAGCGCTGGTGGAGGGCGAGACGCCGTCCACAAAGGCGGCCGTGCAGGCGCTGGCAAACCTGTCCGACCGGCAGCACGTGCTGGTCGTGGTCGGCCGCGGTGACGATGTCACGTGGCTGAGCCTGCGCAACGTGGGCCGGGTCCACCTGCTGACACCGGACCAGCTGAACACCTACGACGTGCTGATCTCCGACGACGTCGTCTTCACCGAGGCAGCGCTGGCGGCCTTCGTCGCTGGACCTGCCGCCGCTGGCAAGTCGGCTTCGGAGCGGCGAGGCCACGAGCGAGGCACGGGCGAGGAGCCGAGCGCAGCCGACGACACAACGGTGTCGGCTGCTGACGAGACCGAGGATGCGACCGACGACACAGCGGTGTCTGCAGTTGACGAGACCGAGGATGCGACCGACGACACAGCGGTGTCCGCTTCTGATGGGACCGCCGCCGCGGACGGCGACATTGCAGGGACCGACGCCCAGGACAGTGGCACGGAGACCGAGACCGAAGGGAGCGAGAAGTGAGAATCGCCGACCCGCGCGACATCCTGATCGCGCCCGTCATCTCCGAGAAGAGCTACGGGCTTCTCGACCAGAACAAGTACACGTTCCTCGTCCACCCGGACGCCAACAAGACCCAGATCAAGATCGCGGTCGAGCAGGTGTTCGGCGTGAAGGTCACGAGCGTGAACACGATCAACCGCCAGGGCAAGAAGAAGCGCACTCGCTTCGGCGTCGGTGCCCGCAAGGACACTCGTCGCGCCATCGTGAGCCTGGCCGAGGGCGACCGCATCGACATCTTCGGGGGTCCGGTCTCCTGACCGGGCACTGAAGCTGACGAGGACTGACAGGATTTTTTGCCATGGGTATCCGCAAGTACAAGCCGACCACTCCAGGCCGTCGTGGCTCGAGCGTGGCCGACTTCGTCGAGGTCACGCGCGACGAGCCGGAGAAGTCGCTGGTCCGCCCGCTGCACGGCAAGGGCGGCCGCAACAACGCCGGCCGGATCACCACCCGGCACCAGGGCGGCGGGCACAAGCGCGCATACCGCGTGATCGACTTCCGTCGACATGACAAGGACGGCGTGCCGGCCAAGGTTGCGCACATCGAATACGACCCGAACCGCACCGCGCGGATCGCGCTGCTGCACTATGCCGACGGCGAGAAGCGCTACATCTTGGCGCCGCAGCGGCTGAACCAGGGCGACCGCGTCGAGAACGGCCCGACGGCCGACATCAAGCCGGGCAACAACCTTCCGCTGCGCAACATACCGGTCGGGACGGTCATCCACGCGATCGAGCTTCGTCCCGGCGGCGGCGCCAAGCTCGCTCGTTCGGCGGGTGCGGCGGTGCAGCTGGTGGCCAAGGAGGGTCCGCACGCGACCCTGCGGATGCCGTCCGGCGAGATGCGCAAGGTCGACGTCCGGTGCCGAGCCACGGTCGGCGAGGTCGGCAACGCTGAGCAGTCGAACATCAACTGGGGCAAGGCGGGCCGGATGCGCTGGAAGGGCAAGCGCCCGACCGTTCGCGGCGTCGCCATGAACCCGATCGACCACCCGCACGGCGGTGGTGAGGGCAAGACCTCCGGTGGCCGCCACCCGGTCTCGCCGTGGGGTCAGGCCGAGGGCCGGACCCGGACGCCGAACAAGGAAAGCGACAAGCTCATCGTGTCGCGCCGCAAGTCGAACAAGAAGCGCTGAGGAGTCTGACGCATGCCGCGCAGCCTAAAGAAGGGTCCCTTCGTTGACGACCACCTGGCCAAGAAGGTGGACGTCCAGAACGACCGGGGCACCAAGAACGTCATCAAGACGTGGTCCCGGCGCTCCATGATCGTCCCGGCCATGCTCGGCCACACGATCGCGGTGCACGACGGCCGCAAACACGTGCCGGTCTTCGTCACCGAAGCGATGGTCGGCCACAAGCTCGGGGAGTTCGCCCCGACCCGCACCTTCCGTGGTCACGAGAAGGACGACAGGAAGGCGCGTCGCCGCTGAAGCCTGGCCACACCGGCCAAGGGGATTGCGACGACGGGCACCACAGCAGACACACAGAGAACGAAGGCAAGGGGACAGCGATGGAAGCCAGGGCTCAGGCGCGGTACGTCCGCGTCACGCCCATGAAGGCGCGCCGCGTGGTGGACCTCATCCGCGGCCGCTCGGCCGCTGACGCGCAGGCGATGCTTCGCTTTACGCCACAGGCGGCCAGCGAGCCGGTGGGCAAGGTGCTCGACAGCGCCATCGCCAACGCCCGGTTCAAGACCGAGCAGGCGTCGCAGCGCTTCGACCTGTCCGACTACGTCGTCACCTCGGCGTACGTCGACGAGGGGCCGACGCTGAAGCGCTTCCGGCCGCGAGCCCAGGGCCGGGCATACCGCATCCGCAAGCGCACCAGCCACATCACGGTGATCGTGGAGCAGGTCGAGCAGAAGGAGAGGACCCGCTAGTGGGCCAGAAGGTCAACCCGCACGGGTTCCGGCTGGGCATCACCACCGACTTCAGCAGCCGGTGGTACGCCGACGACAAGCTGTACAAGCACTACGTCCGCGAGGACGTGGCG
>JBEVHX010000014.1:0-34782 GCA_040510995.1 Candidatus Nanopelagicales bacterium
GTGCTCGAGCAGGGACTCCGGGATCTCCTCCCGGCTCTGGACAGTGTTTGGGAATGCCTTCATCCAGGTCTGAAGTACCGGGTCCTCGGTGTCCCACTCGTACAGCGTGACCGTGCCGTCGTAGGCGTCGACCGTCGCCTTCACCGAGTTGCGGATGTAGTTGACCCGGTCCTGCCGCTGCGCGGCCACCGCGGCGGTCGTGGCGGTCAGCGCGTCCGCGGTCGCCTCGCCCAGGGTGGTCCGTTCCGAGTACGGGTAGCCGTTGCTCGTGGTGTAGCCGTCCACGATCCACAAGATCCGGCCATCGACCACCGCCGGATACGGATCGCCGTCGAGCGTGAGCCAGGGCGCGACCTTCTCGACGCGCTCCCGCGGCTCACGATCCCAAAGGATCTTCGACTCCTCGTTCACGAGGTTGGAGAGCAGGATGTTGCCCTCCTGGAACTTCGCCGCGAAGAGGAGCTTGCGGAACAGCGACCCGACGCCGACGCCGCCGTCGCCCGAATAGGTGTTGTTCGCCTGCCCGTTGGGTCGGGTGTCGTCGGGGAAGTCGAGCTCGCGCGCGGTCGCACCGTCCGGGGCGCCGACGATGGAGTAGACCGGGGACTCCTCCCCGAAGTAGACGCGCGGCTCGTCGACCTGGTCCGCCAGCAGCCCGCGCTCCGGGATGTCCAGGCTGAAGAACTCAGGCGTCCCGTCCGGCAGCCGGGTGTTGCCGTATGCCGCCACCAGGCCGTAGCCATGCGTATAGACCGTGTGCTCGTTGGCCCAGTTGCGCTGATTCTGGTTGAGGCCGTCGAGGTTGACCTCGCGGACCGCGACGACCGCGTCGCGCTCACCGTCAAGCTGGTAACGGTCGACGTCCAGCGAGTCCGGGAAGCTGTAGAAGCCGCGGATCTGCTGGAGCTGGTTGTACGTCGGCGAGACCACAGCCGGGTCCAGCAACCGGACGTTGTTGATCGTGCCGGCGGAGGCCTGCAACTCCTCGGGGGTGGTCGTGGTCTCCCCCGCATACGAGCGCAGATCGACCTCGGACAACCCGTAGGCGTCGCGCGTCGCCTCGATGTTGCGCGCGATATAGGGGGCTTCCTTTTCTGGCTCGCTCGGGCGCACCTGGAAGTACTGCACGATCGCGGGGTAGATCCCGCCGAGCAGGATGGCCGACAGCACGAGCAGGCCGAAGCCGAGGATGGGCAGCGACCAGGTGCGCCGCAGGACATTGGCGAAGAACAGCAATGCGCACAGCAAGGCGATGAACGTCAGGATGGTCTTCGCGGGAAGCAGCGCGTTGACGTCGGTGTAGGTGAGCCCGGTGATCCGCTCGCCTTCCTTGACCGCCAGCTGGTAGCGGTCCAGCCAGTACGCCACCGCCTTGAGCAGCACGAAGATGCCGATCAGGATCGACAGGTGCGCTGTCGCAGCGGGCGTCGCCCGCTCACCTGGGCTCTGCAGCCGCAGCCCGCCGTAAAGGTAGTGAACGATCAGCGAGACCAGCAGCGACAAGATGATCGCAGCGAACAGGAAGCCGAGAACGAAGCGCAGGAATGGCAGGTCGAAGGTGAAGAACCCGACGTCCATGCCGAACTGCTGGTCGTCGACCCCGAAGTCGCTGCCGTTGCGCCACAGCAGGTATGCGCGCCATTCCCCTGACGCCGCGCCACCGCCGAGCAGCAGCAGCACGACACCGAGAACCACGAGGATCGCGCGCTTGTAGGGGTCGATGCCCACTCGGTACCGGTCGAGGCTTTGCTGCTCAGGCGACAGCCCACGGAACGGCGGGCGGACTCGGTAGGCGATGATGATGTTGACGAGGACGGCGAGGGCGAGCAGCCCGCCGAAGACCGCGAACAGCCCGGCGCGGGTCAGCAGCTGCTTGGAGTAGACCGATGTGAACTCGACGCTGTCGAACCACAACCACTCGGTATAGAAACCGGTGAACAGCAAGAAAGCGACCAGCAGGACACCCAGCACGATCAGTGTGGGCAGCAGTGCGCGTCCGCGGCCGCGTCGCGTGACGACGGGGCGGGCCCGCGGCGCACTCGGGTCGGGTGGCATCTCGAAACTCACGCGCTCAACCTAACTGGAGGGAAGGAGGCATCCCGCGAATGCCCGATGTCGTGCTGCGGACGATGATCGATGTCGAGCGTCACGTTGCGGCGTCCGGATGGGACCAGGAAGCGCGGCTGTTCGCGCTCGTTGCCACGTCCGAGCTGCTGGCCGCGGAACCCGGTCTGGTGTCGACGCTGGGTAACGACCCGGCGACGCGGAACCCGCAGTCCCTGACCCCGGTTGAGCAAGAGGATCTGCCGGCGCACTCGTCACTGGATGGGCTGCTGGCCGGGATCGCCTGGCCTGAGACGGTGACCGGAGCCGCGATCGTCGTGGAACGGCTCATGCTCCCGTCGAACATCGAGCCATCGCTCCCCGACGATGAGCACGCGGCATTGCGGTTCCTGGCCGAGCACCCGCAGCGGCAGGAGATGCGGCTGGCGGTTGGCGTGCTGCGCGACGGCCGACGCGCCGGCGTGATCCGGCTGCGGGCATACGACCGGGACAGCTCGGTGCTCACGGGCGCGGACCTCGCCCCGGGGCTGGCCGACGCACTGGCCGTTACGCTCGTCGACTGAATCAGGCGGCTTCGGACGTGCATGTCGGCGCGTCGCCTCCGTCGCGGGCGGCCTGGAGCCCGGTGAGGGCGTCGGTCAATGTCGATACCGCGATGACGCGCAGCCCCTCGGGCACGTTCCCGACGACCTCGTCACAATTCGATTGCGGCGCCAGAAATACTTACGCGCCCGCGTCCCGGGCGCCGATGAGCTTCTGCCGGATGCCACCGATCGGCCCCACGTTGCCGAGGTTGTCGATCGTCCCGGTGCCTGCGACATGCAGACCGCCGGTCTCGTCGACCGCAGTCAGCTTGTCCACGATGCCCAGGCTGAACATGAGCCCGGCGCTCGGGCCACCGACGTTGTCGATCTGTACGTCGATGCTGAATCCGTCTGGTTCGGTGACCACCCCGGCTGTGATGCCGACGAATGCTGCCGACGGATCGTCCGGCCGGGCCGCGGTCGTGATGGTCACGTCCTGCTGGTCACCGTCGCGTCGGACCGTAAAGACCAGCGAAGCGCCGGGCTCGAGCGCACCCACGATCTGCGGCACCTGTTCGGCGTCGGTGATCGGCGTGCCGTCGATCGCGACGATGACGTCGCCGGCCTCCAGCACGCCGTCCGCCGGGGTTCCGCCGCTGACCTCGCGGACCACGACATAATCGCTGCGCGGCAGGTCGAGCTCGTTCAGCGCGGCCGCCACCGCGTTCTCCTGCGACAGCTCCATCGCCTGCGTGCTCTGCTCCCGGACTTCCGCCTCGGTGAGGTCGTCCGGGTTGACCAGCCGCTCGGGTACCACTGCGACATCTGGGTTCACCCAACCCCACAAAGCCTGCCCGAGATGGACCCGGCTGCGCGGCTCACCGCGCTCCGAGACGGTGGTGAGGGCGAGTTGTCCCGAGGTGGGGAAGGTCTCGGTCCCTTCGATGCTGATGAGCGGCTCGCCGCCCACCTCGCCGAGGGTGTCGAAGGTCGGGCCCGGGCTCATGGTCACGTACGGCACCGGCGCAAAGGACACGACCGCGAGGAGCACCACAAGCAGCCCGGCCGCCAGCAGGCGGACGGCGTTGCGGTGGGACATGGCCCGGAGCCTACGTGCGACGCGAATTCCCCGACGCACCCTCGTCAGGCATTGCCGAAGCCTGTGCCTGGCCGCGAGTGTCCGCCCGGGTAGGCGTGTCCTCCCGGCTGGGGTTGTCCGCCTGTCGCAGCGCCTCCCGGAACCGGGCGTGCGCCTCCACCGTCTCTTGCGTACTGGCTGGCGGCCTCGTTCGGTTGGCCACCGCGAGCCAGACAATCGCGACCAGCGTGGACACCACCGGGATCGCGAGCCAGGCCAACGCCTCCACGTTCCGAGCCTAGGCGCTGATTCGCGAATGTGGACATTGGCGTGGGTTGGGATGAGCGCGTCGGCCCTGCCGGCATCACGTTCACGCTAGGACGACCGCCGGCGAGCAGCGCGGACCAGCGCCGCTGTGCCGATCACGGCGACGGTCGCGCCGGCCGCCCCGATCGCGGCGTCGCGTCGGCGAATGCCGCGACCGCGCTCCTCGCTCAGGAGCGCGCGCAAGGCAGCCTCGTTGTCCAAGCTCGGGGACCAGCCGATCGCGCGCAGCCGCGAAGCATCAACCACCCAGGGGTGCAGGGTGTATGCGAGCTCGCTCGCGGGCGCGCTGGTGACTCCGAGCCTGTGCAGCCGCTCCGCAGTCGAAAACGCCAGGCCAACGGGCAGCTCCAGGCGTCGGGCGCCGGTCAGGCGCTCGATGTCCACCGTCTCGAGCCAGCCGTCGCAGGCGACCGTGACCGGCCCGTCGACCTTGTGCTCGATCACGGCGGCGACTGCGCTGGCCAGGTCATCGACGTGACAGAACTGCCAGCACGGGCGGCCGTCCCTCGGGACCAGCAACCGCGGCGCATCGAAGTAGCGGGACAGCAAGGTCTCCAGCCCCGGCGCGACCAGCACCGCCGGGCGGAGCACAGTCACCCGCGGAGCTGAGCTCACGGCCCGCTGGCGGGCCGACAGAGCCTCAAGCTCGAGGAGCTCGTCGATCACGGGGTCGTCCGAGAACTGGAGCAGCGGCTGATCCTCCGGCATCGGCACCGGGTGGTCCGGGCTGGCGCCGTAGACCTGGGCGCTGGACAGCACGAGCACGTGCTGCGTCGTCATCCCAGCCGCTGCGGTCAGCAGCGCCTGAGCTGCTCGCAACACAGGCCTGGTCGCGCGATCGGCCCGACTGGGCGATCGACGGACGACCTCTGCGTGCACGACCACATCGGATGAGCAGACCCGGCGCGCGAAGTCCGGGTCGCGCACGTCCCCGACCAGCCAGTCGGCATCGGCGTCGCCGCGCTGCGCGTCCACCGCGATGACCGTCAGGTCCGGTCGTGAACTGAGACCCCGCACGATCGCGGCGCCGACGGGCGAAGCGGCGCCGGTGACAGCGATGGACAACATCCCACCGCGTTCTGGGTCCGTGGACGAACGCCTGCGCCGAGAGCGAACCCGGCTCGCCTCGGTGTCCATGCGCGCGCCCCGTTCATTACTGTGAAGGAGCGGGAACTGATCCGCCCGTGCCAGCGAGTCCATCATCTTGCCGAAAGGTCCCAACGTGGGTAACCAGCCCTTCGGGTCCGGGTCCGGCGGCGACGAGCCGGACGAGCCCCGCAACGTCCCGCAGGATCCGTTCTCGGCTCTGTTCGGGTCTTCAACCCCGGCCGACCTCGGGGCTGCCCTTCAACACATGGGTCGCCTGCTCCAGTACTCCGGCGGTCCGGTCAATTGGGACCTCGCGCGCGACCTCGCGCGGCAAGAGGTCATGCGCGACGGTGACCCGTCGGTCTCCGATGCCGAACGACGGGCCGTCGACGAGTCGGTACGGCTCGCCGAGACCTGGCTCGACCCGGTCACCAGCTTCCCCGCCGGCACGGTCGGTGCGTTGGCTTGGAGCCGTTCCGAGTGGGTGGAGCAGACGCGCGCCGCGTGGCAGGCTCTGGTCGATCCGGTGGCGAGCCGAGTGGTCGAGGCCACTTCATCGATGGTCCCACCGGACGCGCAGGCCGGCATGGGCTTGACCGGGCCGATGCTCGGGATGATGAAGCAGCTGTCCGGCGCCATGTTCGGTGCGCAGGTCGGTCAGGGGCTCGGGCGGCTGGCCTCCGAGGTGCTTGGCGCCACGGATATCGGCCTGCCGCTGGGTCCGGAGCGGCGAGCGGCGCTGGTGCCGCGGAACGTCGCCGGATACGGGGCCGGCCTGGGCATTGCGGCCGACGACGTTCGACTCGATGTCGCGCTGCGGGAGACCGCACACCAGCGACTGTTCGCGCACGTTCCGTGGCTGCGCGCGGCGTTGCTCGGCGCGGTCGAGGAGTATGCGCGCGGCATCACGGTCGACACCTCTCGGCTCGAGGAGGTGGCCCGAAGTATCGATCCGACGAATCCGCAGGCGCTCCAAGAGGTTCTCGAGTCGGGCATGTTTGAGCCTGCGGACACCCCGGCACAGAAGGCGGCGCTCCTGCGGCTCGAGACCCTGCTCGCGCTGGTCGCGGGCTGGGTCGACGTCGTGGTCGCGGCAGCGACCCACGACCGGCTGCCATCGGCCGACGCGCTGCGCGAGACCGCGCGCCGTCGTCGAGCTACCGGCGGCCCCGCGGAGCAGACCTTCTCGACCTTGGTGGGGTTGGAGCTTCGTCCGCGCCGGATGCGCGAGGCGGCGGAGCTGTGGACGCAACTGACCAACGAGCGAGGGATTGAGGCACGGGATGCGTTGTGGTCGCATCCGGACCTGCTGCCGACCGTGGACGACCTCGAAGACTCGACCAAATACCTCAGCGGTGACAGCGCTGCACCACTGGACCTGTCTGCCCTCGAATCTGCCGGCGAGGCACCGGAGGAACCCGATCAGCCGCAGGCATGACTCCGTCGCCATGACCCCTTGGCGACCCCACGCGGACGCGGTGCGTGTGCTGGCGTCGTGGCCGGCACCCGATCCGGAGCAGGCGCTGCTCCGGCTGCAGTTCCTCGAATACCTGGCTCGGCGGGCCGACGGCGTCGAAAGGTCGGCGTCGGAGGGGCACCTCACGGCGAGTTGCCTGGTCGTGGAT
Organism: Candidatus Nanopelagicales bacterium; assembly: GCA_040510995.1. Lineage (GTDB taxonomy): Bacteria > Actinomycetota > Actinomycetes > JBEVHX01 > JBEVHX01 > JBEVHX01. Next base: position 6,708 of record JBEVHX010000014.1, read on the forward strand.
CACACGGGTATGCGCTGCCTGCTGACGCTGCACGGCGCCGTCGGCCGGTGGTTGCAGACCGGTGGTCACATCGAGTCGATCGACGACACGCTGCGCGCGGCAGCCGCGCGCGAAGCGATCGAGGAGACCGGGATACCTGACCTCGTGCTCACGGCTGAACCCGTCCAGCTCGACCGGCATCCGGTGCGCTGCGGCGGACGCGAACTCGACCACCTGGACGTGCAGTACGCGGCCGTCGCGTCGGCTGTTGCTCGGGTGATCGTCAGCGCCGAGTCGGATGCACTCGCCTGGTTCGACTTCGACGATCTGCCGCCGGACGCTGACACCGCCGTGCGCTCACTCGTGGCACGCGTCCGCGCCCTCGGTCTCGTCGATTGCTCCGGCTTCGGCGGCCGCGGCGTCGGCGACGTGCTCGGGTGAGCTCATCGCCTCGAGATACCCGCGAGCCCGCTCCGTCCGCGCATACCCCTCGAGAAGTGCCCAGAAGGCGGGACCATGCGCTGCCACGATCAGGTGCGCGAGCTCGTGCAACAGGACGTAGTCGACGACGTAGTCGGGCATTGACTGGAGTCGCGCGGACAACCTGATCGATCGGTCCGACGGCGTGCACGAACCCCATCTCGAGCGCTGATTGTCGACCCAACGGACACTGCGTGGTCGCGCCTGCCCACCCAGGTAGCGCGCCGACAGGTCGGCCGCCCGGGCCAGCAGCTGGGCATCGGAGGGATGCCGTCGCGCCTCCTGGCGCGCAATCCGGTCGAGCATGAGCGCCACCCAGCGCTGCTCCTCCGCGCGAGACAGGCGCGCCGGCATCAGGACAACGACGGTGTCACCGTCCCGGTAGGCCTGCACGGTGCGGCGTCGCCGGGTGCTGCGGCGGACATCGACCCTGGGCGGCGAAGGAGGCGTTGGGGGCGGCTGCGTGAGTGGGCTGGGCACGGGCGGACCGTAGCGAAGGCCGCCGACATCGCGGCGGGCGCGTCCACACGCGACCTGGCGCCGCCGCTCCCAACGGTTCGTGATCAGGTCGAGACTTTCTTGCGTCCACAGCCGGGGGACGACGTCGCCGCACGTCAGCCACTGGTTTGCCTGCTGTCCCCAAGACTGTCCACACGTGAGAGGTGGACCTGTCCACAGGGGCGCGCCGCACCTTCCCCACGTCGTGCACACCGTTGTCCACAGGGCTCACCACGGATTCAGCGGTTCGCGTTGACGCGTCCAACGTCCGGCTCCTACGTTCGTCGCTCGACGAGGCCTCTGAGATAACTCCGCGACGTTGGTCCGCAAGGGGAAGGCGGATCAGCCCACGGTGCGACTCGGAGGCCTCGTGGGCCGTCCGCACGCTGAGTGGTTGGATGCGCTGTCTGGGGTAGGTTGACCCGCCGTCGCATGCGACGGTGGCCACCGACGCGTCCGCGGCGTCACCAAGGCACCCCAAGAGGACCGAGGACTGAGGAGGACGACGGATGGCCGAGAGCTACACCGGCGACGCGTACTGCGTGAAGTGCAAGGAGAAGCGCGACTTCACGGGTGAAGTCAAGGTCAGTGAGTCCGGCCGCCGCATGGCGCAAGGCATCTGTCCGGTATGCGGGACCAAGCTCAACCGCATCCTCGGCAAAGCCTGAGCGCTTTCACCGGCCGCTCTTTCGGACGGGCTGTGGACAACGAAAGCGATCTTGTGCCCTGCTGAGCCAGGCTGCGCGGATGCGTCCCATCCTGAAGCCGGGCCTGCAGGTCCTCGTCCGTGACGCGCAGACCGTCCAGATCGGACTCGATCCTCGGCGCGCCGTCCTCGTCACCGGCTCGCCCGAGGCAACCATCGGCTTGCTCAACGCGCTCGACGGAACGCGCGACACGCCGGGTGTCTTGACCTGGGCGGCCGCCAACGAGGTCCCGTTGGACGACGTTGTCGCGCTGCTCGCGCGACTGCGTGCCGGCGGGCTCCTCATCGACGCACTTGCCGAGCACCCGCTCGCCGAGCGCGACCGAGCGACCCGGGAACGGCTCGCTCCGGATGCCGACGCAGTCGGCCTGCTCGACGACGACGAGCCGCACGCCATGAGTCGTCGGTACCATGCTCACGTCGTGGTCGAGGGGGCGGGTCGACTTGGTGCCGCAATCGCGCATCTGCTGGCCGCCAGCGGCGTCGGGCGGGTGGGCGTCGTCGACGACGCCACCGTTTCGCTCACGGACGTGTCGCCGGCCGGACACAGGTTCGACGCGATCGGTCGATCCCGTCTACTCGCAGTGCATGACGCACTCGGCGCCTGGGGTGCACGCGCGGCAACGTTGCAGCAGGTCCGCCGGCCCAGGGCGAGAGCAGCGCGCGGTGCCACCAGGCAGACCGACGTCGTCGTGCTCACGACCCCTGAGGCGTGCACGCCGCACCGTCGGGCCGAGCTGCTGCTTGGCGGGCAGACACATGTCACGGTGCGCGTGCAGGAGACCGTCGGAGAGGTCGGCCCGCTGGTCGTTCCCGGCAGCAGCGCTTGCGCCGGCTGCGTCGAGCTGCACCGCGTCGACCGCGATCGCGGCTGGTCCGCGGTGGCCCGCTGCCGCGCCGAACACGAGGAGATCGGCGAGACGCTGCTTGTCACCATGACTGCGGCACTCGCGGCGGCGGCGGTCACCGCTCACCTCGACGGACGCGGAGACTCCCCGGTCGTGGACGGAACGGTCGAGGTCTCGTTGCCGTTCGGCCTCACCACTCTCCGCCGGTGGCGGCCACATCCGGCGTGCGGCTGCCGATGGGACCTCCTCGGCGGCCGGCTGGGTGACCGACTCGCCGACCGCTTTGGCGGCGCGGTCACCGCGACGTCCGCCTAACCCACACAATGACCGCATGAGCGAGCTCCCCCGTCGCGCGGTCAGCCGGACCGCCAAGCTCGCCACCCTGCCCATCGGCTTTGCCGGACGCACGGCCTGGGGCCTTGGCAAACGAGTGGGCGGCAAGCCCGCTGAAGCGGTGGCCGCCGAGATCCAGGCCCGTACGGCGGAGCAGATCTTCAGAGTCCTGGGGGAGCTCAAAGGCGGGGCAATGAAGTTCGGGCAGGCTATGTCCATCTTCGAGGCGGCCCTGCCAGACGAGCTCGCGGGTCCCTACCGCGCGACCTTGACCCGGCTCCAGGATGCTGCGCCACCCATGCCCGCGGCGACTATGCATGAGGTGCTCGGTGAGGCGTTCGGTCGGCAGTGGCGCCGCCGGTTCATCTCCTTTGACGACACGGCGGCGGCGTCGGCGTCGATCGGCCAGGTCCACCGCGCCGTGTGGATGGACGGCCGCGATGTCGCGGTCAAGGTGCAGTACCCGGGCGCGGCAAAGGCGCTCGCCGCGGACCTGGACCAGATTCGCCGGATGGGCCGGATGTTCGGCTCTGTGGTGCCTGGCCTGGACATCAAGCCACTCCTTGACGAGCTGCGGGACCGGATGGTCGAAGAGCTGGACTACCGGTTGGAGGCGCAGGCACAGGCCGATTTCGCGGCCGCATACCGCGAAGACCCCCAGATCACTGTGCCGGACTGCGTCGCGCAAGCCGAGCACGTGATCGTCACCGAGTGGCTCGACGGCACGCCGCTGTCTCGGATCATCGCGAACGGCAGCCAGGACGAGCGAGATGCCGCGGGTGAGCTGTACGTGCGGTTCCTCTTCTCCGGGCCGGCGCGGGCGCGGATGCTGCACGCGGACCCACACCCGGGCAACTACCGGATGACCGCCGATGGACGGCTCGGCGTGCTGGACTTCGGCGCAGTTGCTCGGATGCCCGACGGGCTGCCACCGAGCATCGGGCGTCTGCTGCGCGTCGCTGTCGCCGGGAATGCGTCGACGGTCATGGCCGGGCTACGCCGCGAAGGGTTCGTCAAGGACCGGGTCGACCTCGACCCCGAGGTGCTGCTTGCCTATCTGAGCCCATTCGTAGAGCCGGCGAAGCAGGACTGGTTCGAGTTCTCCCGGGCTTGGATGCGCGGTCAGTTCACCCGGCTCAGCGATCCCCGGCAGGAGAACTGGTCGACCGGGCTCAAGCTCAACTTGCCGCCCGAGTACCTCCTCGTGCACCGGGTCTGGCTCGGTGGGGTCGGGGTCCTGTGTCAGCTCGAAGCGACCGTCCCGGTGCGTGGTGAGCTGGAGCGTTGGGTACCGGGGTTCGTCGAATAGGCGAGGTTGTTCGGTGACCGCGGAGCGACGAGTCTCCTGGCCGCCTCGCCGAGTCGTCGGGCCGCGACGACGGATGGGCGCAACAGCAGCAGCACCGACCGGTGCCCATCGCCTGGTCACCAGTACTCGGTGTCGAGCTTGCCCTCGATCGACCGCAGGTTCTCGCGCGAGCACTTCTCGCAGTAGTAGCGGACCTGGTCGCGCTCGAATGACGTGATCCACGTGATCGGCGGGTCATCGGTCTCGGATTGTGCTTCCGACACTGTCCCGCAGAAGCTGCAGACGGCCATGGTCATCCGGTTTCGAGGTAGAGGAAGCCGGCTCCTTCGTCTCGAAACCGTAGCCCCGCGCCGGCCAAGGCGTCCGCCCACCCGCCGGTGCATTCCGGGTCGGACCCCTCGAAGCCATGGTCGGCGGTGAGCAGCACCACGGTTTCGTCGAGCACTCCGAGGCGATCGAGGTGGTCGAGCATGATGCCGAGCCGAGTGTCCGAGTCGACGAGACCAGCGAGGGCGAGCTCTGAACCCGGGCCGCCGGCGTGCAGCGCCGCGTCCGTGAGCGTCGAGTTCCACCAAGTGAGCTGGGGAGCCGAGTCGGCCCGCGCCCAGAGTTGCAGCACCTGGGACAGGCCGGCGTCGTCGATCTGGCTGCCCCACGCGAACTCCGGACTGTCGCGCACCCAACGCTGCTGCGCCACCGCGCTCGTCCTCGGGTCCGGCAGCAGCGCGGTCAGCGCGTCGCCGCTCGCGCCCGCCGACCCGGCTCCGCTGCCGCCGAGCGCGCGGATCACGGCCATTGTCGAGTGCGTGGCGCCGCGGTCGACCGGCTCATCGATGCTGGCGGTCACGGCGCCCGGCCGGGCCGCGGAGACGCGTTCGAAAACGGTGCTGACCCCGGGGCGGAGCCACTCGCCGCTGCGATGCCAGGTGGTGGCGTCGTTCGGGACAACGCGCTTTCCGGTCGCCGGCTCGACGTAGATGTTGCCGACCACGCCGTGCCGGCCCGGCCCGACCCCGGTCAGCGCAGAAGTGTGGTTGGTCAAGGTCACGCTCGGAAACTCGGCGATCGCACCCCCTTGGTATGCGACGCCGCGGTCGAGCAGGCGGGCCACGTTGGGGAGCACACCCGTGTCCGCAAGGTTCAGCAGCCAGTTGGACGGCGCGCCGTCCCACAACAACCCGAGCACGTGGCGGGCGCCGACCTGCGCGTACGCGTCGAGCGCACGGCCGTCGAGGTCGTGCATGGACTCCGCGTCCACCCCGGCGAGCCAGGCCAAGGTGGGGGCGACGTCGACGATGCGGGCGTGCGTGGCGACGACGCCCGCTCGCGCGATCCCGGCACCCGAGAGCAGCAGCGGCGCTCGCGACTGAATCACGCCAAGTGAGCCGTGCTCGCCGACATGCCCGCCGGACTCGGGGAAGAAATGCCGACCGGTGTGCACGACGACCACGTCCGGCGCGCGGGCGTCAGCCATGAACGACGCGAGTCGTCGGCCGGGCAACGGGTACGCGTTGCGCTCATTCGAAGGGGAGGGGTCGGCTCGCTCGTCGGCCCACGTCGGGTAGGCCAACGGGTCGACGTTCGCGACCGGGTTGCGACCATGCAGCACCTCGGCTTGGTCGTGCCGGTCCAGCCGGGCGGCTCCAGCGTGGTTGGCGACGACGACGCTGCCGTCGCCGTCAGGCGAGGCATACGCGAGGAAGTCGACGATCGCAGACAGACTCGGACTGCACAGCACGTCGACAGCGCGCTGAACGTCCTCCGTCGAGACCCGGCGTTCACTCACGTCCCCGACCGTACGCAACGATGTGCCGCCGCTTCGATCTCACCGAGCGGCGGCACATCGTTGTGCGGTGTTGGCAGCGATCAGAGGCTGTTCAGGGCGAGGCGGGCTCGCATGGATGCCCGTTCGGCCCGCCGCTTCCACCGGCGGTGGGAGGCGACGGCCCGAACCAGGCGCTGGCGGCGCGCCTCCTCGACCAGCTCCTGATGTCTGGCACGTGCGAGCTGTTCATACATCAATGACATTTCCGTACTCCTGACAAGAAAAGTTGTGGTCACAGGGGTCTCTCGTTGAGAGGAAGGGGTACGTCGACGGGGATCCGTCGTCGCATCCGGCGTCATGCGGCGATCTCGGTCTTGCGCGGACGCCCGCGGGGCCGCTTGCGCGGGACCACGACGCCTTGCAGGACGAGCTCTCCCCCCCAGACGCCCCACGGCTCACGACGCTCGAGAGCGCCGGCGAGGCACGAGGTGCGCAGCGGGCATCCCTGGCACAGGGACTTGGCGAGTTCGACATCGGCGGGCGACTCGGCGAAGAACAGCTCCGGGTCCTGCCGACACGCGAGATCGAGTTCGTTGAACGCCGGCAGGGTGTCCACCAGGTCCAGCGAGACGGGCAGCTCCAGCGCGACGGTGAGGTCGGGCCGGTCTGACGACGGGCTGGAACAGGGGGAGAGCCCGCGTTCGAGACAGTCGGGGCGGAACATGAGTGGGCCTTCCGGCAGTGCTCCCCGGAACCTGCGGTAACAGTTGACCGGCGGAACAGGTGGGCTGTGCTTGTCTGGTGCGGGGTGGACCGCTCGAGCCAAGACGAAGGCCGCGGATCCCGGGATCGGGTTCCGCGGCCTGGAGAGCGCCGGTCAGGAAGATGACCTAGACCGGTGGGCTCCAGGTGCGGATGCCCGGGACGACATCCATCTTGCGGGTGGTGAAGAGGCTTCCGGACACACTGACCCCCTCGACGGAGGAGATCGTCGGCGCGACCGTGGGACGCGGCTGGGCGACCGGGTATGCGCGCGGACGCGTATTCATCCACAGGGCATTGATCACCACGGTCACCTCCTTCGCGCGCGCGTGATCTGTCACGTGAGGGCCATCGAGCGCCTCGATCACTGCGCGGCAGGCTAGCGGACTCGCCCCGCACTCGCGCAACTCAATTTCCGGCCAGATTTCGAAAAGATCTTCGGGGACAGCTCTCCCACTCAGTCGAGCGTGTCGGATGCGGGCCGATCCGCGGCAGACCGTGCGGTCTGCTCCGGGTCAGCGCCCGCCACGACCGCGAGCACCTCGTCGCCGTAGGAGCGCAGCTTGGCTGCGCCGATGCCGCTGATCGTTGTGAGCTGGCGACTCTCGCTCGGGCGCAGGTCAGCGATCGCCTCCAGGGTGGCGTCGGTGAAGACCACGTATGCGGGGAAGCCGGCCGCCGATGCCCGGACGCTGCGCCATGAGCGCAGTGCCTCGAACAGCGCGGGGTCGTAGCTCGGGGCGCACGACCCGCAGCGACGCCGCTTGACCTCGGGGCCTTTGGTGAGTGAGACGCCGCATCCGCGGCAGGTCACCGGCTGCAGCGGCCGCTGCCCCTTGGCCCTTCGGGCGCGCGGCTTCGCCGGGCTGGGAGCGAGCTCGCCGCCTGGCACGAGACCGTCGAGGAAGCGGGAGCGGCGGCGCCGGCCGCCGGCACCGGGACTGCGTGCCAGCGCCCAGGACAACGTCAGGTGCACCCGTGCCCGGGTCACGCCGACGTAGAGCAACCGACGCTCCTCCTCGACCTGTTCACTGGTCGTCGCCTGCGCGATCGGCAGCAAACCCTCGGTCAGGCCGACCAGGAACACCGCGTCCCACTCCAGGCCTTTCGCCGCGTGCAGGGTCGCGATGGTGACCCCGTCGACCTCCGGCGCGTGCTGGGCCGCGATCCGCCGGTCAAGTTCGTCCACCAGCGCCGGCAACCCGACACCGGGCTGCGCCGCGGCGAGCTCCTCGGCCAGCTGGGCCAGCGCGGCGAGCGACTCCCACGCGTCGCGCGTCGCGCCAGCACCCCTCGGCGGGGTTACCGACCAACCGTCAGACGAGAAGACGGCCTGCACCTGGTCCGGCAAGCTGGCCTGTCCGGGCTCGCCGGTCGAGGCACGCGCCGCCCCGCGCAGCAGGATCACAGCGCGGCGCACCTCCGGCCGCTCGAAGAAGCGGGCCCCGCCGCGCAGCACGTACGGGACGCCTGCCGCACCGAGAGCCTGCTCGTACGACTCGGTCTGCGCGTTGACCCGCACCAGCACGGCGGCCTCGCTGGGCCGCACACCGCTGCCGAGCAGTCGCCGCACGGCGGCGGCCACCCCGTCCGCCTCCGCCGTCTCATCGGTCGCCTCGACAAAGACCGGCTGGGGCCCGTCGGGCCGCTGCCCGCGCAACGTCACCGCGGCCGAGCTCGTTGGGTCCGGCCGGGCGTGCAGCAACCTGTTCGCCAGGGAAACGATCTGCGGGGTCGAGCGGTAGTCGCGGACCAACCGGACCACGGTGGCGTGCGGGAACCGACGTCGAAACGAGACCAGATGCTCCGGCGACGCGCCCGCGAACGAGTAGATGGTCTGCGCCGGGTCACCGACGACGCAGATCGAGTCCCGCTCGCCCAGCCACTGGTCCAGCAGTCGCTGTTGCAGCGAGTTCACGTCCTGGTACTCGTCGACGACGACGTGGGTGTACTGCTGCCGCACCGTCGCCGCGATATCGGTCCGCTCCTCGAGCATCCCGACGGTGAGCAGCAGGCAGTCCTCGAAGTCGATGATCGAACGATCGCGTTTCAGCTGCTCGTATGAGGCATAGACGCGCGCGATCTCCACAGGCGTCAAGGCGGCCGCAGGCGAGCGGGACAGGCTGCTTGCAACCTCCTCGTAGTTGTCCGGCGAGACCTGGCTGACCTTCGCCCATTCGATCTCGGCTGCGACGTCGCGCACCAGCGTCGGGTTGCTCGCCAGCCGCTGACGCGCCAGGGCGGCGGCAACGTGCGGCGCCTTGCGGGCCTCCAGCGTCGGGAACGCGCTGCCCACGGCCGTTGGCCAGAAGTAGCGCAGCTGCGAGAGCGCCGCCGCATGGAAGGTGCGCGCGCGAACGCCGGGGACGCCCAGGGCGCGCAGCCGTACGTGCATCTCAGTGGCTGCGCGGGCGCTGAACGTCACCGGCAGCACCTGCGCCGGGCGCAGCGTGCCCGACAGCACGCCGTAGGCGATCCGGTGCGTGATCGCGCGGGTCTTGCCGGTTCCGGCCCCGGCCAGGACGCACATCGGACCGCGTTGGCTGGCCGCGACCTCGCGCTGCTCGGGATCGAGCGCGGCGAGCACGTCGTCGGCGTCCATCGTCGGCATCCAACCAGGGCCGGCGACAACGACGTGAGGTATCTCACCCGGCCACGGCGGCATATCCGGACACCGGTCGGGAAGACCAGCCTTACCGTTGTTCTTGACAACTGATGAACGATCAACCATTTTAGAGTGAGCGGAAGGATCGATGGTGTCGGCCCAGCCCGAACTGACGATGTACAGCACCACATGGTGCGGCTACTGCGTGCGGCTCAAGCACGCGTTGGACCGTGAGGGCATCCCCTACACCGAGATCAACATCGAGCATGACCCCGCGGCCGCCGACTTCGTGATGAACGTCAACGGGGGCAACCAGACCGTGCCGACGGTGCGCTTCGTGGACGACTCCGCGCTCACCAACCCCAGCCTGGCCGAGGTCAAGTCCAAGCTCGCACTGAACTGAGCTCGGCCCCGAACCACCTCTCGATCAGCCGTCGCGAGATCGAGAACGACGGCGGGGTCGCGATCTGGCCGTCCGTCACCCGCCGAGCGAGCTCATCTCGGGTCACGACGATCACGTCAGCCATCTCCTGGCCGTCCGGCCGCGCCGCGTCGATGTCGTTCGACTGGGCGAAGAACCCCAGCATCAACGAGGACGGGAACGGCCACGGCTGACTGCCCAAATACGTGACGGAGTCCAAATCGACTTGCACCGCCGACTCCTCGAACACCTCACGAGCGACGGCACGCTCGAGCGACTCCCCCGGCTCCACGAAGCCCGCCAGCGTCGAGTAGCTCGTCGGCGGCCAGTCCACGTGTCGCCCGAGCAGGGCGCGGTCGCCGGCGGGATCTGTCACCAGCATGATCACGGCAGGGTCGGTCCGCGGGAAATGCTCGGAACCATCCCGCGGGCAGCGCCGAAGATGTCCGGCTGCGGAGACCTCCGTCGGCGTCCCGCAGCGTGAGCAGTGCGTATGCGCCGCGTGCCAGTTGGCCAGTCCGATGGCATGCACCGCCAGCCCGGCGGCGAGGTCGTCCACGTGCAAGCCGAGTTCGCGCAGAGTCATCGGTTTGACGCCATCCCCGTCGCCCGCCAACGCCTCCCTTGTGTGCCAGGCGAACACAGCGATGCCGTCATCTCGCACACCGAGGAGGAGCCGCTCACCGCCTGTGGGCACATCCGCAGGGGGCAGGAGATGGAGCTCGACCCGCCCGTTGTCGGTGCGGGCCAGCACGCGACCGTCGTGCACGAGCACAACCCTCGACGCGGGGTCGGCCCACGCCGCGTCCAGCCATGCGTCATCCAAGCGACGCAGGGCGGCGCGGTCGACGCCGCCTCGGGCCAGCGGGAGTCCGACGAGCCGGTCCGGACTCACGAGGCCCGCAGGGACTGGGCCATGTCCTCCCACAGGTAGGCCGCCGCCTCGGCTCCGCGGAGCAGGCGGTCCACCTCGACCGACTCGTCTGGCGCGTGGAAGCGGTCCTCGTTCACTGCGACGCCGAGGAACACCACCGGGGTGTCGAGGATTGTGGCCAGGTCGGCCTCTGGGCCCGACCCGCCTTCGCGGGTCACGAGGACGTTGGCTCCGTCATACGCCCGAGACATCACCCGCCGGACGGCCTCGACGGCCGGGTGGTCGATCGGTGTCAGACAGGCCCGGACGCCACCGCCCTCCCAAGCCACGCGCCCCTCCAGCCCTGGTGACAGCTGTCCGTCGACCCAGACCTCGAAGGCCTTCATCAGCTGTTCGGGATCCTGGTCAGCCACCAGGCGGAATGACAACTTCGCGTACGCGCTGGTCGGGATGATCGTCTTGTGGCCGACGCCGGTGTAGCCGCCTGAAAACCCGTTGACATCGGCCGTCGGCCTGGCCCAGACCCGCTCCAGCGTGGTGTAGCCGCGCTCACCGGCGGTGGCGCGCGAGGCCCCGATGGCCAGCCAGGTTGCCTCGTCGAACGGGAGCCGGGCGAACAGCTCCCGTTCCTGTTCGGTGAGCTCGACCACGTCGTCATAGAAGCCGGGCACCGTGACCCGACGATCGTCGTCGTGCAACGCGGCGATTAGCTCCGCTAAGGCGGTCGCGGGGTTGGGCACAGACCCGCCGAACGAGCCGGAGTGAAGGTCGCGGCCCGGACCCTGCACGTGAACGGTGCAGCACTGAAGGCCGCGCATCCCGATCACGGTCGAAGGGATCGTCCGGTCGTACATGGTGGTGTCGCTCACGACGACGACGTCACAGCGCAACCGCTCGCGCTGAGCGGTCAGCAACGCCGGGAAGTTGGTCGACCCGGACTCCTCCTCCCCCTCCACGATCACCTTGAGGTTGACCGCAGGCGCGGCGCGATCGCCCGCGGCGAGATGTGCGCGGAGACCAAGCAGATGGAACACGACCTGGCCCTTGTCGTCGCTGCTCCCGCGGCCGCGCAGCACGTCGCCGTCGAGAGTCGGCTCGAACGGTGGAGTGGTCCACAGGTCCAACGGGTCCACCGGCTGCACATCGTGGTGCCCGTACACGAGGACGGTTGGCGCCCCCGTGTCCTCCGATGGCCACTCGGCGAACACGCTCGGCAGACCCGCCCCGTCCCCGGTTGGCCAGATCTCGACCGTCGGAAATCCGTGGTCGCGCAGCGCCGCCGCCAGCCATTCGGCACTGCGGGCAACATCGGCGGCGTGTTCGGGCAGACCCGAGATGGACGGGATGCGCAGCCACTCGTCGAGGCTGCTGAGGAGCTCGTCGCGGTGCCCGCGGACGTATGAGCGGACCGATGCGTCACCGGTGGAAGTACTCATGACCGTGACGCTAGCGCGGGTTCTGCATGATCACGGCTGCGGTTTTGAGGGCGGTCAGCGGCCGAGAATCTCGCGTTCCCCTGGGTCGTTCGCACGGTCGGCGGCGGGCAGCACGTCCACCGCCCAATCCGCTCGCTTCCATTCCGGCACCGGGGTCAGCGCCTGCGGCTCAGGGACGAACCGCGAGCGCTTCACCAGCGCGTACTGGTGGATATAGCGGGGGCAGTTCGGGTAGACCGAGCGGGCCCGGACGCGGACCACGAACTGCGCCTCCGGCCATTGCCCGAGGAGCGGGTCGTCGATGTCGATGCTGGCTGTGCCGTCCAGCCGCATCCGGTGGCCCTTCTCGAAGTCGATGAAGAGCATGCCGACCTCGGGGTTGACCAGCAGGTTGCCGGCGGACAGGTACATCCCATTGCCGTCGTAGCTCGGGAACGCCAGTGAATGCTCGTCCAGCACCTGGACGAACCCCGGCGCACCGCCCTTGTACGAGCACGTCGGCCGCCCCTGGGCGTCCGCGGTCGCCAGGAAGAACATGTCCCGCGCCTCGATGAACGTCCTGTCGTGCTCGTCGATGACGTCGTGCACGAGCTGTTCGTCGATGCGATCGGCCAACCGGCGGGTGTCGAACCGGTCCTGAAGCACGCGGCTGCCGTCGTGAAAGCCCGAGGGCATGGCCGCAGCGTAGTTTCATCTGGGTGACGTTGCTGCGGGTCGCCACGTTCAACTTGCTGCATGGTCGAGCGCTTGATGATGGATTCGCGGACCCCCAGCGACTGCGTGACGCAGCCACGAGAATCGATGCGGATGTCATCGGCCTCCAGGAGGTCGACCGGTACCAGGAAAGGTCCGGCACGGTCGACCAGACCGAGATCGTCGCTTCAGCACTTCGCGCCCCCGACTGGCGTTTCGTTCCGGCGGTTCACGGCACCCCCGGCCCGCGGGTTACCTGGACACCGGCGACCGCCGCCAACGGGGCCGACACCGTCGGCGCCACGTACGGGATCGGGATGGCGTCACGCTGGCCGGTCCAGGAGTGGAGGGTGCTGCGGTTTCCGGCCGCGCCGCTGTCACTGCCGTTGCTCACGCCCGTCGCCGGCGGGGCTCGCTTCGTACGGATCCCGGACGAACCGCGGGTTGCCATGGCCGCCGTGGTCGACGGACCGACCGGCCCGCTGACGGTTGCGACTGCACATCTGACATTCGTGCCGTTGTACAACGCACGCCAGCTACACACCCTGGTGCGCTGGCTAGACGGACTGCCACGGCCGGCGTTGCTGGCCGGCGACTTCAACCTCCCCGGCGCCTTGCCCCGCCGGCTCACCGGCTGGACTCAACTCGTGCGGGCGGCAACCTACCCATCGTGGAACCCGCGGGTGCAGTTCGACCACGTGCTCGCCGACGGGCTACCGCAGCGGGCCGTGCGGGGGGCTCGTGTGGTCCGACTCCCCCTGTCCGACCATGCTGCGCTCGTCGTCGAGATCGACCTCTGACGGCAGACGTGTGATGAGGGCGGTGAGCCCGGCCTCATCGAGCGGGTCCACGGGGCGCTCCGTGCGGTCTTCTCGCACATAGTGGAACGCGGCCTTGATCCGGTCGAGCGGTGCTTGCGTCAGCCGGTGCCACGCAAGCCGGTATGCGGCCAGCTGTACCGCAGCCGCCTCCCGTCGGGTACCGGTGGGCGGCGGCCCCGTCTTCCAGTCGACGATCTCGAAGCCATCGGAGCCGTCGGCGAAGACCGCATCCATCCGCCCTCGGATGACTACGCCGCCGATGCTGGTGTCGAAGGGCACCTCCACCTCGATCGGTGTGCGATCGGCCCACGCCGACTCGAGGAATCGCTGCTTGAGCGTCTCGAGGTCGGCGTCCGGGGCGGCGCCCTCATCGGCCGACCCGGGCATCTCGTCGAGGTCGAGCAGTCGGCTGCCACCGAAGCGTGCCTCGAGCCAAGCATGGAAGGTCGTCCCCCGGCGCGCGAGCGGAGCGGGCGCGGCCGGCACCGGCCGCCGGAGGTTACGAGCCAGCTCGTCGGCGTCCGCCCGGAGGGCAACCAGCTGCGACACCGACAGGTGCGCGGGCAGCGCAACGTCGATCACGTCACGATGCCGGGCCTCGCGCGCCCGGTCGCGGAGCAACCGGTCCGCGGTCTGCTCCCAGACCGTGACGCGTCGGCTTACCCTGCCCGACGACGATGCGTCCGGCTCGTCCGAGGTGCCGGATGACATCCAATTCGCCACTTCGTCAAGCGCCGTTCGTCGCTGCGCCGAGATCGGGTCGTGAGGCCAAGGGTGGCTCCGGACGTCGCCGGCCAGCGGGTTGACATCGTCCGGGCCGGGCGCTCGCACATCGGGACCGCGCTCCAGGAAGCGGCCCTCCTCCGCCGTGGCGACGACCTCAACGAGGAACGGACTTGGTATCCGTGCCTTGATCGTGTGGTCCCACCAGTACGACGAGCAGACGACGAGGTCCTCGGCCCGGGTCAGCGCGACATACATGAGCCGGCGTTCCTCGAGCAGTCTTCGCTGCTGGACGTCCTCTTTGTGACGCTTGAGCGCCTCGTGGACGTCAACCTGGTCCACGCACGCAGCCAGTTCGAGCATCGGAAGGTCGTCCGCGTCGCCGCGCAACGGGAACGGCAGCTCATCCGCCTGTCGGCACCAGTCGCCGGAGCTTTGGCCCCTCGTCGGGAACGACCCCTGGACCAGACCGGGAATGACGACGACCTTCCACTCCAAGCCCTTGGCGCCGTGCACCGTCAGGAGCTGGACGGCATCGCCGACGACACCCACCCGGCCGGCCTCCAAACCGCGCTCATGCTCCTCGGCCGCTGCCAGGTAGGCCAGGAACGAGCGTACGGTCGGGTCCTCGTCCGTCTCCGCGAACTCCGCCGCGACATCGATCAAGCGATCAAGATGACCGCGCGCGACTGACGCGTCGGCGCCGGGCGTGGCCGCCACCTCCACGTCGAGGCGGAGCGTCCGGACGACATCCCAAACCAGGTCCGGCAGAGGCTGGTCCAGTCGCCTGCGCAACGCTCGGAGTTCGTCGCCCAGCCGGTGCAGGCGCGCATAGCCAGGGGCAGAGTAGGTCTCCGGTCGTCCTGGGGAGTCGATCGCCTCAACGAGACTGCGCTCATCGATGTGGTCGGGGTCGAGCTCGGTCTTCGACACCTCGGCAACGAACGTGTCCGACTCGCCGTCTGTGCTGCCCAGCCGGTCGAGCCGGGTGAGGTAACCGGCGCGGTCCCCGAGCGCCTGCAGGTCGCGCGGCCCGAGCAGCCAGCGGCTGCTGGTGAGCAGCCGGACGGCGGCGGCACCCGCCGCGGCGTCGGTGAGCACCTGCAGCGTGGCCACGACGTCGACGACCTCCGGCCTGGTGAGCAGGCCGCCGAGGCCGGAGACCTCGACCGGGACACCAACGACGCGCAATGCCGATTCGATCGGTCCGAACTGAGCGCGTCGCCGGCACAGCACGGCGATCTCGTGCGGCGAGTACCGCGGCGACGAGTCCGGTGCGACCAGTCCGCGGATGGTGTGGGCCAGCCATTGGCTCTCGTCATCGACCGTGAGCAGCGCAGCTGTGATGACCCGACCGGAGTCCGGTCCTTTCGGACCGGGCACGAGGTCTTTGACCGGCACGTTGCTGGCCCGCAGCTCGGCGGACACTGCGTTGGCCACGGTCAGGATTCGCCCGCCGTTACGGAAGCTGGTCGTCAGGTCGAGGACGTCGGTGCGCGCAGCTCCCGGCCCAGGGAAGTCCTGGGGAAAGCGCCGCAGGTTCCCGGCGCTCGCGCCCCGCCAGCCGTAGATGGACTGGCACGGGTCGCCGACCGCTGTCACGGGGTGACCTCCGCCAAACAATGACGTCAGCAGCACCTTCTGGGCATGCCCGGTGTCTTGGTACTCGTCGAGGAGCACGAGGTCGAACCGGCTGCGCTCGACTGCTCCGACCACCGGGTGCGCTCGCGCGACCTCTGCGGCAAGCGCCACTTGGTCGCCGTAGTCGACGGCATCCTCGCGCCGCTTCAGCTCGGCGTACGCCTCGACCATGGGCAACAACTGGCGCCGGATGTCGAATGTCTTGAACAGGCTCAGGGTGTCGACGTAGAAGTCACCCTTCGACTTCTGCTTCGGGCGAGGGGGAATCGCCCTGACCCGCTCCTCGACCTCGTCCAACCATGCGAGAACATCCGCTGGCTTGAGCAGGTGCTCGGCCAGGTCACCAGCCATCGACCAGACCTTGCCGGTGACGGTGGACAGCGTCCAGTCCACGTCGTGCATCGCACCGTCGTAACCACCGGTGACCCGGCCGGCGAACTGCCAGGTGGCCGCCTCGCCGAGCAGGCGCGCGCCCGGCTCACGGCCAAGCCGCAAGGCGTGCTCGACGAACAGCCGGGCGGCATACGCGTGGTAGGTCGAGACCGTCGGTGGGGTCGCCAGGATCTCGTCCGCCCGGTCGCCGAGAACACCGGCCCGACGAAGCGCAGCCAGCCGCGAGCTGATCCGGTCGGCGAGCTCTGCGGACGCTTTCTTCGTGAAGGTCAGGCCAAGCACCCGCTCGGGTCGCACCAGGCCATTCGCGACCAGCCAGACCACCCGCGAGGCCATCGTTTCCGTCTTGCCCGAGCCGGCCCCGGCCACGATCAGGACTGGCGCGAGGCAACCGTCCGACCCGAGGTGCTCGATCGCCCTGGCCTGCTCCGGAGTCGGCGGCTGGTCTCGACCCAGGTGGCGGGAAAGGTCGACGGCCGAGATGCGGTTCGGAAGCAGTGAGAGCTGGGTCACGACGCCACCTGCCGGCCGGCATCGTGCAACGGACAGGCCCGACGGACCGGGCACACCGTGCAGTAGTCGTTGATGGTCGCCTCGAACAACGCCCCCGCCATCCCCTCGGCCACCTCGGCAACCATGGTGTGGGCCCACGACGCTCCCGCTGCGTCGACCTCGAGCGCGGGTTGTGGCTGTTCGCGAACGTTCACGGTGCCGTCGCCGAGGTGGACCAACCGAGCCCCGCCGGACTCCGTCACCCCGTGGTCGGCGAACCCGCCCTCCGCGACGGCGACCTGGTAGGCACCCAGCTGCGGGTTGGCTGGGATGGTCGCGTCGGGCTTGGGGTTGTTGGTGGTCTTGAAATCGACGACATGGCCTCGGCCGTCGCCGTCGACCTCGAGCCGGTCAACCCGACCCCGGAGCACGGCCCGGCCGTAGTGCGCCTCGAAGTCGAGCTCGGCTCCGACCAGTCGGCGCTTGTTTGCGGTCGACCACGCGACGAGCTTCTCGACCATGCGGCGGGCTCGGGCGTGCTGCTGACGCGAGAACCACGGGCTCTCGACACCCACCTCGTCCCATCGCATCTCGAGCTGAGCCATCAGGTCCTCGACGGTGAGGTTCGGGTCATCAGCCGCGAGCTCGGCGATGTCGTGGATGACGCTGCCGATGCCCTGCGCCGAGCCCGGCGCGCCGTTGGCGCCGACGTCCTCGAGCAGCCACCGCAGCCGGCACGTTGAGAATGACTCGACCTTCGAAGGTGACACGCGCACCGTCTCATCGGGTTCACGCAGCGGGCGTGGATCGGACAGCCCGGCGAGTGCGTACCACTCATCCGGTGGAGCAGCCGGTACCTGGTCATCGGCGAGCCGGGCAAGGACCCGCGCTGCCGCCCGCCGCTCGACGTCGTCCTGCATCGGGTCGGACGCAGTCGCGCGCAGCTCAGCGACAAGGGCTGCAAGATCCAGGGAGCGCGCCAGGTGATGCGCGTCCTCGCGAAGTGATGCCGCCCGGGCCCTGGTCGGCGCAGGCTGCGTCAGATCGTTCTCGAGGGACGCCAGGAGTGTCAGGAGGTCTGGCAGCGGGACCCGGGTCCGCAGCGCGGCGAGGGTCGTCGCTCGTGTCGCGTCCTGCTGCCCGGTGTCCGAGGTGGCAAGGACCTGGTGTCCGCCGTCGGGCTCGAGAGGCAGTTCCGTGACGAAGCGCGACGGCTGCGCACCCTCGTCATTGTCGCGGACCGCGGTCACGACCAGCCGCTCCCGAGCGCGTGTACACGCGACGTAGAAGAGGCGACGTTCCTCATCAAGCAGGCGAGGTATGCGCGAGCCGGGCACAAGGTCGCCGGTCTCGACAACGTCGACCAGATCGTCGACGCCGAGCAGCGTGCCTCGACCTCGAAGATCCGGCCAGACGCCGTCCTGCACACCCGCAACGACGACGACCTCCCACTCCAGGCCCTTGGCCGCGTGCGCGGTCATCAGCGCTACCGATGGGGCTTCCGGCGGGAGTGAGGCGAGCGTGTCGGAGGGGATCAGCTGGGCGGAAAGGTCGTCGAGGAAGACCTCGACGCCCGCTCGGGGCAGCCGGTCAACGAACCGGCCCGCCGCGTCGAACAGCGCCATCGCCGCATCCAAGTCGCGGTCGGCCGCCGCGCCGCGCGGACCGCCGGCTGCACTCGCCTCCCGCCAGCGACCCGACAGCCCGCTCGCCGACCAGACCGCCCAGAGCACCGCCTCGACCGACTCCCCTGCGACCATGCAGTCGCGGGCCAGCTCGATGAGCGATCCAACCCGCTGGACCGGCCGAGCCAGCCGCTCCTCGACGGCCGGCGCCGTCCGTGCCGCACGTAAGGCCTCGACCAGGAGCGGGCCCGAGGTGCGGGTGCCACCACCGGCCGCTTCGAGCCCCCGCAGCGCCCGCCGCAGCCGCCGTAAGTCGAGCGCGTCCATGCCACCAAGCGGCCCGGTGAGGAGCGTCACTGCCAGCGCCTCGTCGAGTCTTTCCGGGTTGACCGCGACGCGAACCAGCTCGAGTAACGGGCGTACCCCCGGCTGCTCGACCAGCGGGATCTCCTCGCGTGGTACCCCGACCGGCACCCCGGCCGCCAACAGACCGCGGCGCAGACCGGACAGCCGGCCCCGAGTCGAGCGGACCAGCACCGCCATCCGCTCCCAGGCGATCTCGTCATCGAGGTGCGCGCGGCGCAGAATGCCGGCGACCAATTGCGCCTCCTGGGCATGCGACGCCGCGACATACACGTCGACGCGGCCCGCGGACCGCGCCGGGTCGGCCGCCAGCGACGGTCGACCAACACCACCCCGGAGCCGATCGCCGACCCGCTCCCCGAGCGCGACCAGCTCGGAGGCGCTGCGCCGGTTCGTGGTCAGCGCGATCACGGGGGTCGGGGACCCGTCGCCGGTTCGGAAGGTGTCCGTGAAGCGGCCGATTCCACCGATGTCCGCGCCGCGGAAGGCGTAGATGGACTGGTTGCGGTCTCCGACGACGACGAGGTTGCCCCCGGACGGCGCGAGCGTTCGCAGGAGCTGGACTTGGGCCGGGTCGGTGTCCTGGAACTCGTCGACGAAGATCCAGTCGTAGGCCGAGCGCTCCCGACGGGCGAGCTCGCCGTCGGCGTCGAGCAACGCCACGGCACTGCGGATGAGCTCGGCAGGGTCGTACGCCCCGGCGTCCCGCAGCGCACTGACTGCCTCGTACTGCTGCAGGAAGGCGGCCGCAGCTAGCCAGCCATCACGCCTGTGCGCCTGGCCGATCTCCCGCAACGCACCGACCGACACGCCGCGCTCGTAGCAACGGGCGATGAAGTCCCGCAGCTCCTGGGCGAAGCCCCGGGTCGGCAGCGCCGCGCGCAGGTCCGCGGGCCACCTCCCGCCTCGGCCACCAGCGTCGCCCTTGAGCAGCTCGCGGACCACTGCGTCCTGTTCTGGGCCGGTCAGCAGCCGCGGCGGGGGCTCACCGTTACGGGCGGCCTCGCGTCTGACCAGACCGAAGGCATACGAGTGGAACGTGCGAGCCAGCGGCTCGCGCACGGTGCGGTCGAGTCGAGCCGTGATCCGCTCCCGAAGTTGCGCTGCTGCCCTGCGGCTGAAGGTGAGCGCCAGGACGCGCTCCGGGTCGACGCCGCGCGAGTCGATGCGATCAACAACTGCCTCGACCAGCGTGGTGGTCTTGCCGGTGCCCGGGCCGGCGACCACCAGCAACGGACCTGCTTCGTGATCGACGACCGCCCGTTGCTGCGCATCGAGCGCAGGCACGGCCGCCGTGGCCGAGCGCGCCCGGACGAGTCGATAGCGCTGCGTCATCCGGGAGTCCCTCCGCTGGGCTGCTGAGACGGCAACGGTCCAAGGGGCTCCGACACAAACAGGCCGTCCGTTCGCGGGCGCCCGAGCCAGCGAGCGGCAGCAAGGTGGACTCGCGCGCCGTTGCTCGACAGTGGTGCTCCCTCGGCGCTCAACCGTCGGATCGCCTCGTCGAGGTGATGCGGCGGTGGTCGGCCGGAGGCGTTCACCACCCGCCACCACGGAACCTCGGCGCCGTAGTGCGCCATGATCCGCCCGACGCCGCGCGCCGAGGAGCATTCCGCCAGGTCCGCAACGTCGCCGTAGGTCAGGACGAGGCCCGGCGGGATCTGCTCAACCACCTCGAGCACGCGCTCAATCACCGTGCGGTGCGGCGCGCCTCCCCCCGTGAACGTCGTCATCACCTCGGCTTCGCCGCGCTCCGCCTGCGTCGTCCACTCGTGAATCCTGCCTGTCCGGTCTGCGACGATCGGAGGGTGGCCGACGTGACCCGCCGACTCACCGGGGAAGCCCGGCGCGTGCCGGGGCGTCTCGGTGCTGCCGCGGATGCGGTCGCCGACGCCGCATCCGATGTCATGGACGATCTGTCCCGCGCCCCGCTGTCACTGCAGGCGGGAGACACCAGTGTCGTGCCGCCGGCCCGCATCGAGGTGGTCGTCGACGAACCGCCGGCCCCGCGACGAGTCCGGCGTCCGATCGACCTGGTCCGCGCCGGCCTCGCGCTGACCGGGTGCATCGCCGTCTGCCTGATCGCTGTGGTCGCAACCGCGACCACGACCGGCATCGAGTCGGATCTCGAGAATGCCGCCGGCGGACTGCCCGCCATCTTCCTGGCCTTGGCGGACCTCGTGAGCACGCTGGCCATTCTGTCCCTGCCGGTCGCCCTGGGGATCGACCAGGTGCTGCGCGGCCGGGGTCGCGACTACGTGCACGCAGTCGGGGCCGCCGGGGTCACGGTGCTGCTCGCCGGTGTCATCAACTGGTGGGCGAACAGCCGGCCGCGCGGCGACCTGGTGATCGCGCTGACCAGGCCAGCAGCCGAAGGCGGGTACACCGCCATGGTGAACCCGTTCCTCGCCGGGATCGTCGCGTTGATCTCCGTGCTCTCGCTCTCCGGGCGCAGTCGCTGGCAGGCCGTCACGTGGGGATCGGTCACCCTCTCGGCGATCACGTTCCTGCTCGCGGAGTACACGACGCCGTGGGGCCTGCTGCTCAGCCTCGGCATCGGTCGGCTGGTTGGCAGCACGACGCGGTATGTGCTCGGCTCACCAAACCTCCGCCCAAACGGTCTCGAGGTGGCCCAGGCCCTTGCCCGGGCGCACCTCATGCCAGCCCGCATCCGGCTCGCGGATGCCGCAGCCGGCGAAGCCCGCGTCTATGTGGCCGACCTGACCGACGGACAGCACCTCGAGGTCGAGGTCTTCGACCAGGACCGTCAAGGCGCGGGCATCCTCTCCCGGACCTGGCGGGCAATCCGGTTGCGCGAGGCGGTGGCCCGACGTACGCCGCTGTCGCTTCGGCAGGCAGTCGACCATGAGGCATTGATGGCGTACGCGGCGACGCAGGCCGGCACCGACACGCCACGCCTGCTCGCGGTCACTGAGGTTGGCCCGGATGCGGCTCTCATTGCATACGAGACGACCGCCGGGCGCCCACTGGCGTCGCTGAGCGCGCAGGACGTCACCGACGCGCACCTGAACGAGGCGTGGCGCCAGTTGCGCCTGCTGCACCGTAAGGGGGTGGCGCACCGCGCGTTGTCGGCCACCAACATCCTGCTCGAGGGGCGGCAGCGGGTCGTCGTGCGCGGGCTCGCCCAAGGAGAGGTCGCCGCGAGTGATCTCCAGCTGCGCCTGGACTCGGCCGAGCTGCTTGTCACGCTGGCGCTCACGGTGGGCCCGGACCGCGCGGTGCACAGCGCATTGGACATGGTCGGCGAGGTGGAGGTCGCCGGCACCCTCCCCCTGCTCCAACCGATCCCGCTGTCCCCGGAGACCAGGCGAGCGTTGAAGTCGCAGCCCGCCCTGGTCGGGCAGCTGCGCGATCGGGTGGTCGGCCTGACGCCGGCGGTCGAGACGCCACCGGTCGACTTGGAACGGCTCAAGCCACGCACGGTGGTCTCGCTGGTCGCCGGGGCGATCGCGATGTACTTCCTCCTGTCACAGCTCGGGTCGGTCGACCTGGTCGAGATCGTGACCAGCGCGGACTGGCGTTGGGCGGCGCTGGCCGTTGTGTGCGCGGCGTTCACGTATGTGGCAGCGGCGATGATCCTCATGGGGTTCGTGCCGTTACGGCTCCCTTTCCTCCGGACCGTGATCGCGCAGGTCGCGGCTTCCTTCGCCTCGCTCGTCGCTCCGGCTGCGGTCGGGGGCTATGCCGTGAACGCCCGCTACGTGCAGCGGGCGGGCGTCCCGGCCAGCGTGGCGGTGGCCTCGGTCGGTGTCTCGCAGGTCGCTGCCTTTGCGATCCACCTGGTCCTGCTCGCGGTCTTCGGTGTCATCACCGGGACCGGGACGGGCGAGCAGTTCGTCCCGTCGCAGAACGTGCTCTGGGTCGTGGGAGTGATCCTGGCGCTCGCGGTGATCGCCTTCCTCATCCCACGGATTCGACGGCTGGCCGTGGCCCGGCTGCGGCCGACGTTCTCGACGGTAGTGCCGCGGTTGCTCGACGTGCTCCAGACGCCGTCGCGGCTCGTGCTCGGGCTCGCCGGAAACCTGCTTCTCAACCTGGGCAAGATCGCGGCCCTGTGGGTGTCGATCAGGGCCTTCGACGACTCGCTGGCGTTCTCCACGGTAGCGGTGGTGTACCTCGCCGGCACGGCCCTCGGTGCCGCGGCACCGACGCCTGGTGGCCTGGGAGCGATCGAGGCCGCACTCGCCGCCGGCTTGACCGCCGCCGGGCTCCCGGGCTCGGTTGCCGTGTCCAGCGTGCTGTTGTTCCGGACCGCGACGTTCTGGCTGCCGGTGTTGCCCGGCTACGTCGCGTTCAACTGGCTACAGCGCAAGGGCGCCCTGTGACCGCTGGTCGCCGCATTCCCGCCAGGCCCACGTGTCCGAGGAGCGCGTCACCGCTGACTCGGAGTGCTTGACGACACGCTGTGCGGGAGCGTCAGTAACTCGGGCGGTGCGGCTCGATCTGGTTGACCCAGCTGACCACGCCGCCACCGACGTGTACCGCGTCGGACAACCCGGCCGACTTGAGCAGGGCCAACACCTCAGCCGACCGGGCGCCGGTCTTGCAGTAGACGACGACCTGCCTGTCCTGCGGCATCCGGGTCAGCGCGTCGCCGATCAGAAACTCGTTCTTTGGGACCAGCACCGAGCCGGGGATGTCCACGATCTCGTACTCGTTCGGCTCCCGGACGTCGACCAGCAGGAAGTCCCGCTCGCCGCGGTCGCGCTCGTCCAACATCGCCGACAGCTGCCGCACGTTGATCGTGGCGTCCCGTGCCGCCTCGGCCGCCTCGTCGGAAATCGTGCCGCAGAACGCGTCGTAGTCGATGAGCTCCGTGATCGGCTCTGCGTTCGGGTCCTTGCGGATCTTCATGGTCCGGTACGACATCTCGAGGGCGTCGTAGACCATCAGCCGGCCGATGAGCGGCTCGCCCACACCGGTGATCAGCTTGATCGCCTCGGTGACCATCACCGAGCCGATAGACGCGCAGAGGACACCGAGCACGCCGCCCTCGGCGCACGAGGGCACCATCCCAGGCGGCGGCGGCTCCGGGTACAAGTCGCGGTACTGCGGACCGTGCTCCGCCCAGAACACCGACACCTGGCCCTCGAAGCGGTAGATCGACCCCCACACGTAGGGTTTGTCGAGGAGAACGGCCGCGTCGTTCACCAGGTAGCGGGTCGCGAAGTTGTCGGTGCCGTCGAGGATCAGGTCGTAGCCGCTGAAGATCTGGAGGACGTTGGACGAGTCGAGCCGGGTCTCGTGGATCTCGACGTTGACGTACGGGTTGATCTCCTTGACCGAGTCGCGCGCCGACTCGGCCTTCGACCGCCCGACGTCGCTTTGACCGTGGATCACCTGGCGTTGCAGGTTCGACTCGTCGACGATGTCGTATTCGACGATGCCGAGCGTCCCCACCCCGGCGGCGGCGAGGTACATCAGCGCCGGAGAACCCAGGCCGCCTGCACCGACGCAGAGGACGCGCGCGTTCTTCAGGCGCTTCTGCCCGGTCATCCCGACGTCAGGGATGATCAGGTGGCGGCTATAGCGCTTGACCTCGTCGACGCTCAGCTCGGCGGCGGGTTCAACCAATGGGGGCAGTGACACATTCTCTCCGGGGTGGTTCCTGGGGCACGGTGCTCACTCCAACGGTCCCACGGCGCGGCTGATTCCCCGCGTCCAGGGTGCGGTATGGGCGAGACTGGGCAGGTGAGCCGGCTACGTCCACTGATCGGGATCACCGCGTACGTGGAGCAGGCCCGCTGGGGAGCCTGGCACGCCACGGCGGCCCTGGTGCCGTACGCATACGTGCGCCAGGTCGAGGAGGCCGGCGGGCGTGCGGTGCTGCTGCCACCGGACCGGGCAGACGGTGACGACCTGCTGGACATCCTCGACGCGCTGGTGCTGGCCGGCGGCCCGGACATCGACCCGGCCCGCTATGGCGCGGCGGCTCACCCGGAGACCACGAACCTGCGGCCGGAGCGCGACGCGGGCGAGCTCGCGCTGCTCAGCGCCGTCTTCGACCGAGACCTGCCGGTGCTCGGCATCTGCCGCGGCATGCAGGTCATGGCGGTCGCCTCCGGTGGCACTCTGCACCAGCACCTGCCCGAGCTGCTGGGGCACGATGAGCACCGTCCCTCGCCCGGCGTCTACGGCGAGCACGCGGTGCTCCTCGAGCCCGGGTCTCGGGTCCAGGCGATCCTCGGCGACAAGGTCGTCGTGCGCTCCTACCACCACCAAGGCGTCGCCCAAGCCGGTTCGCTGACGGTGACTGGCTGGGCTGACGACGACACGATCGAAGTGGTCGAGTCGCCGAGGCATCGGTTCGTGCTCGGTGTGCTGTGGCATCCCGAGGTCGGAGACGACCCGCGGCTGTTCGACGCGCTCGTCGCGGCCACCCGCGCCTGACCCGACGTGCGCGCGCAGGAGGTTCGCGACACCGGACTCATCGAGATCCCGCTCTACGTCGACCTCACGGCGGTGGTAGTCGGCGCGCTGTCGGGGGCGGTCTTCGCGGCGCGCAAGCACTTCGACGTCGCCGGTGTCCTGCTGATCGCGGCAGCGACCGGCCTCGGCGGCGGGGTCATCCGCGACGTGCTGCTCAACGTGCGGCCGATCGCGCTGGTCGACTCGGCATACCTCGTCACGGTGCTCACCGCCGCTGTCGTCGGCTTCTTCTTTGCCGGGCTTGTCCGACGGTTCACATCGCCGCTGATGTGGATCGACGCAGCCGCGCTCGGCCTGTTCACGGTGGTCGGCGTCGAAAAGGCGCTCGTCGGCAGCGTCCCGGTGATTCCGGCCGTCGCGGTCGGTGTGATCGCGGCCACCGGCGGCAGCATCCTTCGGGACATGCTGTCCGGCGACCAGCCCGAGGTCGTCCGCAGCGGGCCGTGGAATGCCGTCGCGGCAATTGTCGGCGGGATCGTCTACGTCATGATCGCGCGTGGGCTCGGCATGGATCGAGTCGTTGCCGAGGTGGCCACGATCGGCACCGTCCTGCTCACCCGGCTGCTGTCGGTCTATCGCGGGTGGGAGACGCCGGTGGCGCACGACTTCACCTACGTGATGAGCCGGCCGATCGACCGGCTCAGGCGCAGGCGACTCGACGACGTGAACATCACCTCGGACGAGCAGCGGGGTGGTGCGTCCTGATCGGAGCACGAGAGAGGACACGGCGTGGCTGACTATGGACGACCGATGCAGTTCGGGGTGTTTCCGACCCCGGCTGCCGACGACCTCGAGACCGTGCTGGCGATCGCTCACGCGGCCGACGTCGGTGGGCTGGACCTGATCGGCGTCCAGGACCACCCCTACCAGCGGCGGTTCCTCGACACCTGGGTGCTCATGGCCGCGATCCTGGCCCGGACCGAGCAGGTGCGGGTGTTTCCGGACGTCGCCAACCTGCCGTTGCGTCCACCGGCGATGATGGCGAAGGCGGCGGCCAGCCTCGACGTGATCTCCGCCGGCCGGTTCGAGCTCGGCTTGGGCGCGGGTGCGTTTTGGGAGGCAGTTGTTGCGATGGGCGGGCCGCAGCGCAGCCCGGGCGAGGCCGCGGGCGCACTCGTGGAGGCCATCGACGTCATCCGGGCCATGTGGTCCGATGAGCGGTCGGTCCGCTATGCCGGTCGGCACTACCAGCTGTCGGGGGTCAAGCCGGGTCCGAAGCCCGTGCATGACATCGGCATCTGGCTGGGGGTCGGCGGGCCTCGTCTGCTCGGCGTCGTTGGCACGTCGGCGAACGGGTGGGTGCCGTCGCTGAGCAACGCCGGGCCGGATCGGCTCCCGACGATGCACGAGCGGATCGACGCAGGGGCGGTCGCAGCGGGCCGCGACCCAGCGGACATCCAGCGGCTGTACAACGTGTTCGGCAGCATCACTGATGGCGCGTCCGGCGGGCTGCTGCATGGCCCGCCCAGCCAGTGGGTGGAGGAGCTGAGCGTGCTGGCGACCGAGTATGGGATGGACTCGTTCATCTTCGGCCCGGCCGAGGATCCGGTGACCCAGGTACGTCGTTTCGCCGACGAGGTGGCGCCGGCAGTCCGCGAGGTGGTGGCGAAAGTCCGCCGCGCCTGACCGAGCCCTACAGCGGTGTCACGTATGCGGCGCTGATCCCGCCGTCCACGAGGAAGGTCGACGCGGTGATGAACGACGCGTCGTCGCTGGCGAGGAAGGCGACGGCTGCGGCGACCTCGTCCGCGGTACCGAACCGGCCCATCGGGATGTGCACCAGCCGACGCTGTGCGCGCTCCGGGTCCTTTGCGAACAGCTGGCGCAGCAGCGGGGTGTCGACCGGCCCGGGACACAGCGCGTTGACTCGGATCCCCTCGCGCGCGAACTGCACGCCGAGTTCGCGGGACAACGCCAGCACACCCCCCTTCGATGCGGTGTAGGAGACCTGCGAAGTGGCGGCTCCCATGACCGCGACAAACGACGCAGTGTTGATGATCGACCCGCCGCCGCGCGCCTGCAGGTGCGGAATCGCGTGCTTGCAGCACAGGTACACCGATGTGAGGTTGACCTCCTGCACCCGATGCCACGCGTCGAGGCCGGTCAAGAGGATGGAGTCGTCGTCCGTCGGTGAGATGCCGGCGTTGTTGAACGCGATGTCCAGCCCGCCGTACACCTCCACTGCGGTCGAGAACAGCGCGTGCACTGCCGCCTCGTCGGTGACATCGGCCGACACGAATGTCCCGCCGACCTCCTTCGCCGCGGCGTGGCCGGCCGACTGGTCGACATCGGCGACCACGACCTTCGCACCCTCAGCCGCGAAGCGACGCGCCGTCGCCAGCCCGATCCCGCCAGCCCCTCCGGTGATGACCGCGACCCGGTCCTTCAATCGCTCCACGGAGCTGACCCCCTCACTCGGTCGACACGAACACGTTCTTGGTCTCGGTGAAGGCATCCGGCGCATCCGGGCCCAGCTCCCGGCCGAGGCCGCTGTGCTTAAAGCCGCCGAACGGCGTCCAGTAGCGCACCGAGCTGTGGCTGTTCACCGAAAGGTTGCCGGTCTCGATGCCCCGCGCGACCCGGAAGGCGCGGCCGACATCGCTGGTCCAGATCGAGCCGGACAGCCCGTACTCGGTGTCGTTCGCGAGCCGGATCGCGTCCGCCTCGTCGTCGAAAGGCATCACGGAGACCACCGGCCCGAAGATCTCCTCCCGCCACGCGCGGTCCGCCTCACGCGCCTCGAGGACCGTCGGCGGGAACCAGAACCCCGGTCCGTCGGGCGCGCTGCCGCGGAACGCCACCGGCGCATCATCCGGCACGTAGGCAGACACCGCCGCACGCCGATCGGCCGAGATCAA
>JBEVHX010000015.1:0-5616 GCA_040510995.1 Candidatus Nanopelagicales bacterium
ATCCGACCGGAACGTTGAAGCCCTCGGTCTCGGACAGCCGAGCGGCCAGCCGCCTGGCCAGTGGTACACCACGACGTGGGATGCCGAGCAGCACGAGATCCTCGGCGCCGTTGGTGCGCTCGAGGATCTCGTAGGAGATGCGGGTCAGGGCTCTGGTGACCTCGCCGGCGTCCAGAACCTCGCGCAGCGGCGGATCGGTGGGAGAACGATCGGGCTGGGATTGAGCAGGCACAGGGGTCGTGGACGACACCGTGCGGACCTCCTTCCCCGCCTCTCAGGACGGGTCGTTAAAGGATGTCTGGCGCGATCACCCTAACGGATGGTTGTCAGCATCCCCTAGCACGCCTACCGTCACGGTGCGTTACCACGGGCCGGGGGGCCTGGATGGTCCGGGAGGGTGCGATTCATGGCAAGCGACTACGCGCGGGCGCTGGGCGCCAGGCTGCGGGCGATCCGGATGCAGCAGGGGCTTTCGCTGCACCGGGTGGAGGAAAAGTCTTCAGGTCGGTGGAAGGCCGTCGTCGTCGGCTCGTATGAGCGCGGCGACCGGGCGGTCT
Source organism: Candidatus Nanopelagicales bacterium (assembly GCA_040510995.1). GTDB lineage: Bacteria > Actinomycetota > Actinomycetes > JBEVHX01 > JBEVHX01 > JBEVHX01. The sequence continues at coordinate 558 of JBEVHX010000015.1, forward strand.
CAGTGCAGCGACTGGCTGAGCTGGCCGCCTTCTACGGCGTTCCGGTCGTCGAACTGCTCCCTGGCGAGGACAACGGCCGAGCGAGCGGACCGGCCGCACTGGTCCTCGACCTGGAACGGCTGCCCGCCGCCCCGCCAGAGGCCGCCCGACCGCTGCTGCGTTTCGTTGCGGCCATCCAGCGGATGCGGGGCGACTACAACGGCCGGGTGCTCTCGCTGCGAGCCAACGATGTCCAGAGCCTGGCGCTGATGTACGACCAGCCCACTGCCGTACTCGTCGAGACACTCACTGCCTGGGGCGTTGTCGCGTCGAACTGAGCCTCCGCGAATGTGGACATTCGCGGAGGGTGCGGTCAGAGGTAGGCCGGTGCCGCGCCGGTGGCGGCGTCCCCGATGCGGTGCACCCGCATGGCGTTCGTCGACCCCGGGATGCCGGGCGGCGCGCCGGCCACGATCACGACCAGGTCGCCGACTTGGAGTCGGCCGATATCGAGCAACGCACCGTCGACCAGTTTGACCATCTCGTCGGTGTGCGACACGAACGGGACAAGGAAGGTCTCGACCCCCCAGCTGAGGGCGAGCTGGCTACGCACCTCCGGGCGCGGCGTGAAGGCGAGCAGCGGGATCGCCGACCGGTGCCGAGCGACATGGCGCGCCGACGAGCCGGTCTCAGTGAACGCGACGATGAACTTCGCGTCGACGATCTCGGCAACGGAGACCGCGGATGCAGCGATCGCCTCGCTCTTCGAGTGCGGCGCATCCGCGAGCGGAGGCAGCGCGTCGAGCGCGTGCTGCTCAACCGCTCTGACGATGCTGCTCATCGTCCGCACTGACTGGATCGGGTAGCGGCCCACCGACGTCTCGCCGGACAGCATCACGGCATCCGCGCCGTCGAGAATCGCGTTGGCGACGTCAGATGCCTCCGCGCGCGTCGGCCGGCTCGAGCCGACCATCGACTCCAACATCTGGGTCGCGACGATGACGGGCTTGCCGACTTCACGTGCTCGGCGCACGGCCTGCTTCTGCACCAAGGGGACCTGCTCCAAGGGCAGCTCGACGCCGAGATCGCCGCGGGCGACCATGATGCCGTCGAAGGCCGCGATGATCTCTTCGAGGTTGTCGACCGCCTGCGGTTTTTCGATCTTCGCCAGCACCGGCAGGCGCGGGCCGAGCTCGTCCATGATGCGGTGCACGTCCTCGACATCGCTGGCCGAGCGGACGAACGACAGCGCGACCAGGTCGGCCCTCAGGGCCAACGCCCACCGCAGGTCCTCGACGTCCTTGTCCGACAGCGCGGGGACGCTGACCGACACGCCGGGCAGGTTCAGCCCCTTGTTGTCGCTGACCATCCCGCCCTCCGTGACCAGCGTGGTCACCCGGGTGGGGTCGACGTGGACCACCTGCAGTCCGACCTTGCCGTCGTCCACCAGGATCCGGTCGCCGACGGCCACGTCGCCGGGCAGCCCGGCATACGTGGTCGAGCACAGCGACGCGTCGCCCGGTGTCGGCTCGGTGGTGATGGAGAACTCGGTCCCGGGCTGCAGCAGGACCGGGCCTGAGGCAAACGTGCCGAGCCGGATTTTCGGCCCTTGCAGGTCGACCAGGATGCCAACGCCGTGGCCGGAGGAGTCGGCGGCGTCACGAATGCGCGCATAGGCCCGCTCGTGGTCGGCGTACGCACCGTGACTGAGGTTCAACCGGGCAACATCCATGCCCGCATCGACGAGCGCCCGGATCATCTCCGGAGTCGAGGTGGCCGGCCCCAGAGTGCACACGATCTTCGCGCGACGCACCCCCCGACCCTATGGGCAGCGGGGTCACGGATGCGTTTCAGATCATCAATGGCCGGGCGGTCGGCGGGATCGGCGCCGGTAGGTTGGTCTCGCCGGTGAGGTAGCGGTCGACGCCGGCGGCGGCTGAGCGACCCTCAGCGATCGCCCAGACGATCAGCGACTGGCCGCGGCCGGCATCGCCCGCGACGAACACCCCGTCGACACTGGTCATGTAGCACGAGTCGCGCGCAACGTTGCCGCGAGCGTCGAGGTCCACGGACAGCTGCTCGACGACGCCGGCCTGCTGGGGGCCGGTGAAACCCATCGCGAGCAGGACCAAATCCGCTGGGATGACCCGCTCGCTGCCGGGGACAGGCTCGAACCGCCCATCGACCAGCTCGACGTCGACCAGCTCGAGCTGCCGGACGTGGCCGGTGTCGTCGCCGAGGAAACGCTGCGTGGACACCGCATACACCCGCTCGCCGCCCTCCTCATGCGCCGAGGAGACGCGATATGTCATCGGGTACGTCGGCCAGGGCTGGGCCGACGGCCGCTCGTGCGGCGGCCGCGGCAGGATCTCGAGCTGGGTCACCGACGCCGCGCCCTGCCGGTGGACCGTGCCCAGGCAGTCCGCGCCGGTGTCCCCGCCGCCGATGATGATGACGTGCTTGCCCGCGGCGTCGATCGGAGACGTCGTCGGGCTCGACCCCGGAAAGCTGTCTCCCTCACGCAGCCGGTTCGACAGCGGCAGGTACTCCATCGCCTGGTGGATCCCGGCCAGCTCGCGACCCGGCACCGGCAGCTCGCGGCCGAGCGTGGCGCCGATCGCGAGGACGACCGCGTCGTACTTCTTGCGCAGCTCGACCCCGGTGATGTCGACGCCGGCGTTGACGCCCGCACGGAAGCGGGTGCCCTCGGCCTCCATCTGAGCGAGCCGCCGGTCCAGGTGGCGCTTCTCCATCTTGAACTCGGGGATGCCGTAGCGAAGCAGGCCGCCGATTCGGTCGTCGCGTTCGTAGACGACGACGGTGTGTCCGGCCCGCGTCAGCTGTTGGGCGGCCGCCAGTCCGGCCGGGCCGGAGCCGATCACCGCGACCGTCTTGCCCGACAGCCGCGACGGCGGCTGGGGGCTGACCAGTCCGTCGTCCCAGGCGCGGTCGATGATCGCGACCTCGACATTCTTGATCGTGACCGGGTCTGCGTTGATGCCGAGCACGCATGCGGTCTCGCACGGCGCGGGGCACAGCCGCCCGGTGAACTCGGGGAAGTTGTTGGTCGCGTGCAGCCGCTCGATCGCGCCGGCCCAGTCGTCACGCCAGGTGAGGTCGTTCCACTCCGGGATCAGGTTCCCGAGCGGGCAGCCGTTGTGGCAGAAGGGGATGCCGCAGTCCATGCACCGGCCGGCCTGCCGCTCGATCATCCCGTCCGGGCGCGGCTCGTACACCTCAGACCAGTCCAGCAGCCGCAGCTCGACCGGCCGCCGGACCGGCAGCTCGCGCGGCGTCGTCAGAAAGCCCTTGGGATCAGCCACGGGCGGTCTCCATCACGGCTGCGTCCAGGTCCAGGCCTCGCCGAGCCGCCTCTGCCTGCGCCGCGAGCACGCGCTTGTAGTCGCGTGGCATCACCTTCGAGAAGCGCGGCAGCGCCGCCTCCCAGTCCGCGAGCAGCTCGGCAGCCACCACCGACTCGGTCTCCTCGGAGTGCTGTCGGACGATGTGGTACAGGAACTGCCGGTCGTCCTCGTCGAGCTCCTCGAGGTCGACGAGCTCACCGTTCACCCGAGCCGGGTCGAGGTCGAGGATGTATGCGATCCCGCCGGACATCCCGGCCGCGACGTTGCGACCGGTGGGCCCGAGGATGACGGCCCGGCCGCCCGTCATGTACTCACAGCCGTGGTCCCCGACGCCTTCGACGACCGCGGTGGCCCCTGAGTTGCGGACGCAGAATCGCTCGCCGACCACACCGCGAAGGAAGATCTCCCCGCCCGTCGCGCCGTATCCGATCACGTTGCCGGCGATGACGTTGTGCTCGGAGAGCAGCGTCGCCGCCCGGTCGGGGCGGACCACCAGGCGTCCACCGGACAAACCCTTGCCCAGGTAGTCGTTGGCGTCGCCCTCGAGCCGCAGCGTGATGCCGCGGGGCACGAAAGCGCCGAAAGACTGCCCGGCGGACCCGGTGAAGGTGATGTCGATCGTGCCGTCGGGCAGGCCTTCCCCGCCATACCGCTTGGTCACCTGGTGCCCGAGCATCGTGCCGACGGTGCGGTTCACGTTGCGGATGGGCAGCTGTGCGCGCACCGGCTCGCCCGCGGCCAGCGCGTCCTCGCACAACGCGATCAGCGCGTTGTCGAGCGCCTTCTCCAGGCCGTGGTCCTGCTGGGTGGTGCAGCGACGCGCGGCACCGTCGGGCAGGTCTGGGACGTGCAGGATCGGCTCGAGGTCGAGGCCGGAGGCCTTCCAGTGCTCCACCGCGCGGTGGGTGTCGAGCATCTCGGCATGACCAATCGCCTCGGCCAGGCTGCGGAAACCGAGTGCAGCAAGCTGCTCCCGGACCTCTTCGGCGATGTACTCGAAGAACGTCTCGACGAACTCCGGCCGGCCGGTGAAACGCTTGCGCAGTTCCGGGTTCTGGGTCGCCACGCCGACCGGGCAGGTGTCGAGGTGGCAGACGCGCATCATCACGCAGCCGCTGACCACGAGCGGCGCGGTGGCGAAGCCGTACTCCTCCGCGCCCAGGAGGGCGGCGACGACAACGTCGCGCCCGGTCTTGAGCTGACCGTCGGTCTGGACGACAATCCGGTCCCGCAGACCGTTGAGCAGCAAGGTTTGTTGCGTCTCGGCGAGCCCGAGCTCCCACGGCGCACCAGCGTGCTTGAGCGAGGTCAGCGGTGATGCGCCGGTGCCGCCGTCGTGCCCGGAGATCAGGACGACGTCGGCGTGCGCCTTCGACACCCCGGCAGCGACGGTGCCGACTCCAACCTCGGCGACCAGTTTGACGTGCACCCGGGCGGACGGGTTGGCGTTCTTCAGGTCGTGGATCAGCTGCGCGAGGTCCTCGATCGAGTAGATGTCGTGGTGCGGCGGTGGCGAGATCAGGCCAACTCCCGGTGTCGAGTACCGGGTCTTGGCCACCCACGGGTAGACCTTGTGCCCGGGCAGCTGGCCTCCTTCGCCGGGCTTGGCGCCCTGCGCCATCTTGATCTGGATGTCGTCGGCGTTGGTCAGGTACTCCGAGGTCACGCCAAAGCGGCCGCTGGCCACCTGCTTGATCGCCGACCGCTTCGAGTCG
>JBEVHX010000016.1:0-3101 GCA_040510995.1 Candidatus Nanopelagicales bacterium
GTCGGCTCCCTCGAGCACGCTGTGACCGATATTGAACAGCGGCGCGAACAGGGTGGTGGTGGCGACAAGGAGGGCCGTAATGAAGACGACGCCGGCGATAGGCACCAGCGACGCGAACATTCCCTGCGAGAGCAAACGCATGGTCGCGGTGAGGTCGGCGAGGAACCACAGGAAGCACAACGCGCTGAGCAGGATGAGGATGAAGACGAAGCCCGCCGTCGACTGATAGTCCTCGCTCGCGAAGTTCTGCGTGAGCTCCGGCAATTCGTAGCCGATGTCAAGGCTTTCCCCGATGATGACAGCGGCAACGAACAGCACAGCGAAGAGCGACGCAGCGGCGGGTGCCCAGCGTTCGAGGGTCGATGGTGCGGCAACACGAGCAGCAGCGGCGCCGGCGACCGTTGACTCCATGATCGCGAACCCTCCCCGTCGGATCCGGGTGGATATCTGCACTGAGACGGGTGACGCCCGTGGCCCTGTCGTAAGCCGCTATGCCACGGCGTAATGCTCCTCCGGCTACCCGCGCTGTCAAGGTCAATGATCGCCTTCACGCCTTCATTGCCGGCAGTCAGGCCGGGCAGTAGCGTCCAACCCGGCTGAACCCGGCACGCCGCGACTGGGCCGACATGCTGGACATGTTCGACCACCTGCACCCGGCTGCCTACGACCCGAGCCTCGACGAAGCCGCGTCAGGCGGATCAGGGACCGGTTCGGCGTTTCCGGCATCCTCGACGACGACCGCTGAGGGGCTGGCGTTCGACCGCAGCCTGCCGCCGTGGGAGGCGCTAGGCAGGATCAGGGACGCATTCCACGACTACGACCACTCGCGCCAGTTGTAGAAGCCGATGAGCTCATTCCAAACCGGGCCACGTGATCGATGAGCCAGTCGCTCGGCGTACGGCCCGTTGCCCGTCCGGTCCTAGGACCAATACAACAAGCAGCCGATGAGCGGTCGTTCTATGGCTGGTCCAGGGGGCTCCAGGCGGCGGGCTCTCCGGCGATGAGTTCGTGGCGCTACGAAGTCGGAGTGTCGACACCCATCGCCGAGGAGGCTCGCATGCGCAAGGTCGTTCTCTACGCTTTGATGTCGCTCGACGGAGCGGTCGATAACCCGAATCGCTATTTCCCGGCCACCGACCCTACGGTGCGGGGCACCCCGGTGTTCGACCCGGTGTTGATCGAAATGGAGGCCCGCATGATCCGCGACCAGGACGCGGTGTTGCTGGGTCGCAACATGTACGACGAGTGGTCAGGCTACTGGCCCACGTCCGACGAGCAGCCGTTCGCGGACTTCATCAATAGCGTCAAGAAGTACGTCGTCACGTCGACGCCGCTGACGAGTTCGTGGGGTGACGCAGAGGCCGTGTCCGGTCCAATAGCCGACGTCGTGCATGATCTCAAGGTTCGCCCGGGCCGTGACATCGGCGTCCACGGCAGTATCGAGTTGGCGCAGTCACTCCTGGCTGCGGGACTCGTCGACGAGTTGCAGCTGGCGCTCGGTTCGGTCCTGGACTCGACGGGACAGCGAATGTTCGAGCGCCTCGACGACTCGCGCCGGCTGGAACTGATGAGCGCCACCCCCACGCCTAATGGCAGCGTTGGCTCGCTTATTCGGTCGCTTGAGCGGGATCGGCCGCCACGGGGCTACGACATTGAAGCTCATCTCGACCCGGTCGTCATCAACCGCTACGACTTTCCTGACACTCGTTCACGCCGCGATCCGGTCCGCGGCCACAGATTTATCCCAGGGCCGTGGCCACCAGGCGAGCCGTCTCAGCCGGGCGCTCCAGCGACGGCAGGTGCCCGGCCCAGGCGAGTTCGACCAGGTCGGCGTGCGGGAGTCCATCCGCCAGGACGCGGGCCGTGGCCCGGAAGAACGACAGGTCGTGATGCCCGACGACCACCGTGACCGAGGCGGTGATCCTAGCCAGGTCCACGGGCAGGTCACGGTTCGTGCCCTCGTCACCGGCCGCGACCTGCAGGTCGAAGGCACGACGCTGCATATCCCGCAGCAGCGCCCGGTGGTCGTCGTCCGCGTCGGGCCCGAGCCAGGTGTCGACCATGAGGTCGGTCGCGCCGGCAAGGTCACCGATCTCGACCAGGGACTGCTCCTGCCGCCAGACCTCGCGGAGGGACTCGTCGGGCTCGATGAGGTCAGCGGCCGCGTCCAGGAGGACCAGCCGCTCAACACGGTCGGGGACTGCCGACGCGACGCCGCCTGCTTGTCAAGCTCGGCTTCGCGGCGCTCTTGCGCATCCCGCTGCCTGTGCTCGGCCTCAGCCCGCTCGGCGAACTGACGGCGTCGAACAGATGTTCGCATGATGGAAGGGTGTCGTTGCAAGTCGGCTAGTGACTCGCCCGGCCGCGCGGCAGGTGGCTCTCGCGCCAGGCGGCGACGCCCTATCCAAAGCCAGCACTGGCAATCCTGCCCGGTCCGATGGCGCCGCATCCGTCCCCCCGCTGAGCGACGGTGCCGCGATGGAGCTTGCATTCGCCGGCGCCGCGGCTGCTGGGGTGGCCGTAGGCGCTGACCGCCAGGTCCGGTCTAGTCTTTGTGCTGCGCTCGCATCTCATGTCCGGCCACCGGTTGAATCGAAGGATCCTCCGCATGTCCTCTCATGCTGGCACAGAGCAACCTGGCACAGAGCAACAGAGTGTCGCGGACGCGCTGGCGCGGCGGGTCGAGGCGCGGCGGGGCGCCGAGTCTGTCTGGGTGGAGGCGTTGCGTGAGCTGGGGGCGGTGGACCGGGCGGTGTATGAGGCTGTGGCGGATACCCCCACGCCGGAGCTGGATGGCCCCGCTCGCCGGCTCTCGAACGCGGCGAACTACTCGCGCCTGTGGCTTGGTATCGCCGCCGTGATCGCCGTCGGTGGCGGGCGCGGACGCCGCGCGGCGTTGGAGGGCGTGCTAGCGATCGGGGTGACCTCAGCGGCGGTCAATCTCGGCATGAAGCCGCTTGCCCAACGGCGGCGCCCGGATCGCGGCGGCCACGCCATGTTTGCGGCTCGCCGTGTACCGATGCCGGAATCCGCCTCTTTCCCGTCCGGCCACGCGGCGTCGGCGTTCGCGTTCGCCTACGCGGTCGGCAGGCACCTGCCGG
>JBEVHX010000017.1:0-11314 GCA_040510995.1 Candidatus Nanopelagicales bacterium
GTGGACCGGGCTCGGCAGCAGCAGGAGCTGCTGACGCCGTACGTGTCCGACGCCGACGTACTCATCACGACGGCGGCCGTTCCAGGCCGCCGCGCCCCCCTGCTGGTCACCTCGGAGATGATCGCCCTGATGCGGCCGGGATCCGTAGTGGTCGACATCGCCGCGGAGTCCGGCGGCAACTGTGAGCCGACCCAGCCCGGCAAAGAGATCCTCCACCACGACGTGGTCGTCTGGGGAGAGCTGAACGTCGCTTCCCAACTGCCTGTGCACGCCAGCCAGCTCTACGCCCGCAACGTCGTGGACCTGCTGCTGCTGATGACCGACGGAGGCGAGGTGCGCCCGGACCTCGAGGACGAGATCCTCGCCGCCTGCTGCCTTACCCACCATGGAGAGGTCCGGCATGCGCCGACCCGCGCACTCCTCGAGGAGACTCGGTGACTGGTGACATCGAACTGCTGACCATCTTCGTGCTGTCGGTGTTCGTCGGCTTCGAGGTGATCTCGAAGGTGTCGCCGATCCTGCACACCCCGCTGATGTCCGGCGCCAACGCGATCCACGGGGTGATCCTCGTCGGCGCCATCGTGGTGGCGGGCCAGGCGGAGGGTGCGCTGCAGATCGGCCTCGCCCTGATCGCGGTGGTCCTGGCGACGATCAACATGGTCGGCGGCTTCGTCGTCACCGACCGGATGCTCGAGATGTTCCGGCCGTCCGACCGGCGCCGGGCAGGAGGCTCGGCGGACGAGCAAACGCAGCTGCCGACACCGACGAGCCGCGACGACCGGTGAGCGGCTCGGACACGTGGGTCCAGCTGGCCTACCTGGTCGCAGCGACCTGCTTCATCGTCGCCCTCAAGGGGCTCTCGGCGCCGCGTACGGCGCGCACCGGCAACCTGCTCGGGGCGGCTGGCGCCGTTCTTGCGGTGACGGTCGCACTGGTGTCCGAAGACCTCGACCACCTGCCACTGATCATCGCGGCCATGGCGATTGGCGTGGCGGTCGGCGTGCCCGCGGCGCGACGGGTGCCGATGACCGGCATGCCTCAGCTCGTCGCGATGTTCAACGGAGTCGGCGGTGGCGCGGCCGCGGCGGTCGCGTTCGTCGAGTTCCTGCGCAGCGGCGATGACGACCCGGTCGCCGTCGTGCTGGCGACCGTCTTCTCGGTCGTCGTGGGCTGCGTCAGCCTGACGGGAAGCCTCGTGACGTTCGCCAAACTGCAGGAGCTGATGACGACTCGGCCGGTCGTCTTCCCCGGCGGGCGGTTCGTGAGCGCTGGTGTGGCGGCGGTCACCGTCGGCCTCGGGCTGGCGGTCGCACCGACCCGGTCCGAGGGACTGCTTGCGGCGGTTGCGGTAGCCGGCCTGGCCTCCGGCGTACTTTTCGTGCTCCCCGTCGGCGGCGCCGACGTACCCGTGGTGATCTCGTTGCTCAACGCGTTCACCGGCCTCACGGTCGCAGCGTCCGGCTACGTGCTGGACAGCACGCTCCTCATCGTGGCCGGCACCCTCGTCGGTGCCGCCGGAACCGTGCTGACGCGACTCATGGCGGCGGCGATGGGTCGGTCCATCGCGAGCATCCTCTTCGGCGCCTTCACGACCGTCAGCACCGCTGGCACAACCGGGTCGGCGACGTCGACGCGGCCGGTCCGGTCAGGCGGGCCCGAGGACGTCGCGATCCTCCTCGCCTACGCGCGCCGCGTCGTGATCATCCCGGGTTACGGGTTAGCTGTCGCCCAGGCGCAGCACACGGTGAAGGAGCTGGCCGACGTGCTGATGGCGCGGGGGGTCAGGGTGATGTACGGCGTCCACGCGGTGGCCGGTCGCATGCCCGGTCATATGAACGTCCTGCTGGCCGAGGCCAGGGTCCCGTACTCCCAGCTGGAGGAAATGGACCAGGCCAACAGCGACATGCCGGCCACGGACGTGGCGCTCGTGGTCGGCGCGAACGATGTGGTCAACCCCTCAGCCAGGACCGAGACGGGCAGCCCGATCTTCGGGATGCCCATCATCGACGCGGATGCCGCCCGCAACGTGGTGTTCCTCAAGCGATCCATGCGTCCCGGCTTCGCCGGGATCGACAACCCGCTGCTGTACGACCCGAAGACGACCATGCTGTTCGGCGACGCGAAGGACTCCCTCGCCAAGCTGGTGGCTGCGGTCAAGGCGCTCTGACGGCGATTCCCAAGGGATAGGGCGCAGGTCCCGAGCAGGAGGATCGGCAGGGTCGTGCGCGGGGGATCCGGCGCGTAGCGTCGATCGAACGAGTTCCCCTGACAGCCGCGCCAGGGTGCATAACCACAGGGAAGGCGCTGACATGACCGGTCGGCCACGAGACGTCACAGCGCTGCCGGACCTGCTGCACGGAACGGCTGGTGCCGGACCGGTTCGAACGCAACGACCGGTGTACGTCGACCTGATGCCACCCTGCAACGCGGGCTGCCCCGCCGGCGAGAACATCCAGGCCTGGATAGCGCACGTCAAGGCCGGTCGGATGGAGCAGGCCTGGCGGCAGCTCGTCCAGGACAACCCCCTACCCGCGATCCACGGCCGGGTCTGCTACCACCCATGCGAGAGCGTGTGCAACCGGGTCGAGCTGGACAGCGCGGTCTCGATCCACGGGGTCGAGCGGTTTCTGGGTGACCTCGCACTGGAACAAGGCTGGCGCTTCGAGCGTCGACCCGACCGGACCGGTAAGCGCGTGCTGGTCATCGGCGCCGGGCCCAGCGGCCTGTCAGCGGCCTACCACCTGACCCGGCTCGGCCACGAGGTCGAGATCCGGGACTCGGGCCCTGAACCCGGCGGCATGATGCGCTACGGCATCCCGGCGTACCGGCTCCCCCGCCACGTCCTCGATGCCGAGGTAGCCCGGATCACCGACCTAGGAGTGCGGATCGCCGGCAACCACCGCGTCGGGGACCTCGATGCCGAACGGCGTGAAGGCCGCTTCGACGCGGCGTTCGTCGCGGTCGGTGCCCACCTGTCCAAGCGCGTGGACATCCCGGCCGGGGACGCCGGCCGGATCGTCGACGCGGTCTCGTTCCTGCGCAGCGTCTCTTCGGGCGACCGGCCGATCGTCGGGCGGCGCGTGGCCGTCTACGGCGGCGGCAATACCGCGATGGACGCGGCCCGGGTGGCCCGTCGGCTCGGCGCGGAGGAGGCACTCATCGTCTACCGCCGTACTCGTACGCAGATGCCGGCACACGAGGAGGAGGCCGAGGACGCCGAGCGCGAGGGGGTGCGGATCAACTGGCTCCGGACGATCACGGCTTTCGACGGGCCCGAGCTGACGATCGAGGTCATGGAACTGGACGAGTCCGGCTGGCCGCAGCCCACAGGAAGGTTCGAGACGCTCGCTGCCGACACGGTGATCCTCGCCCTCGGCCAGCAGACCGACACGGCGTTCCTGCGACCAGTCCCGGGTGTGGAGTTCTCACGGGACGGCACGGTGCAGGTATCCCCGACGATGATGACGGGATGTCCGGGCGTCTTCGCCGGGGGCGACATGGTGCCGAGCGAGCGAACAGTCACCGTCGGCGTTGGACACGGCAAGAAGGCCGCCCGCAACATCGATGCCTACCTGCGCGGGTCGCCCGCGGGCGATAACGCCAAGCACGACCTGGCCACGTTCGACGCATTGCATCTGTGGTACTTCGGAGACAGCGCTCGTCGGCAGCAACCCGAACGCCCGACCCAGGAACGGGTTTCCGATTTCGCCGAGGTCGTCGGCGGGTTGACCACTGAGCAGGCGACATACGAGGCGCACCGCTGCCTTTCCTGCGGCAACTGCTTCGAATGCGACGGCTGCCTCGGCGCCTGCCCCGAGGATGCAGTGATCAAGCTGGGCGTGGGTCACCGATACCGGTTCGACTACGACAGATGCACGGGCTGTGCGACGTGCTTCGACCAGTGCCCCGTGCATGCGATCGAGATGGTTGCGGAGCAGGAGTGATGAGGGCGACAGTCGACGGGAACGAGGCGGCGGCGTCGGTTGCCTACCGGCTCAACGAGGTGTGCTGCATCTACCCGATCACCCCGTCGTCGCCGATGGCCGAGCTGGCGGACGAATGGGCCAGCCGAAAACACCGGACCGTCTGGGGCGGTGTGCCGACGGTCGTGGAGATGCAGAGCGAGGGCGGCGCCGCCGGCGCCCTGCACGGCGCGCTGCAATCCGGTGCGCTGACCACGACGTTCACTGCCTCGCAGGGCCTCCTGCTGATGGTGCCGAACATGTACAAGATCGCCGGGGAGCTGACGCCCGCGGTCTTCCACGTGGCCGCCCGGTCCCTGGCCGCGCAGGGACTGTCGATATTCGGTGATCATTCGGACGTCATGGCAGTACGCCAGACCGGTTTCGCGATGCTCGCCTCGGGTTCAGTCCAGGAAGCGCACGACATGGCGCTCGTCGCGCAGGCCGCGACACTCGAGTCTCGCGTGCCGTTCGTGCATTTCTTCGACGGCTTCCGGACCTCGCACGAGCTGAACACCATCGACCTGCTGTCGGACAACGACCTGCGTGCCCTTGTGTCCGAGGAGATGGTCAGGGCCCACCGCGGCCGGGCTCTGTCACCGGACCGGCCGTTCATCCGCGGCACTGCGCAGAACCCCGACGTCTATTTTCAGGCGCGCGAGACGGTGAACCCGTTCTATGACCGCACGCCGGCCATCACTGCGAATGCGATGGCCAGGCTTGGCGAGCGCACCGGCCGGCAGTACCACCTCGTCGATTACGCCGGCCACCCGGAGGCGGAACGGGTCCTCATTCTCATGGGTTCCGGCGCGGAGACGGCCAGGGAGACAGCGGCGCATCTGGTCGCCCAGGGGGAGCGGGTCGGCGTCGTCCAGGTGCGCCTGTTCCGGCCCTTCCCGGCCCGCGCGATGCTCGACGCGTTGCCATCGTCGGTGGCCAGGATTGCCGTGCTCGACCGGACGAAGGAGCCTGGATCGAGTGGGGAACCCCTGTTCCTGGACGTCGTCGCAGCGGCGGCCGAGGCGCATTCCGACGGCGAGCGGCCTGCCATTCCCACGATCATCGGCGGTCGTTACGGTCTTTCCTCCAAGGAGTTCACGCCGGGCATGGTGGCCGGTGTTTTCGACGAGCTGGCGCTGGAGCGGCCGCGCCGGCGGTTCACGGTCGGCATCAACGACGACGTCTCGGGGACCAGCCTGCCGTTTGACCCGACCCTTGACATTGAGCCGGCTTCCACGATCCGGTCGGTCTTCTTCGGCCTCGGCTCCGACGGAACGGTCGGCGCGAACAAGAACACCATCAAGATCCTGGGCTCGGACGAAGCCATGTACGCACAGGGCTATTTCGTCTATGACTCGAAGAAGTCCGGCTCCCAGACCGTGTCGCACCTGCGTTTCGGGCCGCAGCCCATCCGCGCGCCCTACCTCGTCCGGCAGGCGAGCTTCATCGGCTGCCACCAGTTCGGGCTACTGGACCGCATCGACGTTCTCGGCCTGGCAGCCCCCGGGGCGACGCTGCTGCTGGACTGTCCCCACCCGCCGGACAAGGTGTGGGACGCGCTGCCGCGCGCGGTTCAGGAGCAGATCCTGGCCAAGTCGATCGTGCTTTACGCGATCGACGCGGGCCGGGTCGCGCGTGCGGTCGGGCTCGCCGGGCGTACCAACACGGTGCTGCAGACCTGCTTCTTCGCCATCTCCGGGGTGCTGGCACACGACGAGGCGATCGCCCGGATCAAGGCGGCTGTCGCGAAGACGTACGCCCGCCGCGGCGCTGAAGTGGTGGAGCGCAACGACGCAGCCATCGACCGGGCGCTAGCTGCCTTGCACCTGATCGAGAATCCCGGCCGGGTGACGGCGACTCGCACGCCGCGTCCGACCGTGCCGGAGGGCGCGCCGGAATTCGTCCGTACTGTCACGGCCGAGATGATGGCCGGGCGTGGCGACGCCCTGCCGGTAAGCGCCCTACCCGTCGACGGCACCTATCCGAGTGGCACGGCCGCGTATGAGAAGCGCAACATCTCCGACCTCGTGGCGGTCTGGGATCCCGACCTGTGCATCCAGTGCGGCAACTGCAGCTTCGTCTGCCCGCACAGCGTCATCCGGTCCAGGTATTACGAGGGCTCGCTGCTGTCCGGGGCTCCGGCGCGGTTCCAATCCGCTCCGCTCACCGCTGTCGGAGTGCCGGACGCCCGCTACACGTTGCAGGTCTACGTCGAGGACTGCACCGGGTGCGCCCTGTGCGTCGAAGCGTGCCCGGCGCAGGCGCCGCTGGACCCGGAGCGCAAAGCCATCAACCTGGCGCCCGCGGAGCCGCTCCTGCCCGCGGAGCGGGAGAACATCGCGTTCTTCGAGCAGATTCCGGTCAATGACCGGACCCGGGTTGACTTCGGGACAGTCCGCGGCACGCAGTTCCTGCAGCCGCTCTTCGAGTTCTCGGGTGCCTGCGCGGGCTGCGGAGAGACGCCGTACCTCAAGATCCTCTCGCAGCTGTTCGGTGACCGGCTGCTGGTCGCCAACGCAACCGGCTGCTCCTCTATCTACGGCGGGAACCTGCCGACCACGCCGTGGACGACGAACGCCGAGGGACGCGGGCCCGCCTGGTCGAACTCGCTGTTCGAGGACAACGCCGAGTTCGGGCTTGGTTTCCGGATTGCCGCGGATCTGCACGAGGCGCTGGCCCGCCGCCGCATTACGGAGCTGCGCGACGAGCTGGGCGCCGAGCTGGTCGACGGGATCCTCGACGCCCCGCAGCGCCGGGAATCCGAACTGGGCGCGCAGCGCGAACGTGTGGAGGAACTGAAGCGGCGACTCGACGGCATCCCGGACGCGAACGAGTCGGCGGTCGTCGACCTGCGCAGCGTCATCGACCACCTGGTCCGGCGAAGCGTCTGGATCGTCGGCGGGGATGGCTGGGCGTACGACATCGGGGCAGGCGGGCTCGACCACGTCCTCGCCAGCGGCCGCAACGTGAACGTGCTCGTCCTCGACACCGAGGTCTATTCCAACACCGGCGGCCAGGCGTCGAAGGCAACTCCGCTTGGCGCGATCGCGAAGTTCGCCTCGGCCGGCAAGGCCGTGCCGAAGAAGGACCTGGCGCTCCAGGCGATCGCCTACGGAAGCGTCTACGTCGCCCGGGTGGCTATGGGCGCGGACCCGCAGCACACGTTGCGCGCGTTCCGCGAGGCCGAGACGTACGACGGGCCGTCACTGGTGATCGCCTACAGCCACTGCATCGCCCACGGCATCGACATGCGCAAAGGACTCGACCAGCAGTACCGCGCGGTGGCCAGCGGCTACTGGCCGCTCGTCAGGTACGACCCACTCCTACGCCACGCCGGCGGCAACCCGTTCCTGCTCGACTCGCCGCGACCGCGCATCCCGTTCACCGACTACGCCTACCGGGAGCTTCGCTACCGCATGCTCGCCGACTCCGACCCCGCCGAGGCCGAACGGCTGCTTGCCCTGGCGCAAGAGGCAATCGACCAACGCTGGCAGGTCTACGAGGAGATGGCGACTCGTGGCGCCGAGCGCTTCCCCGCCGACGCGCGGAGACAGCGATGACGGACCTGACAACCGGCTACCTCGGCTTGACGCTGCGCAATCCGCTGGTCGCATCGGCGTCCCCGCTCTCCCTGACCGTGGACGGGGTACGCCGGCTGGCCGACGCGGGTGTGGCCGCGGTGGTGCTGTACTCACTGTTCGAGGAGCAGATGCGTCGGGAGTCGCTGGAGCACGCGCGGCTTGTCGATGCGGGCACCGAGAGCTTCGCCGAGTCCCTCTCGTACTTCCCATCCCTCGGCGACGATGACGGCGGCCCGCGCCGGTACCTCAGCCTGCTGGAGCGGTCCGCAGCTGCCGTCGCCATCCCCCTGATCGGCAGCCTCAACGCCGCCTCACCCGGCGGCTGGGTCGACTACGCCAGGGCGATGCAAAACGCAGGGGCGGCCGCGATCGAGCTCAACATCTACTTCGTTCCCGGCGACGCGCACATCCCCGGGCGGGACGTGGAGCAGCGGCACATCGACATCCTGGGACAGGTCAAGAGCGCAGTCGACGTGCCCGTCGCGGTCAAGCTGAGTCCGCACTTCAGCTCGATCGGTGAGATGGCGCTCCGGCTGGACGAGGCAGGTGCGGACGGTCTCGTGCTCTTCAACCGGTTCCTCCAGCCCGACATCGACCCGGAAACCCTTGAGGTCGTGTCCCGGGTGGAGCTCTCGAACCAGGCCGAAGCGCGCCTGCCGCGTACGTGGATCGCCCTCCTGCGCGGGCGGGTGAACGCATCGCTCGCCGCGACGAGTGGTGTCGAGGACCCGCCCGACGTCGTCAAGTACCTCCTCGCCGGAGCCGACGTCGTGATGACCGCCTCGGCCTTGATCCGCTACGGCCCTGAGTATGCGGGGACCCTGCTGGCCGGTGTCGCCGACTGGATGGCACGCAAGGGATTCAACGGGGTCGGCGAGCTGCGTGGGCTGCTTTCCGTGCCGCACGGAAGCGACGCGTCGGCGTATGAACGCGCGGGGTACGTCGACGCGTTGCAACACGCGAAGCTGACCTACGGTGTCGCAGACACGGGTTCGCGCGCCGACTTCTGACTTCGTGCTCCGGCGCTCATCCGTCGGCTGAAGGTGATCCATTCTCCCGATCGAGACCGGACCGTGCGCCCAGGCCCGCCGCGCGACCGTCGGTCGCGAGCCAGTCGAGGATGTGCCCGGCGGTCCAGTCCGGCGCCTCCAGCTGGGGAACGTGGCCCACGCCGTGGGCGACCTCGAACCGCCACCAGGGGTTGGCGTTGGCGCTCGCGCGCGCCGCGGCGATCGGCACCAACCGATCCTTGTCGCCGTGCAGCATCAGGACCGGGACGCGGATCCGCCGCAGCATCGCGGCGTGCTGGCCGCGCCGGGCGAGTACCCACAGCAACGAGCGAGCCGCGATGATGAGCTCCGAGTCGACGTCGGGATAAGAATCGCGTTCGCGGGCCAGCTCAAGGTGCGCCTTGGCCACGTCCGCCGGCAGCCGGGACATGTCGGCGCAGCACAGCCGCAGGATGTCCATGGCCCGCTCCTCGACAGAGGACCAGGCGCGACGACGCGACATGAACGTGCGCCCCACGGCAGGCAGGGCGTAGGCAGCGAAGATCAGTGCGACAAGCGGGTCCGGGCGGGCTCGAAGGCCGACCGGCAGTGCGGGGTCCACCAGCACCAGTCCGGCAACGGTTTCGGGGTGCGCATCGACCTGCAGCACGGAGATCAGCCCGCCCATGGAGTTGCCCACGAGGACGACTGGCGGATCGAGCAGCTCGGTGACGAATCGGTGCAACAGTTCCTGGTTGCCGTGCACCGTTGTCGGCCGGCCCGCACTCTTCGTGCGACCGAACCCGGCGAGGTCGAGCGCGAGGACCCGACAGGACTCGGTCAGCGCAGGCGCGACAGCGGTCCAGTTCACCACAGACCCGCCGAGCCCGTGGACGCAGACGAGCTGGGGCCCGTTCGGCGGTCCGCCGAAGTCGATGAAGTGGACCGGTCCGTCGAGGTCGACCCACTGCGACCTGGCTGAAGACCCCTTGCGCCGGCCGCGAGTGCGCGCCTCCCCGTTCCGGCCCGTCCTCATGCCGACTTTGTATCCGACCCCGGAGCTCGCCGCATGAGGCGTAGTTCCCGGGTGGGCGGGGATCAGCGCAGCGTCCGTACGGACCAACGACCCTTGACTTCGCGGGCGTGGCAGTTCTGGCCGATGTCTGCCAACCTGATGACGGCAGCCCGGGTCGGCGTTGTCTCGCGCTCGGACGCCTGGAGGGACGGGGACGTGAGATGGCTCGCGCGAGGCGAGAGCGCGCTGCCGGGCGACTGGACCTGGCTTACGGCTGCTGAGTCGGCGCGGGCGGCGCGATTGCGTTTCACGAAGCGACGCATGGAGTTCCTGGTATCGCGCTGGGCGGCGAAGGAGGCGATCGCCGCGCTGTCGGGCTGGGGTCCGGCACTCGACGAGCGAGCTCGCATCGACGTCCGAAACCGGCCGACCGGAGCGCCCGAGGCGCACGTCGACGGGGTCTGGCTTGGTCGCGAGATCTCGTTGACCGACCGCGCCGGCTGGGCTGTCTGCCTGATTGGCCCCGATCAACGGCGCGTCGGCTGTGACCTCGAGCTCGTCGAGCCTCGGACGTCGTCGTTCATCAGCGACTACTTCACCGGCACCGAACAGGAGCGGATGGCGTCTGTTCCCGGCGCCGCCCGCGACACGATGGCGAACCTGTTGTGGTCTGCCAAGGAAAGCGCACTGAAAGTGTTGGGAACGGGGCTGCGCCGGGACACCCGTTCCGTCGAGGTGTCCCTGCGGGACGACCGTCCCAACCCCCCGCCCGACGACCCGCCGGAGGACGTGACCTTGGTCGGGTGGCGCCGCCTGACCGTGCGGACGTCCGACGGCCTGTCGTTGCCCGGGTGGTGGTGTCGCTTCAACCACTTCCTGCTGACGGTCGCGGCCGAGGCGGCGACCGCTGCGCCCGCCGCACTGGAGGATCCGCCCGCCCTGTACACCGCCATGCCGACCCACACGTGGATGGCGGGACCGCTCTGAGTGCGCTTCATGTGGCGAGCGACATGCCGCGTTCGACCGCGTCGATCACGTAAGGCCGCAGCGCCTGAGCCGGGATGATCCGGTCGACCGATCCAACCTCGAGCGCCCGCTGGATGCTGTGGACGCGGTCGAACTCGGCGGCCACCTCGCCGAGCTTCTCGGACCGAACCTGTTCGTAGGTCTCGTTGGCCTTGGTGGCCGGACCGCCTGCCGGGGCACCGAGTTCGACGATCCGTGGATCCCGGTCAGTGCGCGCCTTGACCTCGCGTGCGAAGACCACAGCGGCCGCGGGGGCCCCACCGATGACGGACGCGAAGGAACCTTCGACCGCGGCGATCTCGAGCGCCTCGTTGAGCCTCTTGGAGAACACCACGAACGCGCCGCCGTGGTACCGAGAGATGACCACGAAGACGATCGGCCCACGGAAGTTCGTCACCGCCCGCCCGATCTCGGCACCGTACTCGAGTTGCCACCGGCGCATTGATTCCGGCGACCCGTCAAAGCCGGAGAGGTTCGCAAGCACCACCACCGGCCGGTTCCCGCTCGCGGCGTTGATGGCCCGAGCCACCTTGCGAGACGACTGGGGAAACAGCGTTCCCGAGCTCCAGGCCGACGGGCCGTCGGTGGGCACGAACCCGCGCCGCGTGACCGTGTGCGACTCGATGCCGAGCATGCAGACCGGCAGACCGCCGACATGGGTGTCCCAGACCACCGAGGACTCTGCCTCTCGCCATCGCCCCCACCGTTCGAGCGGCTCGCTGTCGGTATCACTCACGGCCC
>JBEVHX010000018.1:0-2666 GCA_040510995.1 Candidatus Nanopelagicales bacterium
GACCGAGGACGTCGCGGCGCTCCCCAACCCGTACGACGCGCTGTGGGACCCGGCGTACTCGGGTCAGGTGGCCGTCATCGACGACTGGCACACCGCGATGGCGATGGTCGGCCTGCGCGCCGGGATCACCGACGTCAACACCGACAAGCCCGCGGACCTCCAGGTCATCGACGACGGGCTGACCGAGCTGAGCGCGGCGGTCAAGCCCAAGGTCACCGTGTCCATGTACAACGACCTGCCGTCGGGGCAGCTCGGGATCAGCCAGATGTGGTCGGGCGACGTCGTCAACGCGCAGTACTACCTGCCCGAGGGCGAGTCGGTCGACGTGTTGCGCTACTGGTTCCCCGAGGACGGCCTCGGCCTGGTCGACAACGACCTGATGATGGTGCTGACCGGCGGCCAGAACCCGGTCCTGGCCCACCTCTTCCTGGAGCACATGCTCGACGAGAAGAACTCCCTGAAGAACTTCGGCTTCATCGGCTACCAGCCTCCGCAGCGGGTGCTCGACCCCGAGCGCCTGGTCGCCGACGGCTACCTGCCCGAGAACCTCGCCACCGCCGCGGTCCGCGAGGAGTGGTTCGACACCGGCTACCGGCTGCTCGAGCTGTCGGTCGAGAACGACGCCGCCTGGCACCGCATCTGGCAGCAGTTCAAGGCGGGCGGGTGACGGCCGCACCGGTGCCGCTCACCCAGGAGCCCGCGGAGGGACCCGGGACGAGCGGCCCCGCCGGACCGCGACGGTCCGGCCGCGGCACCCGGGCACTGGGACCGCTGCTGGCGCTGCCCGGGATGGTCTGGCTGGCGCTGTTCTTCCTCGCCCCGCTGTACGTCGTCCTGGCGGTCGTCTTCGGCGGCGTCGACCCGGTGTTCCGGACCGTCATCCCGGTGTGGAACCCCCTGCAGTGGTCCTCGGACCAGCCGCAGTACGTCGTCACCCACATCGTCGGCGACGACGCCATCTTCGGTCCGGCCCTGCTGCGCACCGCGGTCTACGTGCTCTCCGCCAGCGTGCTCTGCCTGCTCATCGCCTTCCCGATCGCCTACTACGTCGCGCGGCTGGCCGGCCGGTGGCGCGGGCTGCTCCTCGCCCTGCTCATCGCGCCGTTCTGGATCAGCTACATGATGCGGATGCTGGCCTGGGTCAACCTCCTGGCCAACGACGGCCTGGTCAACCGGATCGTCTCGCTCGGCGGCGTCCTCCCGGGCGACACCGACTGGCTGTCCGGGCACTCGACGGTCGTGGTCCTGGGACTGGTGTACGGCTACGTGCCCTACATGATCATCCCGCTGTACGCCGGCCTCGACCGGCTGCCCACCTCGCTCGTCGAGAGCGCCCGCGACCTCGGCGCCAGCCGGACGTCGGCGTTCTGGCGGGTCACCCTGCCGATGGCGCGCCCGATCGTGGTGGCGAGCGTGCTGCTCACCTGCCTGCCGATGCTGGGCGACTACTTCACGAGCGACCTGCTCAGCGGCTCGCCGCAGACCTCCATGGTCGGCAACCTGATCAACGAGACCGTGCTGACGCCTGGGCAGACCGGCCAGGCCGGCGCGTTCGTGCTGCTCGTGCTGCTGGTGTCGCTGCTGCCGATGCTCTACTACGTGCGCTCGGTCTCCCGCAACGACGGGGCGGCGATGTGAGCGCGCTCGGGGCGTGGTGGCGCGACCCGTGGCGCAAGCCACGGGTGCTGGCGGCGGTCACCATCGCCTACCTGCTCTGGTCGCTGCTGCCGGTGCTGGTCGCGGTGCTGTTCTCGTTCAACTCCGGCCGCTCCCGGACGAGCTGGCAGGGCTTCTCGATGCGGTGGTACTACGGCGACCCGTTCCGCTCGGTGTGGCACGACGACACCCTGCAGGCGGCCCTGGTGCAGACGCTCAAGCTCGGCGTGCTGGTCACCTTGGTCACGGTGCCGCTCGGGGTGGCCCTCGCGATCGGGCTGGACCGGTGGCACGGCCGGCTGCCCAGCGGTGCCAACGCGCTGCTGCTGCTGTCCTTCGTGCTCCCCGAGACCCTGCTGGCCGTTGCGCTGCTCTTCGTGGTGACCACGCTGGTGCTGCCGGTGACCCTCGGGACCAGCGCCCAGGTGGTCGGGCTGGTGACCTTCCAGCTGGCCTACCCGGCGATCCTGGTGCGAGCCCGGCTGGCCACGATCGGCTCCGACCTCGAGGAGGCGGCGATGGACCTCGGCGCCTCGCCGCTCGCGGCGCAGCGCCGGGTGATCCTGCCGATGCTGGTGCCGGCCATCGTGGCCAGCGCCGTGCTGGTCTTCGCCGACGTCATCGACGACTTCGTCATCGTCCGCTACCTCTCGGGCGACTCCGCGACCGAGCCGACGTCGGTGAAGATCTACAACACCGCGCGCGCCGCCCCCACCCCGGCGCTCAACGCCCTCGCCACGCTGATGCTCGTCACCGCGATGCTCGCGGTCGCACTCGGCTTCCTGGTCTACCGTCGGATGGGACGCAAGGCCGGCACCCGCGAGTCGATCGGGAGCTTCGCCGGCGAGACCTGACCTGTCGTCCACTGGACCCGTTGCCCGACCAGACCTAGGATTGACTGTATGTTCAATCAACTCCGCGGAACCCTCGCCCCGCTGCCCGCCGAGGACGTCGCGGCGGCGTACGCCCCCTTCGGCTCCTCGCGGATGCTCCCGCGGCTGGCGTACGTC
>JBEVHX010000019.1:0-2660 GCA_040510995.1 Candidatus Nanopelagicales bacterium
TGCGTGATGCCATCGTCTCGAGCTCGTCGATCCATCGTCCGGTCGACGCGGCGGCCTGCGCGACACCAAAGGCGCACAGGGCCTCGAGGCCGTACGCCTCGACCCACACGTAACTGTCGGGCAACCGACGACAACGCCGGGGCGCCTCGTCGAGCAGCTCAAGGGCCCGCGCGAGATCGCCGCGCGCGGCGGCGACCAACCCGAGTCCGCGACACGAGATGCTCTCCCAACACGGGTCGCCGAGCTGGCAGCCGAGAGAGAAGGCATGTTCGAAGCGCTCAGCGGCCGCATCCACGTCGCCAACGAGTAGATCAACCTCGGCGCGGCACGACTCGGGCAGCGGCACGACGCCCGTCCACCCAATCGCTGCCGCGCGCTCCAACGACGCGTCGAGCACGATGCGCGCGTCTTCAAGCTCACCGCGGAGCAGGTGCAGCCGTCCCAGCAACGCCCGGGCCAGCGCGGCAGGCCGGTCGGCGCCGGCGACGTCGGCACGATCGATCGCTTCATGGAGGTAGGAGCGGGCGCCGGCGTGGTCACCGACATCGCTGTGACAACCGCCGCGGGTGAGATCGATCCAGGCCAGCTCCCCCTGGTCATCGGTAGCCAGCCCGGCGGCGGTCCGCAACGCCTTGTCCGCCCGCTCGTAGCGCGCTCGGAGGAATTCAACCCAGCCGATCTCTCGCCAGGCGACGGCGGCCAATACCGGGTCACCGAGGTGTTCGGCGAGTGCGATGCCCTCATGCAGCGCAGCCGCGCCCTCTTCGTCGGTGCCTCTTGCCGCGTGCACAAGGCTGCTGCCGAGACTGACCAGTGCTCTGGCGAGCAGGTCGCGGTGATGGCTGCGCCGGGCAGCGGCGATCGCCCGACGCAATGTGTCCAGGCCAGATCCCACCGCCCCGGCAGCCACGGCTGACTCGCCCGCCTCGATCTGAGCGATCGTCGCCGCGTGTCCGAACAGCCCGATGCTCGGGGCGGGCTGTTGGGCGGCCGCCCAAAGCGTCGGGGTCGGTTCGACGCCGAGCTCGGTGCGAAACAACTCGGCGCACGCCGCGGCCTGCCGGTTGGCCGCGGCTGTATCGCCGGTGAGACTCAGCGATCGAACGAGGAGCGTCTGGTAGTTCTCGTCGAACGGGTTGATGCCGACCAGCTGGGTTGCGTGATCGGCGGCGCGGTCCGGCTCGTCCCGGGCGATACAGGCAAGCGCGGCCTCGTGCAGCAGCGCCTCGACGGCTGCCGACAGGTGCCGTCGCTCGCTGTCCAGCCACAGTTGGAAGCCCGGGTTGTTCGGGAACGTCACGCCACCGAGCAGGTCCTGGCCGAGCTCGGGAAGCTGGATGACTTCGACCCAGCTGCCGCGGGTGAGGACGTCGACGTCGACGAACGTGGCCGGGGGCAGCACCAGCCGCAGCGGGTCGCCCGCCACGACGGCCCGCCCGCCGAGAACCCGGCGCAGCTCTGTCAGGCTCCACCGCAGCGCGGCGAGCGGGTCATGGGCGTTCGGAAAGAGCAGGCCGGCCAACTGCTCACGCGGCGCAGGGATCGTCATTCGGACGAGATAGGCGAGCAACCCCCACGCCTTGTTGCCTCGCGGTTGCTCCACTTGGCCGTCCCGCGTGATGTGCGGTGCGCCGAGCAGAGATATCCGCAAGCTCATGTGGCCTCCCGATCCGGGTTCACGACGCTGGCATCACTGTCGCATGCGCGCCGTCACGGCCACCGTTGGCAGGCATCCCGGTTCTGTCGGGAATCTTGCCGTCACCGACGTCCGTACGTGATCGCATGCACGGGCGAGATCGCGACCGTGTCGACCTCCCGGAAGTCGTGCCGGGTCAACAGGTCCAGGTAGGCGCGCACCGGAAGCAGTTGGTCGTCGATGAGTGCCTCGAAGAACTGGATGCCCGACATGAACCGTCCAGCCGGGGATCGCAGTCCCTCGGTGGTATCCGGGAAGGGGAAGTCGCTGATCACGAAGACACCGCCCGGCTTGAGCGCCCGGTACGTGTTCATGATGACCTTGTCGATGTCCCGGCACTCGTGCATCGAGATGTTGTTGACGACGACGTCGAACTCCTCGTCGTAGGCCAGAACCTCAAGCGGGCTGTGGACCAGTTCGACACGGTCGGTCAGTTCCGCGGCTCGCAGCTTGTCGGCCGCCAGCTCCAGCGAGTAGGCGTCCCCGTCCATTCCCACCAACGAACAAGCGGGATACCCGGTGGCCAGCTTGACCAGCCCGGCGCCGGCGCCGCATGCGGTCTCCAGCACCCGGGCCCGGCCATTCAGCGCGTCGACCAACCCCGGCACCCGCTCCAGCCCGCCGGGGATCAGCCGGTTGTAGAACGCCCGGCCGGTGCCGGCCACCCCCGCGATCCAGTCGGCGCTCGTTTGGTCCCACCAGATGTGCTCGCCGGTGGGCAACCGCTCGGCGAAAGTGTCGAAGATCTCGGGTTGGGTCAGAAGTACGAAGGTGCCGCCCATGTACGCAGGAGATTCCAGGTCCAGCAGCAGCGTCGCCATCTGCGGCGCAAGCCGGTAACGGTCGCCGTCTTCCTCGAGGAGCTCGGCCGCGAGCGCCGACTGGCACCAGACGCCGACGTAGAAGGCGTCCAGGGTGGTCTGCGTCGCGAGGGTCTCCGGTGTTATCCCGTCCGGGTGCTGTG
>JBEVHX010000020.1:0-3285 GCA_040510995.1 Candidatus Nanopelagicales bacterium
CTTGCCTTGCGAGCAGCCACACCGCCACTACCGAAGGTCACCAGGCGTGGCAAAACGTGATCAACCAGCTGCGAGAAGTTGATCAAGCCGGTAGCGCCGTTACCACGGCCGCGACGGCGTCGTCGAGGCTCTCATGAACCCGCGGGGAAAGCGGGGCGCCCGGCTGGAACGTCCGCGCCTCTACTCCGACGAGCGTCAGCCGCTTCGGCAGCCGGCCGAGCGCTCGGGCCAGCTCGACGGCGTCGGTGACCCCGAACCCGTGCGATCCGAGCGCCGGCGGATCACGGCGCAGCGGCGCACTGCTGACATCCCGCAGCTGCACCCTGCCAGGGTGGCCGCGCGGGTCGATCGCATCCACGACGACCACGTGGTCGTGAGTGTCGAATTGCTCGACGAGCGCGACCGGCTCGTTGAGCACGACCACCGCAATTCCTGGAAGGCCGAGCTGCGCGACGCGGGACGCTACCTCCGGCCCGACCGCGTCGTCGCCGCGGGCGCGGTTCCCGATGCCGATTACGAGGGCTGGCACGCCATCACTCCCCCTCGACGGTGAGTCGGAGGAAGTGGGTGGCGCACGAGATGCAGGGGTCGTAGTTGCGGATCGCCTGCTCACACCGGTGGGTCAGCTCATCGGTGTCGAGGTTCAGCCGGTCCTGCACGAAGACTCGCAGGTCGGCCTCGATGCTGGCCTGGTTCTGCGACGTCGGCGGCACGATCCGCGCGTCGAGCACACTGCCGTCCGGGGAGAGTTCGTAACGGTGGTAGAGCACACCGCGCGGCGCCTCAGTCGCCCCGTGACCTGCCCCAGCCCGCGGTGGGACGTCCACCGAGGGCGCTACCCCGTCGGACCAGCCGTCGATGATGCGCAGGGCCTCCTCGCACGCCACCACGATCTCCACGGCGCGGACGACGATGGATCGGAACGGGTTGCGGCAGGTTTGTCCCAGCCCGGCATTATCGGCTGCCGTGCGGGCCACCGGCGGCAGCCGATCATGGTTGAGCGAGTACCGCGCGAGCGGACCCACGACGTACGGTCCGACGTCGCGTAGTCGCGCATGCAGGGCGTGAGAGTGAGGCACCTGCTCCTCCGTTACCCAGGTCTCGAACGCCTCGACTGGGAACGCCCGACCGCCGCTGGTGACGAAAGAGCCTGATTCAAGCGGGTAGTCGCGGTCGGTGCGCAGCGAGAGGTACTCGTATGGCTGCTCGAAGTCGGGGAACTCAAAGCCGGCCACCAGCGCGACGGTGGCGAGCGCGTCGTCGAGCGCCCGGGCGAGCTGTGGCCGCAAGGCCAGCAGCTCGCTGCGGTCGGGGAAGCGGTAGAAGCCGCCGACCTTCACGTTGACTGGGTGCACGGCGCGACCGCCCACTAGCGTCATCAAAGCGTTACCCGCCTTCTTCAGTCGCAGGCCCCGCTCCACCAAGTCTCGGTGGTCCTTCGCCATCTCGATCGCGCCCGGGTAGCCGAGGAAGTCCGGGGCATGCAACATGTACACGTGCAGGGTGTGGCTCTCGATCCACTCCCCGCAGTAGAGCAGCCTGCGCATCAGCCGGATCTCCTCCGGAACCTGGACACGGCAGGCGTCCTCGACCGCATTGCACGCGCTCATCTCGTATGCCACGGGGCAGATGCCGCAGACCCGCGACGTAATGTCCGGTGGCTCGGTGTACGCGCGGCCGCGCAGCAACGCCTCGAAGAACCGTGGCGGCTCATAGATCCGCAGTTGGACGTCGGCCACGTTCCCGTCGCGGAGCACTACCCGCATTGCGCCCTCGCCCTCGACGCGGGCCAGCATGTCCACTCTCAACTCGCGCCCCGGTCGGGCGCTATGGTCCGTCATTGCGCTGGCCCGCTGTCGAGGTGTCGCGAACTCTCCGCGGCGAACTCGGGCGACGCGGCGTTGAACGTACGGTACACCCGGTGGATGTCGCGCTCGGGCATCCCAAGCTCCTGGAGCCGTCGGCTCAGCGACGGCGTGTTCGTGGTGTCCGCGGGGCCGAAGCACCCGTAGCAGCCTCGGTCGTACGACGGGCAGAGTGCGCCGCACCCGGCGTGGGTGACCGGCCCGAGGCATGGAGTGCCGTGCGCGACGGTGACGCAGATGTTGCCGCGCCGCTTGCACTCCACGCAGACGCTCTCACCGGAGACTCGCGGCCTCCGGCGCTGCAGGAATGCGGCGATGACCTCGAGCAGCTGCGCCTTGTCGATCGGGCAGCCGCGCAGCTCGAAGTCGACCGGGACATGGGCGGCGATCGCGGTGGAGCTGCCCAGCGTCGCGACGTACTCCGGGTGCGCGTACACGATCGCGCGGAACTCCGCGACGTCGGCGAAGTTGCGCAGCGCCTGGATGCCGCCCGCGGTGGCGCAAGCGCCGATCGTCACGAGCCGTCGCGAGTTCTGCCGGATCTGCTGGATGCGCTCCGCGTCCTCGGCGGTGGTCACCGACCCCTCGACTAGGGAGAGGTCGTAGGGGCCGTCCACAACCGCGCGGGTCGCCTCTAGGAAGTAGGCGATATCGATCTCACCGGCGAGATGGAGCAGCTCGTCCTCGCAATTGAGCAGGGTGAGCTGGCAGCCATCGCAGCTGGCGAACTTCCACACGGCCAGCTTCGGCTTGCGTTCCGGCGCGGTCTGTGTCGTCACAGCTCCCTCACCCCCAGCAGGGGCCGGACCGCGTCGAGGGAGAGCACCGGGCCGTCGATGCAGATCAAGTACTCGCGCAGCTGGCAGTGCCCGCACAGACCCACACCGCAGCGCATGTTCCGCTCGAGGGACAGCCGGATCCGTTCCGGCGGCACGCCACGTGCGGTGAGCTCGCCTGCCACGTAGCGCATCATCACCTCGGGGCCGCACACCAGCGCCAGCGTCCGGGCCGGGTCGAACGTCGCCCAGGAGACCAGCTCGGTGACCAGTCCCACCCGACCGGTCCAGGCCCTGGATGCCCGGTCGACGGTGACGGCGACCTGCACGTCTTCCGACGCCCAGGCGGCCAGGTCGGCGCCGAACAGCACGTCGCTCGCGGTCCTTGCGCCGTAGAGGACACTCACGCGCTGGTACTTCTGCCGCGATGCGACGACCTCGATAACGGCGGACCTGAGCGGCGCCAGCCCGACGCCGCCGGCAACGATGACGATGTCGCCGCCGGTGCCGTCCGGGACTCGCCAGCCTACGCCGAAGGGGCCACGGACGGCCAGCACGTCACCCTCGCTTGCCTGGCAGAGAGCGCTGGTGACACCGCCTACGTCGCGGATCGTGTGCATCAACTGCTGCGGTCGGCCCGGATG
>JBEVHX010000021.1:0-21451 GCA_040510995.1 Candidatus Nanopelagicales bacterium
GCTTGGTGGGCGCGGACGACCCCGCATACATCCAGAACTTCATCCCGCTGTTGCTGCTGACCTTGCTGTTCAGCCTGAGCACCGACTACGAGGTGTTCCTGCTCAGCCGCGTCAGGGAGGACTACCTGCGTACCGGCGACAACACCGGCAGTGTCGCTCGCGGGGTCGCAAAGACTGCGCCACTGATCTCCGGCGCGGCCTTGCTCATGGTCGTCGTCTTCGGAGCGTTCGCCCTGGCCGGCATCCTGCCGATCAAACAACTCGGCGTCGGAATGGCGATCGCCATCGCAATCGACGCAACGATCGTCCGTCTTATCCTGGTGCCGGCCACCATGCGGCTGATGGGCAGCTGGAACTGGTGGCGACCCACGCTGCCTCGACTGCGCGTGTCAGCGGGCGGACGCCGGGATCTGACCCATCCGGCCGGCGTTGAAGTCCTCAATCGCCTCGATGATCTCCTCCTTCGTGTTCATCACGAAGGGGCCGTAGTTGACGATCGGCTCGTTGATCGGCTGACCGCCGAGGATCAGCACCTCGAGAGCCGGCGAGCGTGACTCCTGCGCCGACTCGGCGTTGACCGTCAATGCATCGCCGCCGCCGAGCACGGCCATCTGACCCTCGCGGATCGGTGCCGCCTTGTCCGCCGGCCCAGCGCTTCCCGACCCAGACAGCACGTACACCAGGGCGTTGAAGTCCGGACGCCACGGCAGCACCAACGACGCACCGGGCTGGATCGTGGCGTGCGCATACGTGATCGGGGTGTAGGTGTGTCCTGGTCCGTCGTGGCCGGCGAGCGAGCCGGCGATGAGCCGGACCAGCGCGCCGCCGTCGTCCGAGGCGAGCAACTTCAGGTGTGGCGCCTGGATGTCCTGGTACCGCGGCGGCACTCGCTTGATCTCGCGCGGCAGGTTGACCCAAAGCTGCACGCCATGGAAGAGCCCACCCGACTGCACCAGCCACTCCGGCGGGGTCTCGATGTGCAGGATGCCGTCGCCAGCTGTCATCCATTGGGTCGAGCCGTCGGCGATCAGACCGCCGCCGCCGGTGGAGTCCTGGTGGGCGAACGCACCGTCGATGATGTAGGTGACGGTCTCGAAACCCCGGTGCGGATGCCAGGCCGTGCCCTTCGGCTCACCCGGTCCGTACTCGACGGCACCCATGTGATCGAGCAGGAGGAACGGGTCGGTCTGCTGCAGGCTGAGCCGACCGGGGAACGGCCGCCGCACTGGGAAGCCTTCGCCCTCGAAGGTCGCGAGGCCCTCAACCACGCGGGCTGGGACCCGCTGCCGGGAAACCGCCGGGTCCGGGCGCGGGATGCGCGGGAGGACCAGGACATCGACGGGCGTGATCGCAGGCATGGTTGTGCTCCTCGCGGCTCGGTTGTTAGTTGACGCGTAAACGAAAGCGCTGAGCGGTCCATTCCCACCGTTCTACGCTGCCTTCGTGCACGACGACCCGGTGCCCACCCAGATCATCCCGCGCCCGGCTGGACCGTGCACCGAGTCCGCGCACCAGGACCCGGTGCCATTCGGACAGCACGTCGAGCTCGGGTTGGTCCCCGCCCGCTCCGCGACCGTGATCGGCGCGGTGATCCTGGCGCTCGTCGTCGCGGCCGTCGCCGTATGGGCGCCGAGCTCGTGGCTCGTCGGCCTGCTCGTACTCCTGGTTGGCGGGGTCGTCGGCTGCCTGGTCGTCCAGCTCGCGCTGGGGCATCGCGGCTGGTGCCTGATCCGGCGGACGGTTCGGTGGAGCATCGGCTCGGTCGGTGCCCTACTGGATCCTTTCGACGCCGATTAAGCAACCGCCGGATGCGCCCGCCGAGCGCCGTCGGCATACAAAGGCTCCGGCTCTCGACCTGGGACGGGGGGCGTGCCACAGCGCGAGAACCGGAGCTCGCTCCAGGGTAACGGACCAGAGTTGGCTGGACTAGTGGGTCGACACGAACACATGCGCGGCGAGTTCGCGCGTCAACTCGGCGGTCTCGCCCCCGGACCCGACCAGGACTCCGCCGGCTGACGCCCGGACCCTGACGACGTCACCCGGGCGGGCGCCGGCCCGGTGGAGTGCGCTCATCACGTCCGCCTCGCTCTGCAGCGGCTCGCCCAGCCGGCGCACGACGACCCGCTGCGGTTCGTCGTTGACGACCTCGATGAGCGTGAAGAGGGGGGCATCCGGCTTCGGCGGGGAGTCGCCGAGCTCGTCGAGACCGGGGATCGGGTTGCCGTACGGCGATTTTTTCGGATGGTCCAGCAGTTCGATCAGTCGCCGCTCGACCGACTCCGACATCACGTGCTCCCAGCGACACGCCTCGGGATGAACGTCCTCCCAGGGCAGGCCGATGACCTCCACGAGCAGGCACTCAGCGAGTCGGTGCTTGCGCATGACGCGAGTCGCGAGCGCGCGACCCTGCGCGGACAGCTCGAGGTGGCGGTCGCCTTCCACCGACACCAAGCCGTCCCGCTCCATCCGCGCCACCGTCTGGCTCACCGTCGGGCCCGACTGCCCGAGCCGCTCGGCGATCCGCGCGCGGAGCGGAACGATCCCCTCCTCCTCGAGTTCGAAGATCGTCCGGAGGTACATCTCCGTGGTGTCGATGAGGTCACTCACGCCCACATCCTCGCGCATGCAAGCGCCGGCCATCGAACCGGAGCCGGTGGCACGGCCAGTGGTGGTCAGCGGCTAGCCTCCGACGGTGCGGGTCGTCAGCGTTGTCAGCCTCAAGGGAGGGGTCGGCAAGACCTCGGTCACTCTGGGCCTGGCGGGCGCGGCTTGGGATCGCGGCCTCAAGACGCTCGTCGTCGACCTCGACCCACAACGGAACGCGAGCACCGTCCTCGACCCCGCTGAGGTCCGCTTCACCTCGACCGATCTGCTGGCGGATCCCGGCGCCGGCCTGCTACCGCAGGCGATGGTGGCCAGCGGCTGGGGGCCTGAGGTTTCCGTCGTCGCGGCGGATGGCCTGCTCGAGCGCTACAACGCGTATGCCGGCCGCGACGCGACCCTGCACCTGCGGATCGCGCTCTCCGGCCTGGCCGATGTGGACCTGGTGCTGATCGACAGCCCACCGTCGCTGGGCGGACTGACCCGTAACGCGTTGGCCGCGGCGGACTTCGCACTCGTCGTCGCCGAGCCGTCGCTGTTCGCATTGCAGGGGGCTCGCGCTGCACTGGAGGCCGTCGAGGCGGTCCGAGCCGACAACCTGCGCCTGCGACCCGGCGGCATCGTGGTCAACAAGCTTCGCGAGCAGACCGTGGAGCACCGATTTCGGATGGACGAGCTCCGGACCGCATATGGCGGGCTGGTCCTACGACCGGCCATCCCCGACCGCACCGCGATCCAGCAGGCTGAGGGCGCGTGCGTGCCGGTGCAAGCGTGGCGCTCCGAAGGGGCCCGCGAGGCGTCGTTGGCGTTCGACGCGCTGCTCACGCAGGTGCTCGCCCGGGAGCTCGGCAACTCACTGTCACGAGGTGGCGCATGACCACGAACCCACGTCCGCGGCCGGCGTTCGCGAATGACTCGACGCTGCCTGCTGTGCAGGTGTCGCCGGCACCCGTGCTGGCGCACACATTGCGACCCAAGCCCAAGCAGAAGGACAAGGGGTCGCACCGCAGGGACCAGCAGCCGAGGAGTGGCGGGAAGGAGGTAGCGCTCGTCGTCCGGCTGCCCAAGCCGGTGCGGAAACGGCTGCGCGCCAAGGCCTCCGAGCTCGGCATGTCCGCCGAGGAGGCCGCGGCGCAAGTGGTCCGGATGTGGGTGGACGGCTGAGCGTGGGTAGGCGGCGCTGGTGACGACACCCTCGGACGTGACTCCCGCCAAGCCGCCGCCGAACGCCTCCATCGAAGAGCTGCGGGCCGCGGCCGCCTCCTGTACCGCGTGCGAGCTGTACGAGACCGCAACCCAGACCGTGTTCTCGGCGGGTTCGTTGATCGCCCGCATCGCACTCGTCGGCGAGCAACCGGGGGACCAGGAGGACCGCCAGGGCATCCCCTTCGTCGGCCCGGCCGGACGGCTGTTGCAGAGGGCGGTCGACGAGGTCGGCCTGGGTCGCGGCGACGTGTATGTCACCAACGCGGTCAAGCACTTCCGCTTCAGGACCGACGGCCCGGGCACGCGCCGCATCCACCAGACGCCGGAGCTGCGGCACATGACCGCGTGCCGACCATGGCTGCACGCCGAGATGACCGTGCTCGACCCGATCGTGATGGTGCTGCTCGGCGCGACGGCGGCCAAGCAGGTGCTCGGCTCGTCGGCACGGGTGGGTGCCTTACGCGGTCAGCTGATCCCGAGACAGGCCAAGGGCCGTTGGTCGGTGGTCACGATCCACCCCTCGGCCGTGCTGCGCGCCGACGACCGCGAGGTCGCGTACGCGGGCCTGGTGTCGGACCTGCGCGTCGCCGTCGACGTGCTGTCGAGCTGACGGGGGTTCCTCATTCCGCGACGATGTGCCGCCGCGGCGTAGACCGAGCGGCGGCACATGGTTTGCGGTTGAGGCGAAGCAAGGTCAGGGCTCGGGGTGGCGAGCGTCGTACTTGAGGAAGCGTGGATAGAGCGCGCACAGCACAGCGACGCCGCCGATGCAGAGCAGCCCACCGCTCACGATCGAGAACGCTTCGTTCGTCACCTCGGCCACCGTGCCGGACTCGACGTCGCCCAGACGTGGCCCGCCCGCGACCACGACAATGAAAACCCCCTGCAGCCGACCGCGCATCGCGTCCGGCGTGGCCACTTGCAGGATCGTCGACCGGTACACCGCGCTCACCATGTCCGCGGCGCCGGCCACCGCGAGGAACAGCACACCCAGCCATAGCGTGCGCGTAAAGCCAAACGCGGCGATTGCCGCACCCCACACGACGATGGCGACGACGACCGCGCGTCCCTGGCGCCGTACCCGCCCAAGACCTCCCGAGAAGAGCGCACCGAGCAGCGCACCGAGGGCTGGTGCGGCAGACAGGATCCCCACCGTTGCCGCACCTCCACCGTAGAACGACCCGGCCACCGCCGGGAACAAGGCGCGCGGCATCCCGAAGATCATCGCGTTCAGGTCAATCAGGAAGGTCATGAGCACGTTCTTGCGACTCTTGACGTAGCGCAGGCCTTCGAGCACGGACGCGAAACCCGCCTTCGTCGCGGGCGCGCCGTCCACGACTTCGGGCGGGATCGGCGGCAGTCGCAGCACGGCATACAGCGCCGCCATGAAGGCGATCACATCGATGCCGTAGACCCACGCGAAGCCGACCGTGCCGACTAGCGCGCCGGCGAGCAACGGCCCCAACGTGAAGCCGAGCCCCCAGGTCACCTGCCCGAGCGCGTTTGCGGCCGGCAGCAGGTCCGGGCCGATCAGACGTGGGATCGTCGCCATCCGCGCCGGGTTGTTCACGGCGAACATCGCGGCCTGCACCGCGACCACGGCATAGAGCAGCCAGACCGACGAGCCGTCGAGGACGGCGTGGACGAGCAGCACTACGGAGCACAGCGCAAGCCCGCCAGCACTCGACAGCATCAACAGTCTCCGGTCGACGACGTCGGCAATCGCGCCGCCGTACAGCCCGAACACAATCAGCGGTACGAGCCCGAAGAAGCCGACCAGCCCCACCGAGAACGACGAGCCGGTGATCGCGAAAACCTGGATCGCGACCGCGACGTTGGTCATCTGCTGGCCGAGGTTGCTGATCGTGAGCCCGAGCCAGAGTCGGCGATAGTCCGCCGACACTTTCAATGGCGTGGTGTCCGCGACGATCGTGCGCATCAACCGTCGCAGCGGACGGGCCGCGGCTTCGTCAGCCATTGGCGATCACGGGCTGAGCCGCTCGACCACCCACTGGCGTTCTTGCGGGCCTTCGCGCGAGCGGTAGCGCAGCCGGTCGTGCAGCCGGCTGACGCGCCCCTGCCAGAACTCGACGGTGTGCGGCTCGACGCGGAAGCCGCCCCAGTGGTCCGGCAGCGGGACGTCAGCCGGACTGCCGGTGTCCGGCCAGCGTCGGGCGAGCTCCGCATACCGCTGGTCGAGCTCGTCCCTCGACGGGATCACCGTCGACTGCTCACTCGCCCAGGCGCCGATCCGGGAGCCGTACGGCCGCGAGGAGAAGTACCTCGCGGACTCCTCGCGCGTCATGGACACAATCGGGCCCTCAACGTGAACCTGCCGCAGCATGGCGAACCAAGGGAAGAGCAGGGCCGCTCGCGGGTTTTCCGCCAGCTGGCGCGACTTGTGCGATCCGAGGTTGGTGAAGAAGCCGAACCCTGCGTCGTCGGCCTCCTTCAGCAGGACGGTGCGCGCGCTCGGTTGCCCATCGGCGCCGCTTGTCGCGAGCACCATCGCGTTGGGTTCCGGAAGTTCGGCGGCTACCGCATCGGCCAGCCAGCGGGCGAACTGCTCGAGCGGCTCCGGCGCGACGTCGCGCTCGAGGAGCTCACCGTCGGCGTACGGCTCGCGCATCGCGGCGAGCCGGGCGAGTGCGTCGTGGGGTTCGGGGCGGGCGGTCATCGCGGCCATTCCACCATCCGGCCCGGCACGCGCCCGGGGTAGATTGCGAGTGATCCAGTTCCCCCTGCATCCTCACGGCACTTCCCGCGACCAGGAGCCGCTCATGTCTTCGGACTTCGTACCCGGACTCGAGGGCGTCATCGCCTTCGAGACAGAGATCGCCGAGCCGGACAAGGCAGGGAGTGCGCTGCGCTACCGCGGCGTGGACATCGAGGACTTGGTCGGGAGGGTCTCGTACGGCAACGTCTGGGGCCTGTTGGTCGACGCTGAGTTCAACCCCGGCCTGCCACCGGCAGAACCGTTCCCCATCCCAGTGCACTCGGGTGACGTCCGGGTCGATGTGCAGTCGGCGATCGCGATGCTGGCGCCGGCATGGGGCCTGTCTCAGCTGCTCGACATCGACGACGACCGCGCACGCGACGACCTCGCACATGTGTCCGTGATGGCCATGTCGTTCGTCGCGCAGTCGGCCCGAGGCCTGGGCCTGCCCATGGTCCCGCAGTCCCGGATCGACGAGGCAAAGACCATCGTCGAACGGTTCATGATCCGCTGGCGTGGCGAACCGGACCCACAGCACGTGCAGGCGGTCGACGCCTACTTCGTCTCCGCAGCCGAGCACGGCATGAACGCGTCCACGTTCACGTCGAGGGTCATCGCGTCCACGGGAGCCGACGTGGCGGCTGCGATCAGCGGTGCCATCGGGGCTATGTCCGGTCCGTTGCACGGCGGCGCTCCTTCCAGGGTGCTCGGCATGATCGAGGAGATCGAGCGCACCGGCGACGCAACCGCATACGTCAAGAGCCTGCTTGATCGCGGCGACCGGCTGATGGGCTTCGGCCACCGCGTCTACCGGGCCGAGGACCCGCGCGCCCGCGTGCTGCGCCGTACCGCGCGTGAGCTCGGGGCTCCGCGCTATGAAGTTGCCGAGGCGCTGGAGAAGGCGGCTCTGGAGGAGCTGCGGGCGCGACGGCCTGATCGGGTGCTCGAGACCAACGTTGAGTTCTGGGCGGCGATCGTTCTCGACTTCGCCGAGGTTCCCTCCCACATGTTCACGTCGATGTTCACATGCGCACGCCTGGCCGGCTGGAGCGCGCACATCCTCGAGCAGAAGAAGACCGGGCGACTGATCCGCCCCTCGGCCCGCTACGTCGGGCCGGCGCCGCGTCAGCCCGAGGAGGTCACCGGCTGGGATCCGGTGATGGTTGCGCCAAGCGGCTACACCCCCGCCGGATAGCTCCTTCAGCGCGGTTGTCGTCTGTCTGCCGATCGTCCGCCGCGCCACCCCATGGGCCGCGGGGCTGTTCTCGCCGCCTACCCTTTCCGGGGTGAGCGTCGACCCCACCACCCTGGTCATCCCGGCGGAGCTGAGGCCGGCCGACGGTCGCTTCGGTGCTGGCCCGAGCAAGGTCCGCCCGGAGCAGGTCTCGGCGCTCGCCGCCGCTGCGCCGGCATACCTCGGCACGTCGCACCGGCAGGCGACCGTGCGCAACCAGGTCGCTCGGGTGCGCTCCGGCCTGCGCTCGCTCTTCGCGCTGCCGGAGGGGTACGAGGTCGTGCTCGGCAACGGTGGATCGACTGCTTTTTGGGACGTCGCCTGCTTCGGCCTGATCGAGGACCGTGCGCAGTTCCTGTCCTTCGGCGAGTTCGGGGCGAAGTTCGCCCGGGCCGCGCAGACAGCGCCGTTCCTCGGCGACCCGACGGTCGTCCAGTCCGAGCCCGGAGACGCCCCGGAATTCAGTGCCGAGACCGGCATCGACACGTATGCGACGCCGCACAACGAGACGTCGACCGGGGTTGCGCTGACTCCCCGCCGCGTGGAGGGCGCGGACGAGCACGCGTTGCTGGTGGTCGACGCGACCTCCGCCGCCGGCGGGCTGGCGGTGGACGCCGCGGAGTTCGATGTCTACTACTTCGCGCCGCAGAAGTGCTTCGGCTCTGAGGGCGGTCTGTGGTTCGCGCTCATGTCACCGGCGGCGCTGGGGCGGGTAGCGCGGGTGAAGGCGAGCGGTCGTTGGATCCCAACCTTCCTGGACCTGCAGACGGCGATCGACAACAGCCGGCAGGAGCAGACCTACAACACTCCGGCGCTGGCGACTCTGTACCTGATGGCCGAGCAGGTCGACTGGTTCAACGCCCAGGGCGGGCTGGCGTGGACGACCGCCCGCACCGCCGACTCGGCGCAGCGGCTGTACACATGGGCGGAAAAGTCGGACTACGCGACCCCCTACGTCACCGATGCCGACAAGCGCTCGAACGTCATCGGCACGATCGACTTCGACGACCGGGTCGACGCCGGCGTCGTGGCGAAGGTGCTGCGGGCGAACGGGATCGTCGACACCGAGCCGTACCGCAAGCTCGGCCGCAACCAGCTCCGGGTCGCGATGTTCCCGGCGGTTGACCCGGCCGACGTGGAGGCGTTGACCGGCTGCATCGATTGGGTGGTCGGCGAGCTGTGATCAGCGAGTCGGGAAGTAGGCGGGGTAAGGATGCTGGTCCTGCCCCGCCAACGTCCAGCTCCGTCGGGAGTCGACTATTCGGCCCACACGGCGAGCTCGTTGCCGGCCGGGTCGCGAAAGTGGAAGCGGCGACCGCCCGGGAACTCGAAGGTCGGGACGGTGACCTCGCCGCCGTTGGCCTGGACTCGTTTGAGAGCGGCCTCGAGGTCGTCCGCCTTCAGGATCACCAACGGTGCGTGCAGCTCCGTCGCGGTGAAGCCCCCATCGAGGCCGGCGTTCGTCATGGCTGCATACTCCGGCCCGTAGTCGGTGAACGCCCAGCCGAAGGCGGCCGCGTAAAAGCGCTTGGTCCGGGGCAGATCACCACCGGCCAGCTCGACGTAGTTGATCGGGATGATGTCGGCATCGGTCATCGCGGGCTCCTCGGGCTGGGGTCAACCGGACGCTAGCGAGGGCATCCGACAGCCGCGAATGTGCAGGTTGCCGAGTCTGCCGGACTGCGACGATGTGCCGCAGCAACGGTCCGTCCGATGCAGCCGTCCATCGACGCAGTCGAGGGCCACCCGGCCGACGTCCACATCGCGTCAGAGGTCAGCGGCGGGCGACGACAACCACCCCGCCGACGATCGCGGCACCGCCGAGCGCCCACACCCACCAGGGCAAACCAGCACCGTCGTCGGTCGCCGACGCCCCGGTGACGGTCGAGCCGGGCGACACTGTGCCGTCGGTCGGCGTGGCTGCCGGCTCGGCCGTCGGCGCAGGCTGGCCGCCCACCTCCACCCGCCAGATCGTGCTGCCAACCCCCTCGCTGCCGACCAGCAGCGAGCCACCGTCCGTGGACCAGGTCACCGTCTCCCCCTGCGGGCGGCTCGGGAGCACGAACTGTTCCGGCTCCGCACCGAGGTCCGCATACACCCACGCATAGACGTAGCCGACCAGGGCGAACCGCCCGTCGAGCGGATTCCACGCGCCATCGGTCACGACGGGTGGGACCTGGCCGATCTTGGTGAGGGTGTTTGAGCCGTCGCTGCTCAGTGCGGCCGGAAGGGCATACAGCCCCGGGTTGCTCGCGCGCTTGGTTGCGATGTACAGCTGGCCGCTCGCGGGGTCGGCGAGCAGCGCCTCCGCGTCCGCCGGCCCGTCCTCGTAGACCAGGTCGTAGGCCTGTGCGGTCACGGTCGCCGTGCTCAGCGACTCCGGCTCGGTGATGCGCAGGACGCGCACCGAGTCCCACGAGGAGCTGTTGTCCCCGATGTCACCGACCCACAGCGTCGCCACCCCATCTGGCCCGCGGACCGCGGCCAGGGCTTCCCAGTCCCGAGCGTCCACGCCGTCCACCGTGAGCACCGCAGCCGTGGCGCCGTCGCTGTCCACCGCATACAGCCGGGCCTCGTCACCGGAGTCGTTGACCGTCCACACGATGCCGGGGTGCAGGATGCTCGCCGCGAGCCCGCTCGACTCGGTGATCGCGGGGTCCTGGACGATTCGGTCGACCGTCTCGTCGGCCGCGGTCGCGACGGTCGCTGCGACGACCACTGCGGTCGCAGCCGCGACGGCCAGCAGTTGGCTACGCAACAACATCGGCGACGCGATCGGCGAGCAGCTGCTGCAGCCGCGGAGTGACCCCCCAGGCAGCGGTGAGCTCGCGGTAGTCGCGCGCGACCTCGGCCTGCGGCGCGGCTCCGGTGCGCTGAGCGCGGATCAAGGTGTTGCGCGGCGTGTGCTGTGACGCCACGAACTCGACGACGTCAACGCGGTAGCCGAGCAACCGCAGCAGCGAGGCCCGGAACGCGTCGGTGAGGACGTCAGCGAAGCGCTCGCGCAAGATGCCGTATCGCACAACGCCCGCCCACGCCGGTGGCACAAGGCCGGACGACTGGATCTGGCGTTGCACGTCGTGATGGCAACACGGTGCGGCCAGGATCAGCGGCGCATCCCAGCCGACCCCGCGAGCCAACGCGTCATCGGTCGCGGTGTCGCACGCGTGCAGCGCGAGCACCACATCCGGCCGCTCGAC
Organism: Candidatus Nanopelagicales bacterium; assembly: GCA_040510995.1. Taxonomy (GTDB): domain Bacteria; phylum Actinomycetota; class Actinomycetes; order JBEVHX01; family JBEVHX01; genus JBEVHX01. The sequence continues at coordinate 10,958 of JBEVHX010000021.1, forward strand.
ATCGACGTCGCCGATCGCGCCCTCCACAAAGCGCACCCGGTCGGCCCACCCGAGCCGTTCCACGATCGCGGTGTTGCGCTGCCGCGCCTGCGTCTTGACGTCGACCCCGATCAGCTCAACCTCCTGATCGCGAGTTTCGGTCAGGTGCCGGTATGCGGCCAGCGTCAGGTATGCGTTGCCACATCCCAGGTCGACGACCCGGAGCGGGCGGCCCGAATGCTCGGCCGAAATCTGCGCCACGGCGGCGTCCAGCGACCGGACGAACTCCTCGACCTGGCGGTACTTGTCCTGCCGGGTCGGCTTGACGCGGCCTTCGGCCGTCGTGATGCCGAGCTCGAACAGGTACGGCTCGCGCGGGTCGACCAGACGTGCCTTGACCCGGTCATGCTCGGCCCTTTCGGGGGCAGCCTGCGAGGTCGCGGCGCGATGGACCTGTGCTTCGCCCCGCTTGGTGACGCGAACCTGCACCGTCCGGCCGACGGCCTCGACGTGCCAGTTGCCGAACGGCTCTGCCAGCAAGGTCGCGACCTGCCGCGCGGCCGGCTCGCCGAACTCGTGGTTGGCGGTCAAGGCCTGAGTCTCGTCATAGGTGGTGATCTGCAGCCAGCGGCCGGCGCCGATGTCGACCGGACGCAGATCGACCCGTCGCCAGGCCGGCGTCGCGCCTCGACGGCGGCCGGCCCCCACGCCGCGGATCAGGGCGGTCGGGTCGGTGAGCAGCCGACCGACCTCGTCCAGCGCGGCGGCGAGTGGCTCGGGCACGTCACGACCCCCGCTGCAACGCGCCGATCACGACCGCGATCACCAGGGCTGCCAGCACCAGCGGCACCAGCCAGCGACGCACCCGCGGATTCACCCGGTCAGGGTAGACGCGACCGCTCGGGAACCGGCTTCCCGAGCCGCCAGGTGTGCAACACCTCGTACCACGGCTTGGCGCCGAGATGCGAGCGGAAGAGGGTCAACTCCCCCGCGGGCCACGGCGGTGACGCCCACGTGGTCAACGCATCCTTGGCACGTCGCAGGTCGGTCGGCCGGCGGCTGCGCGCAACCGTCAGGTGCGGTCGGTAGGTCCGGTCCTCGAGCGCGATCCCTTCCCGCGCTGCGGCGGCGACTGTGGCGCTCGCCAGCCGGCGCAGCGGCTCCCGGTCGCCGCGAACACCGAGCCACAACACGCGCCCGTCGAAGCGACCGCCGCCGGCCAGAAGTAGCTCGAGCGGCTCGTGCCGTCGCGCGACCCGACCCAGCCGGTCGCTCAGCCCGGCCAGCTGCTCCGTCTCGACGTTGGCGTAGAAGCCGAGCGTCAAATGCCATTGGTCAGGGCCGGTCCAGCGCAGGTCTGCGCCGGTCGACCGGGCGAGCTCGACGGCCTCGCCAACAGCATCGAGGACGGCCGGCGGCGGCACCAGCGCGGAGAACAAGCGCATGCGTCTACCGTGGCGCACGTGCCTGATCAGCCGACCGATAACGATGAGACCCATGGCCGCGACGGCGTTATGCCGGTCACGGTCGGGACGGTGTTGTGGGCGGTCGCGTTCTTCGTCCTGCTGCCGTTCCGGGGCCGGCTCGAGGACGCCGACACGGACTGGTGGCTGTGGGTGTGCGTCACCGGGTTCCTGCTCGGGCTGCCCGGCATCTGGTACGTGCGGCGGCGGCGCGCCGCATACCGCCAGGCACGGCCTTGACCCGTGAGCCGATGCCGGCGGGTTGACGCTTAGCTGTGGCCGAGGTCGTCGTACCCGAGCGAGTCAGCGACCGGTGCTGGCCGCGGGAGCCCGACGGCCGACGTCACGCCCTCGGAGTGCGCTCCGCAGCCGTGGTCGTAGGAGACGACGCGCCCGTCGCTTGGTGAGTACTCGTTGGTGCAGACGCCGAAGACCTGGCCGAGCAGGCCGGCCACCCGTACGTAGAAGCCGCAGCTGTCACAGTGGGCCGGAGCCGACATGGCCAATGGCGACAATGGTCCCTGATCGCCGTTGATCCATCGGTCCGCGGCCTCGTCGACGCCCTCGGCCGAGAGGACCCGCACGCGATCCAGGCCCAGCTCCCAGCTCAGCTCGTGCAGGTCCGCCGGGTCGTTCCGATCGCCGGGCTCGACGTCCGTACCGGTGTAGCCGGGGACGAGCCTCGGGTCGTCCGGCGCGGTCGGCAGCAGGTCTCCGGGGCCGAGGTCACCCGGCCGCAGCCGTTCGGACCATGGCACCCACGCCGGCGGCAGCAACGCGCCGCGACCGGGCAACAGCACGGCCTCGTCGACGGTCACCTGCTTGGCCCGCGACGCACGCGCCACGGTGACGGCCCAGTGCCAGCCCATATACCCGGGCAGCCGGCTGGCGAAGTAATGCGTGACCACCCGGTCGTCGTCGACCTCGTGACCCTCGGCATCGCCGACGACGTCGGCGCCGAACTCCGCGACCGCCGCGTCTCGCGCGAGATCGACCGCGGCCAGGCAGGCCGCGTCGGCTGGCTTCATCTTTCGACGCGCGGCCTGATCCGTTCGTTCGGCGGTCATCGTGGACGGTGCGGTCACGAGCAGCGAGAGTAGCCTGCTCGACGTCGCCGTCCTTCTGGAGTCCGTATGCGAGCCCGCCCCGTGGTCGCCGTGGCGGCCGCGGCGATGGCGACGACCCTGACTGCGTGCGAGAAGCCGGTACCGTCGGTGAGCTTCTGGTCGGGCACCACCACCCATCGAGTCTCGGCCGCCTGCTGGTCCTTCGAGGCCGACGAGCCCCTGGTCGGAGATGACGCCCAGGACTGCCTGGCCGGTGCCACCGAGAATGCGCAAGAGCTCGAGGTGCACGTGGGGCAGCGGATCGGGATCAGCGTCGACCCGGTCGTCGCCGAGAACGGCTGGCTCCCCACCATCGGCGAGTCACGGCTGACCGCGGAACCGGTCGAAGTCACCTACTTCGGGTTCGCGATCAGCGAGCAGGACCTGTCGGATGGTCCGCTGGAGCTCCGAGTCATCGCGCTGAGCGAGGATGGTCAGGGTCGAGGCATCTGGGCCGTGCGGCTGACCCACGTCTGAGCCCCTCCGCGCGGGCAGCCGAACCCCGGCTCACGCCTCGACGTCGTCGGCGACCGCCCGGAGGACAGCGGCCACCTTCTTGCCCTCGGCCGCTGACGGATGCCGGCCCCGTCTCAGATCGTTCCCGAGGTGGTCCAGCAGCTTGATCAGGTCCTCGACGATGACCGCCATGTCGTCTGCGGGCTTGCGGGTCGCCTTCGCGACCGATGGCAGCGGGTCGAGCACCCGGACCGACAGCGCTTGCTCCCCCTTGCGCCCTTCTGCGACGCCGAACTCGACGCGGGTGCCCGGCTTGAGCGTGGTGACTCCCGCGGGCAGCGCCGACCCGTGGACGAACACATCCCCGCCCTCGTCGCTGGAGAGGAAGCCAAACCCCTTCGCGGAGTCGTAGAACTTGACCTTCCCGGTGGGCACGGCACGGACCTCGTCGTCTCTCGGCACGACGGACAACCGTCGTGGTCAACCCTTGACGAGCCGTGAGCCTACGCGCCGGACCTACGCTCAGGCGCATGAGTTCCAACGGGCGGCCTGGTGAGCGGCTGATCCGGATCGGCGCCGTCCTGGGTCTGGTCGGCGCGCTGGCCGCTGTCGTCACCGTGGCACCGCTGTTGCTGGGCCGCGACCCCTTCCCGACAGGGGTGTACCTGACCGCGATGCTGGCCCCGGTCGGCCTCGGTCTCGCGATGGTCGGGGTGTATGCGAAGGCACGCGCGCGCTCCCGGTCAACACCTCCCCCGCCCGTGAACGTTGAACGTCGCGGGTGAGTCAGGGACCAGTGAGCAGCTCGTTCATCGAGCCGGACCGGAACCCGCGCGGGTCGACGTCGACCTCGGCGAACCCCGCGCGGCGGACGGCGTCCAGCGCGGGCTGCGACCGACTCACCGCCTCGACGATTGCGCGGTCCACCTCGATCCGCCCACGGTCCCCGAGGTCACGGACCCGGATGTCAGCGCTGGTCAGCCCCTCCCGGGCGAGGGCCGAGCGCAGCGCCGACTCCGCGCGCTCGACCCGGGCCAGCCGCTTCGGGGTGATCCGGATCCCGTATGCGACCCGGCTGGACAGGCAGGCAGCGGCAGGCTTGTCCCACGTCGACAGTCCCCAGCGTCGGCTCGCCAGCCGGACCTCGGCCTTGCTGAACCCGGCGTCCAGCAACGGAGTGACGGCGCCCCGCTCGGCGGCGGCGCGAATCCCGGGCCGGAATCCGGCCACGGCGTCGTCCGCGTTGGTACCGGTGGCCACATGTGCCATGCCCAGCTCATCAGCTACTGGCAGCAGGACGTCGAGCAGCTCGGACTTGCAGAAGTAGCAACGGTCCGCTGCGTTTGCCGCATACCCCTCGCGTGCGATCTCGTGCGTGGGAACCTCAACATGGCGCACTCGTTGCGCGTTGGCGAACGCCCGCGCGGACTCTCGCTCGGCCGCTGGCAGCGAGCCGGACACCGCGGTCGCAGCCACCGCGCGGTCTGCGCCGAGCGCCCGGGCTGCAGCCGCCAACACCAACGCCGAGTCAGCTCCACCGCTGAACGCCACCAGCACGGACCCGTAGCCTCGCAGCCGCGCCTCAAGCTGAGAGAGCCGGTTGTCCAGGTCGAGTTCGGTCACTTGGGCAGACTACGGGTCGGCCCGCAGCCGAGTAGCGTCGTGCGGATGGCCTCGTCAACCCAAGACCCTGCGGTGGCGCGGTCGCTTGCGGACGCGCTGCGAGCCGCCGGCGACGACGTGCTGGCGGACCTGCTCGTGGCGCGTCCCGACCTCATCAACCCGGTGCCCGGGGATGTGTCCGCGCTGGCTGCCCGGGCGTCGACGAGCGCGTCGGTCATGCGCGCGCTGGACCGCCTGGACCGTTGGCATCTCCAAGTGGTCGAGGTATTGGCCGCCCTCCCGGACCCGGCCAGGTCCGACGAGGTCGAGGCGTTGCTGCCCGACTCCGACCCGGAAGACGTGCACGACGCCCTGGATCGGCTACGCACGATCGCTCTCGTCTGGGGTGATGACCGCGAGCTGCGGCTGGTCCGCAGCGTTCGCCAGGCGATGGGCCAGCACCCCGCCGGCCTGGGTCCGTCGGTGGCCGACCTGCCCGCCCGCGCGACTGTGCGCACGCCGACCCGGGCCGCCGAGCTCGACGCGGTTCTCGCGCAGGCACCCGAGGGCGCGGGGGCCGCGCTTGACCAACTTGTCTGGGGACCCCCGATGGGGCACCTCGAACAGGCCCGCCGGCAGGTCGACCCTGCCGTCGTGAGGACACCCGTCGAGTGGCTGTTGGCCCACGGCTTGCTGGTCCCGGTCGACGACACCACGGTGGTGCTGCCCCGCGAGGTGGCGCTGCACGTTCGGGGCGGCCGCGTCCACGCACAGGACGAGGTGCGGGCACCGCAGCCAACCGTGACGGCGAGCCGTGATCCCGAACTGGTCGACCGCACCGCGGCCGCGGCCGCATACACGACGGTGCGGTGGCTCGAGGACGTGCTCGAGGACTGGTCGGTCGCACCGCCAGTCGTCCTACGTTCGGGTGGCCTGGGGGTACGAGACCTGAAGGCGACCGCGCGAGCACACGAGATGGCCGAACCAGACGTCGCGGTGCTGCTGGAGACGGCGTATGCGGCCGGACTTCTTGCCGCAGCGGACGATCTGGAACCGGAATGGCTGCCCACGCCGGCGTACGACCTGTGGAAGGCGCGCGACCCGGCCGGCCGCTGGGCGGTCTTGGTCGAGGCCTGGCGCGACATGACGCGAGTGCCTGGGCTGGTCGGAGAACGAGACGACCGGGACCGTGCGCTGACCGCGTTGAGCCATGAGCTCGACCGGGTTCAGGCGCCGGAGACCCGGCTCGGGGCGCTCGAAGTGCTGGCCGCCCTGGCTCCTGGGCAGTCGACGTCGGTGGAGGAGGTCACTCAGGCGCTCGCCTGGCAGCGACCGCGGCGTGGCGCCCGGTCGCGCGCTGGCCTGGTGAGGTGGGCGTTGCGCGAGGCCGAGGTGCTCGGGATCACCGGTCTGGGATCGCTCACAACCGCTGGCCGCGCCGTGGTTCGCGGTGACTTCACCGAAGCAGCGGAGCTGGCTGGCGCGCTGATGCCGGAGCCGCTTGACCACGTCCTGCTGCAGGCCGACCTGACCGCCGTCGCCCCCGGCCCGTTGACCACCGAGCTCGCGCACGACCTGCGGCTCATGGCGGAGGTCGAGTCGCGCGGCGCCGCGACCGTCTACCGGTTCACCGAGGGTTCGGTGCGTCGTGCGCTGGATGCCGGTCGTTCGGCCTCGGAGCTGCACACCCTGGTCGAGCTGCACTCGCGGACCCCCGTGCCGCAGCCGCTGGCCTATCTCATCGACGACGTTGCACGTCGGCACGGCCACCTGCGGGTGGGGACCGCGGCCGCATACGTGCGCAGCGACGATCCCGCCGCTCTCGACCAGGTCGCCGCCGACCGCCGGGCCGGCTCGCTGCGCCTTCGACGGCTGGCGCCGACGGTGCTGGCCGCGCAGTCGCCGGTCGACGCGGTGCTCGAACGGCTGCGCGAGATGGGACACGCGCCCGCTGCCGAGGCACCGGACGGCGCGATTGTCGTGCGTCGCAAGGACTCCCGGCGGACACCGCCGCGGCAGCGGCCGCCCCGGTTGGTCGTTGATGCCACGACACCGAGCCGGACGTTGATCGACGCGGCGGTCCGGGCGATCCGAGCCGGAGAACGCGCCTCAACCGCGCCGCGCGGTCGTGCCGTCGCCGGGCCGAGCGGATCGACCCGCCGACTCCCGCGCACGCTGGCGAACGAGACGGTAGAGCTGTTGCGCGCGGCCGCGGCCGAACAACGGTCCGTCTGGATCGGGTATGTCGACAACCACGGCCAGACCACCGACCGAGTGGTGGACCCGCTGCGGGTCGAGCGCGGATACCTGACCGCCTACGACCATCGCATCGAGGAGGTGCACACGTTCGCAGTGCACCGGATCACCGGCGTCGCAGGCCTGGACGACGACCAGACCTGATCCCGCCGATGTCGATGTTGGCGTACGGGTCAGAGGCTGCGCATGTACATGATCTCGTCGCGATCGTCCCCCGGCGCGACCCGGATGGCCCCTCGATGCCTGCCGACCTCGTGGTACCCGGCGCGTTCGTAGAAGCTCTGCAGGCCCAACCCGTCCCGCATCGTCAGCTGCAGATGCTCGAGGCCGAGCCGCCGGGCCTCGTCATGGACCGCGTCCATCAAGACCAGTCCCAGTCCGAGGCCCTGCCGGTCCGGGTCGACCATGACTCGGAGCACCGTGCGCCAATGCGCCCGCAGCGGCGTGCTGTGCCCGACCAGGAACGCGAACCCGGCCAGCTCGCCGTCGACCCGGATCGTGACAAGCGTGTCCTGACCATCGCGGACCCGCTCGAGTGCCGCGTCCAGCACCGGCTCGACGTCCTCCCGCGTGTTCACCGCGGTGAAGCCGACGGCGCCACCAGCGAGGTTCACGCAGTACCAGAGATCGAGCATCTCCTCCCGCAGCTGCGGGCTGGAATCCGCAGACGTGCTGACGACGTTGGACAAGGTCACTGCTCCCATTCCGCGAGTGTGGACGTCGGGGGGTTGGGAGATACTCCCAACCCCAACATCCACTCTCGCGCGTCCACAGACAGGTGCTGACTTTGACCGACGGACCGCTGATCGTGCAGAGCGACAAGACGCTCCTGCTGGAGGTCGACCACGACCAGGCAGACGCCTGCCGCCGGGCGATCGCACCGTTCGCCGAGCTGGAGCGATCCCCGGAGCACGTGCACACGTACCGGCTGACGCCGCTCGGCCTTTGGAACGCCCGCGCCGCCGGTCATGACGCCGAGCAGGTCGTCGACGCGCTGCTGGAGTTTTCCCGCTACCCGGTGCCGCATGCCCTGCTGGTCGACGTCGCCGAGACGATGGACCGCTACGGCCGGCTCCGGCTGCTCAACCACCCGGCGCACGGCCTGGTCCTCGAGTCGAGCGATCGCGCGGTCCTCGAGGAAGTGCTCCGTTCGAAGAAGGTTGCTCCGCTGATCGCACGCCGGCTCGACGACGACACGGCGGTGGTGCACCCCTCCGAGCGAGGGCACCTCAAGCAAGTCCTGCTCAGGCTGGGCTGGCCGGCGGAGGATCTGGCCGGCTATGTCGATGGCGAGGCCCATCCGATCGCCCTGCGCGAGGACGGCTGGGCGCTGCGCGCATACCAGCGGGAAGCCGCCGATGGCTTCTGGCACGGAGGCTCCGGAATCGTCGTGCTTCCCTGCGGCGCGGGCAAGACACTCGTCGGCGCGGCTGCGATGGCCCACGCCCAGGCCACCACGCTGATCCTGGTCACCAGCACGGTGGCAGCACGGCAGTGGCGGCACGAGCTGCTCAACCGGACATCGCTGGCCGAGGACGAGATCGGCGAGTACTCCGGCGCGCGCAAGGAGATCCGGCCCATCACGATCGCGACCTACCAGATCATGACGACCAAACGGAAGGGCGTGTATGCGCACCTCGAGCTGTTCGACGAGCGTGACTGGGGGCTGATCGTCTACGACGAGGTGCACCTGCTGCCCGCGCCGATCTTCCGGTTCACCGCAGACATCCAATCCCGACGGCGGCTCGGCCTGACCGCCACCCTGGTTCGCGAGGACGGGCGTGAGGGCGACGTGTTCTCCCTGATCGGGCCGAAGCGTTTCGACGCTCCGTGGAAGGACATCGAGGCGCAGGGCTACATCGCACCCGCCGACTGCGTCGAGGTCCGGGTGACCCTGACCGACTCTGAACGCCTCGCGTATGCGACCGCGGAGCCGGAGGAGAAATACCGCCTGTGCTCGACCACCCCGTCGAAGCGGCGCGTCGTCGAGGAGCTCGTCGCACACCACAAGGGTGACCAGGTACTCGTGATCGGCCAGTACCTCGACCAGCTGGACGAGCTCGGCGAGCGGCTCGAAGCGCCGGTCCTCAAGGGCGAGACGACGGTGAAGGAGCGCGAGCGGTTGTTCGACGCGTTCCGGGCCGGTGAGATCTCGACCCTTGTGGTGTCGAAGGTGGCGAACTTCTCGATCGACCTGCCCGAGGCGTCGGTCGCGATCCAGGTGTCCGGAACCTTCGGTTCGCGTCAGGAGGAGGCCCAGCGACTCGGTCGCGTGCTGCGCCCCAAGTCCGACGGCCGCACCGCACGCTTCTACGCCGTCGTGTCCCGAGACACGGTCGACCAGGAGTATGCGGCGCACCGCCAGCGCTTTCTCGCCGAGCAGGGGTATGCGTACCGGATCGTGGACGCGGAAGACATCTCCGCCCTCTAGCGCGTGCCGTCCGCGCGGCACCGGGTTCTCGCGAAGAAGACGGCGGCCCTGCGCGGTTCTGCACCTGCCGTCTGTGGATCTGTCTTCAGCCGATGCCGTCGGGATACGGCCACGGGTTCGGCGCGCACCCCTGGAGGCCCTTGGTCTGCTGCACCATCACGGGCGCCAGCTGACCGGCAGCCGGGCAGCCGACATGACCATGCCCCAGCACATGGCCGACCTCGTGGTTGACGACGTACTGCCGGTAACCGCCGATGTCGGTGCCGTAGCCCTCGCTGCCGTACACCCAGCGGTACAGCGTGATGATCGCAGTGTTGCCCATGGCACAGGACAGCCGCCCTCCGGTGTCGTGCGCCGAGCACAGCGCCGCGGAGGTGTCCGGGCTGGCCAGAACCAGGCGGATGTCGGCATCGCCGTCCGTGCGTGCGAAGGTCATCCGGCCGCCGGCGCCCCACGACCTTGGTTCGTTCAGGGTGGTCATCACTTCGTCGGCGATCGCCATCCCGTCGATCCCGAGCCCACCCTCGGACTCGACCCGGACGGTCTTCACCGGCCCCGTACCCGGGGCGGCAACGCTGCCGGGGACGATCTCGAGCTGGCCGTTGCCGACCGCGGGCACCTCGCCATACGGCGAGGTCGGTGAAACCAGCGGGCTGGGTGAGGGCGCCTGCGCGGACGGCGTGGGCGTCGGCGACACGTCAGCGTGCGAGCTCGCGCTCGGCACCGACGCAACGGTCGGCGCCGGACCGCCCGCACGGGAAGGGGGGTCCGGATCCTCCTGCATCGTCCAGCCCAGGGTCGCGACGGTCACGACGGTCGCGGCCACGAGAACGGGAACGTTGCTTCGCGGCATGCCACGACGGTATGCGACCCCGCCTGCCGACGGCTGCAGGTGATCCACGAGTTGCGGCCGTGCGCACTCGCGCATACCGGAGGGAGCATCGGCCACCAACCGGAGGAGGTGACAAATCAGGACGAAGGGGCGGCCCTCCCGAGAGGGCCGCCCCTTCGCTGGTGGTGCGTCAGGTGACTGCGCGTTCGGCGCTTCTTCCTTCCTGGTTCGTTTCGCGGGCGACTTCGTCGACCACTCCGCTCACCCGGTCGTCAGAAGTCCATGCCGCCCATGTCGCCGCCGCCGCCCGGCATGGCCGGTGCGGCCTTCTCCGGCTTGTCAGCGATGACGACCTCGGTGGTGAGGAAG
>JBEVHX010000022.1:0-24649 GCA_040510995.1 Candidatus Nanopelagicales bacterium
CGTCCCTTCCGCGAATGTGGCCATCGGCGGGCTTGAGAGTCGCTCCCACCCCGCCAGCGTCCACGATTGCGGGTTCGTCTCCGCGGTGGGTGGGCGCGCGGGTCAGGCGACGAGCCGAGAGCCCAGCGATGCCGAGCCGAGCCAGGTATGCGGTGCGCCAGCGAAGCACCAGCCCAACCGTGGCTGCCGACCCCTGTGGTCACCTTTCTCGCTCGACCAGATCGCGGTGACCCGCCGGTCCCCGCATCGCGAGCCGAGCAGCGAGAACGCGTTGTGGGTGGCGAGCACGTCAGGGTGGTGGGTCAGGACCGCGACGCCCTCGTCGATGGTGAGCGGTGACCGGCCGCTCTTGCGGATCAGTGGCAGCGCGGCGTCCGGAGTGACATTGAGCGTGTCTGCGCCGGTCGCGATGTCCGTTGCGAGGTACGTGACCGCATTCGGGATCTCGACTGTGTCGATGGGCCCGAAGCGCTTGAGCTCGTCCGCCTCCATCGTGGTGAAGCCGGGCTTGCCGTTGGTACGCCACGCCTTGATCGCGGGGACAACCGGGACGAGATCGCTCGTCACGACCAGAACGAAGGGGAGAGCTTTCGTGCCCGTCACCGACACATCCGCGAGCCGCTCGCTGAGCCGACCCAGGCTGGCGAGGAACCTGGCGGCCGACATACCGGCCAGGGCGGGATAGCCCTTGTCCAGCAGGGTGGTGACCTGGCGGTCGAACTCCGACTCGAGCTGTTCCTCGGACAAGTACGTCGGCACGGGCGACCGCGGCCTTTCGTGGGGGGCGATTGACGCGATGAGGTGGAACAACCAAGGCGAGCAGGGGTATTCCCGTCACAATGCGGTCTGTCACTGCGGACGCAGCGCCATCCAGAGCGCGACCGCGTCATGGGTTCCCGGATTGCGCCACGCGTGCTGCTGAACGGTCCGGAAGTGCAGCGCGTCGCCGGGTGCGAGTACGAACACGTGCCCGTTCACCGTGAACTCCAGCTCACCCTGAGTCACGTAGACCAGCTCCTCCCCGGGATGCTCGAGCGGGCTATCGCCGCTCGTCGCGCCCGGGTGCACGGTGGCTCTCGCGCCGGCGAGCATGAACCGGCCATAGCCGCCGGTGATCCCCTCGAGATCGATTCCCGTATGCGAGGTGTAGATCGGCCGCTCGGTACCGGCCGGCGTATGCACCGTCGGGTCCGAGTTGACCTCCTCCTCCTCGACGAAGTAGCCCACCGGACGGCCCAGCGCGCCTGCGACCTTGAGCAGCGTCGTGATCGTGGGCACCATCCCGCTCTGCTCGATCTTGTGGATGGCTGCCGCGGAGACGTTGGACAGCTCGGCCAGTTGCTGCAGCGAGAGGCCGGCCTGCTTTCGCAACGTCCGGACCTTGGGCCCGATGCCCGAGACAATCTGGGTGACCTCCGCGGTCATCGCGCTGACCCCTGGTCACAGCGCCGGCCACGGCGGAGGCGGGTCTTGACGGTGTTCTCCCGCATGTTGAAGATGGTGAACGCTTCGTCCTTCATACTCAACAAGTTCGCCCAACGTCACGCACACTTGACGTCGTCGTGTCGGAGGTCAGGGATGGCTCGGCGCGTCGTCATCGTCGGAGGCGGCGCCGCGGGCATGGGTGCGGCTGGGGCGGCCAAGGGCACCGACCCACAGGCCGAGGTCATCGTCTACACCGAGTTCCAGGACGCCGCATACAGCCCGTGCGGGATCCCCTACGTCCACGGCGGGGAGATCCCCGACTTCGAACGACTCTTTCTGGGCACCAAGCAGCAGTACATCGATCAGGGCATTGACATCCGCTACGAGACCACCGTGTCGGCCATCGACACCTCGGCCCGCACGGTGACGGTCGAGGGCAAGCGGGTGTCGTACGACTCCCTCATCGTGGCGACCGGCTTCAACTACGCCGACCCGGGGGTCCCCGGCAGCGACCTGACCGGTCTGTACCGGGTGAAGAACATCCGCGAGGCGATGGAGTGGGACAAGGTCCTCGACAGCGTCAAGAAGGCGGTCGTGGTCGAGGCGACTCCGCTCGGGCTGGAAATGGTGACCGCGCTGGCGCACCGGGGCATCGAGACCCACCTGATCGACCCCAACCCCTGGGCGCTGTCGATGGCGACCGACCCGGACATCGCCAGGCCGGTCGAGGACTCCTGGGTCGAGATGGGGGCGACGCTGCACTTCAACACGACCCTGACCGGCTTCCTCGGCAGCGGTGGTGCGCTGAGCACGGTCCAGACCTCCGACGGCGACATCGAAGCCGACCTCGCCGTGGTCGCGACGCACAAGGTCGCCAACTCGTGGCTCGCAACCGCGGCGGGTGTCCCGACCGGGTCGGCAGGCGGGCTCATCGTCAACGAGCGGATGACGACGAGGGTCCCCGGTGTCTGGGCAGCGGGCGACTGCATCGAGATCCCGCACGGCGTCTCCAACGTTCCCGTGCAGGGACTCTCGGGCAGCCATGCGTATGCGCAGGGGAAGGTGGCCGGCGTGAACGCGGCCGGCGGGCAGCGCGCATACCAGCCCGTCTATGTTCCATGGGGCATGGTGGCCGGCACCTGGATGATCGGCGGGGTGTCGTTCAGCGAGACGCTGGCCACCGCGCTCGGGATCCCGTTCGTGCTCGGCGTCGCGCAGGGCATCTCTCGAGCGCGCTACTACCCGGACGTGCAGCCGATCAAGGTCAAGCTGCTAGGCGAGCCCGGCAGCCTGCGCCTGATCGGCGCGCAGATGGTCGGCAGGGAGGGGATCAAGGAACGCGCCGACTTCCTCGCGATGGCCGTGCGGACCGGGATCACGCTGCGCGACCTGGCCACCATGGAGAACGTGTACTCGCCCCCGATCGGCGCGCTCAACGAGCCGATCGCCTTGGCCGCTCAGAATGCGTTGGGCTACTGAGATGGGCTTCACGCGGAAGGTCCGCGTCGTCTCTGAGCGCCAGCTCATGACCGCGGCGGAACGCAGGATCGCCACGCGGTACGGCACGTTGCCGCCGAGCAAGCCGAAGGGGGTCGACCTGTTCTGGCAGAAGGTCTACGTCCCGCTGTACCACCGCATCCCCTGGTCGGTGCGGGCAAGAGTCATGCGGCTCATGCCCGGCAGCCACCGAGAGACCTGGCACACCCCGCCACGGGCGGGAGGACCCGCCGTTTGACCACCTGGGCCGCCCGGCCCGAGTCACGCATCCACAGGAGGAACGCGCATGAGCACGAAGACGAACACCATCGAGCGCGCCGCTGAGGGCGATGTCCTCTACGACATCGAGGAGAAGGTCTTCGACGACATCCAGGCCAATCCAGGCGAGAAGGCGTTCATCTTCATCCACAGCGTCCCGTTCGAGGGTTCCGTCGCCCTCGTCAACCTGCTCACGTCGACCCGGCTGGTCCGCAAAGGCTTCGACGTGAGCATCATTCTGTACGGCCCGGGCGTCCTGATCGCATCGAACACCCGCGGATTCCCGTCCGTCGGCACCGAGGGCTTCCCCGGGAACCTGTCCATGAACAACCAGCTCAAGGTCCTCATGAACGAAGGAGCCAAGATCTACGCCTGCCGGTTCGCGATGGGCGCTCTGTACGGCATGCGCGAGGACGACCTCATCGAGGGCGTCAAGGCCTTCAACCCCAAGGACGTCCTCGACTCCGCGCTGACCGCCTGGCGGGCGGGTGCGTTCCAGCTGAACACCTGGACCGTGTGAGCGGCACCAACAGCGCCGTCGCCACCTGGCGGGGTGGGTGGCACTGCGACGTCGAGGCCGGCGGGTTTCAGCTCGCGGTCGATGAGCCGAAACCGGCCGGCGGCCCAGGGCTGGGCCCGCGACCGACCGACCTCTTCATGGCGTCGGTCGCGTCGTGCTACGCGCTCGCTGTCGCATGGGCAGCGGGGAAGGAGGGGGTGGACCTGCCCGATCTGGAGGTGACCGCGACGGGCACCTACGAGGGGCTGAAGTTTGCGGAGATCCAGGTCAACGTGCGGACGAGCCTGGAGCGGTCTCAGGTCCAAGTGCTCCTGGACCGGGCGGCCCAGGTTTGTTACGTCTCCAACACGTTGAACCTGGCGCCGCCACTCACGGTCGCCCACGTGGAACAGACGCCGCCGGGGTGACCAGGCGCTCGTCAGGCGCCGGTGGGCCGCTGGTCGAGCGCGACCAGGGCTGAACGGAACGGTTCCAGCGGTGCGACCGCAACGCCCACGCCGATCTGTCCGCTTCCGTCCGCCGCATGCAGGATGCCGGTGGTCACTTTTGGCGCGATGCCGTGCTCGACCACCGCGCGCACGTCGACCGCCAACGGCGTGCCCTGACCACCTCGGGTCGGCAGCGTGAACCGGGTGGAGCGACCGACGCATACCCGGTCCATCTCCGCAGTCATTTCCTCGGCCGCCGCCGACCCGCCGACCAGCTGCGCGACCGCGGGCGAGCCTGCCGCGGCGGCACCGCCGAGGCCAACCAGCTCGAGGACCGCGCTGTCCCCGATGTCCGGGGCGCCGTCCGCCGGCCCGTGTCCCGGGTGGTAAAGCGCGTTTCCGACCATGGGCGCCGGCGCACGGAACCAGTGGCGGTTGTCGCCCACGCGGATCCCGAACTCGGTCCCGTTGCGGCACATGCCGGTGACCACCGACGAGCCGGGCACGGCAGCCGCCCAGCCGGCGAGCGCCCGAGCCGCCGCCATCGCGAGGGTCAGGAAGAGCAGATGGTTGTCTGACAAGGCGCGGGCCACCTCGACGCGTCGCGGGTGGTCGACGGCGACCAGCGCGGGCAGCCAGTGTCGGAGCAAGAGATTCGTGGCCGCCTGGGTGCGGACGTGCACGTCGTCGCCCATCGCGACGGCCTGCGCGGCGAGCGACAGAACGTCCACCGGACCGCTTTCGCGAACCGCCTGCGACAGGACCGGTGCCGCGGCCTCGCGCAGCATGACCAGCCGGGCGATCGCGCCCGCGGTGTCCTTCCCGAACCACGCGACGTCGCCGGGTCCCTGCCCAAGGGGCGCGAACGTCGTCACCGTCCCGGCGGCAAGCTCGACCACCCACCCTGGCGTGGTGGGTGTCACCACCGCCGCCATCGGAACCACCACACCGGCCTCGTTGGCTGGCGACAGCGTCACCGCACCAGACTCGAGCAACGCGTCTGCCTGCACGGGGTGGTCGGCCCAACCCTCCGCCACGACCGCCGCCCGCATCGACCGACGTAGCGGGTCGCAGACGTCGGGCCATTCCAGCGCCGGGCCGGGGTGCAGCAGCACCTTGCCCACCAGCCCTTGAACCGCTTCGGCAGCGGGGCATATCCGAGTGAGCATCGGCACGCCCGTGTCCAAGCGGTGCAGGACCTCGGCGTTCGCCCGGTCGATGCCTTCGGTCATCGGACCATAGAGCCGACGCAACGCGCCGACCAGCTCCGGGTCGCCGCCGGCCGGAATCTGCCAGTCGACGTGCACCACCGGGCGGCCCTGTGCGGCTACAGCGCCCGCGAACAACTGCAGCCCGACATTGATGACGTCCACCTCGGTCGGCAACGCCGGCGGTCCGGTCGCGGCCACGTGGCTCATCGCCCACCCTCGTTCGGAGCTGCGGCCCGGGCGGCGGCGATGAGCGCACTCTCTGACCGGGCGAACGCCGCAGCCGCCTGCTGCGAGAGCTCGAGGAGCTGACCGGCCTGGGTGAGGCAGGACTCGGCCATCGCCTCCACGACCGGCGGCGCCGCACCCCCGGTGGCGATGCGGGTCTCCACGACGTGGCGAGGGTCCAGCACCTGCGTGAGGTCGACGCCGGTCAGGCCGAGCGGTCGGCCGTTGAACGCGACGGCGGCCGCATCGAGCTGCTCACCGTCGAGCTCAAGGCCACGCAGCCCGGCCTCGTGCGCTCGTCGCACCGCGATCCCGACCACCTGGTATGCCGTGCGGTAGTCGACGACGCAGGTCTGCATCACGTACTCGGTCAGGTCGGTGGCCTGGGAGAAGCCCGACTCCAGCGCATGCCACATCCGTTCCCGGTTCACGGCCAAAGTGCGGATGACCCCGTTGGTGAGTCGGGTGATGCGCAGCGCAAGGTCGAGTGCGCGCGGCACCTCGCCGTAGGCGTAGATCAGGTTGTCGCTGCGGGCCGACGGGCTCTTGGTCACCGCGAGGAAGCCGCTGAGCCGCCCGATGAGGGTGCCCGAAGCGCCCCGGATGATGGACAACGCGTACGGGTTGCGCTTCTGCGGCATCAGCACGCTGGCTCGGCTGAACCCGTCGGCGATCGTGACGTAGTCGAACTCGCTGCTGGCCCAGATCTCCAGGTCCTCAGCGAGCTTGCTCTGGGTGCCGACCAGGCTCGCCGCGGCGGCCAACATGGCGACCAGTCCGTCGGTCTGCCACATCGCGTCTCGGGTGTGCTCGATAACGCCCTCGAAGCCGAGCAGTCTCGCCACCGGTCCGCGGTCGTCGAGCAGTCGGCTGCCGTTGACACAGCCGGCCCCACCCGGGCTCGTGTTGGTCCACTCGAGGGCGTCGGCGAGCCGACGGGCGTCGCGCAGCAGCGGGTATGCGAAGGAGAGCAAGTAGTGACCGAACGTGGAGGGCTGAGCGTGCTGCAGGTAGGTCTGGTCCGGCAGCCAGGTCCGGCTGTGATCGTGCGAGGTCGTTGCCAGCGTCTCGACCAGGCCGGCCGCCGCGTCGATCAGGTCGACCAGCTGCCCGCGCAGGTGAAGGCGCAGCGCGATCCGGACCGCCTCGCGTCTCGGTCGCCCGGCGTGCAACCAGCCCGCATCGTCCCCGATCTGTTCGACGAAGGCGCGCTCTCGGCTGTTGTACGGCTCGCCGAACGCGGGGTCGTACGGGAACTGCTCGGCTGGGATGTCCGCCGCCCGGAGCAGCACCGTGAGCAACCGGCCGGCAGCAGCATCCGGGATCACGCCACGGGCCCGGAGATCGAGCACGTGCGCGAGGTCGGCATGGTTCAGCCCCTTGTGCAGCAACGGCGCGTCCGCGTTCTCCAGCACGAAACCGGACTCGATCAGCTCAGGCGCAGCCGCGCCTTCGGGTGGTCCGAGCCGGTGCCCGGTGGTCACGGCTCAACCCCCGTCCTCACCGGGAGATCGTCCGCGCGACCAATGCTGTGGTCAGAAGACTTCTGCTGCTCCGGCGTCGTCGACCGGCCGAAGACCCAGCCGGCGACGGCGTCGAGCAGTCCGCCGGTATGCCAGAAGACGGCCGGCCCGTCGCCCACGACCTCCGGGAGAACTGCCAACGCCTTCGCGGTGTAGACCGGATCCAGGACCAGTCCGGCGTGCTGCAGCGCCAACGCGGCGGCCCGATCGCCCGCGAGACTCGGGATGGCGTGGCCGGGACCGCGCGCATCCACGAGCACGACATCGGACGCGTCGGGCAACGGCTCGCCGCGGCTGCGCGCCACCCCTCGCGCCAGGGTCAGCACCCGCTCGGCCGCCGCGTCCACCGGACGGCTCACCGAGGCGCCGACCAGGCGCAGCGCCCGCCCGTGCGCCACTGAGCCGGCGACCAGACCGGCCAGCGTGCCGCCGGAGCCGCAGCCGACCACGACAGTCGGCTGCATCCCGGCGGGGAGCTGGCCAAGAAGCTCCCCGACGGCGGCGAAGTAGCCCAACGCCCCAGTCGCGGTCGAGCCGCCGCGCCCGATCACGTACGGACGATGTCCATGTCGGGCAAGGTCGTCGGCTGTCTCCATGAGCGCGTCGTCTACGGAGGTTCGGTCCTCGTCGCCGGTCCAGTGGACTTCGGCGCCCCAGGCCAGCGCGGCAGCCAGGTTCGGGTGCATCGGAGCCGAGGCACCCGCTCGGCCGGCCAGGACCAGCACACAGCGCAGCCGGGCGTACGCCGCGGCAGCCGTCGCGGCCTGGATGAAGTTGGAGCCGGGCGCTCCGCCGGTGACGATGACGTCGGCGCCCTGATCGATGGCCTCCGCGAGCAGCGCCTCGAGCGGGCGAGCCTTGTTCCCGGCGACTGCGAACCCGGTGAGGTCGTCCCGTTTGACGAACAGCGACCCGGGCAGTCCGAGCGCCTCGGCCAGCCGCGCGGCGTCGACGAGCGGGGTCGGCAGCACGGCGAGCGGGACCCGACGCATCGTCGCTGTCACAGCGCGCGGCCCGTCAAATCCGGCGTCGAGTCGATGTTCGGCTCTGCCGCGTCGACCGATCGAGCAGCCCGGGCGTGACGCACCACGACATCGACCATCGCGCCGGCATGCCCGATGTCCGGCTCCAGACCCGACGCCTGGTCGGCCGTGAGGAGGCCGGCGTCGACGACGAGCTCGCGCAGACCCGCCTCGCCCCGGCGGTCACCCGCGAGGACCTCTTGCAGCCGTTGCTGTGCGACGTGCCGGCCCAGCCGCGGCGTGAGGAGCGCCAGCACCTGTTCGCTCAACACGTCGTCGTCGACGTGCGACCGCATAGCGGTGACGTCGATCTCGAGGCCGGTGAGCAGTTCGGCCGCCGTCGACGTGGCCGCCGACGTCAGCAGGCATACCTCTGGGAAGGCGACCCACTCGGCCTTCCAGCTCCGGCCGTCGCGTTCGTGCTGCCCGACCATGCCCTCGAGCAGTACACCCGCGTGCGCCCGAACAAGCCGGGCGAGTGTGTCGAGATGCTCGCTGCGCTCGGGATTTCGCTTGTGCGGCATCGTGATGCTGCCGACCAGTCCGGCCCGGCTCGGCTCGCGCAGCTCACCGATCTCCGGGCGTTGCAGCTCGTAGACCTCCCCGCCGATGCGGGCCAGGGTGCACGTGATCATCGCCAGCACCAGGCCGGCTTCGGCGACCCGGTCCCGAGCCGTGAGCCACGAGATCCCCGGGTCGGCCAGGCCGAGCTCGGCGCAGAACCGTTGACGCACCACCAGTCCCGAGGGGCCCTGCCCGGCGAGCGTGCCGACCCCGCCGCCCAGCTGCCCGACGAGCCACCGCTCGCACCCCTGGGCGAGCCTGTCCAGGTGCCGGCCAACCTCGTCGGCCCAGGAGGCGGCCTTGAACCCGAAGGTCATCGGGGCACCCGGCTGACCATGGGTCCGCCCGACGATCAGCGTGTCGCGATGCTCGACACACATCGTGAGCAGCCGGTCCTCAATGAGCAGCAGGTCGGCCCGGACGATGGCGACGACCTCGCGCAGTGTGAGCGCAGTCCAGGTGTCGGTGACGTCCTGAACAGTCGCCCCAGCATTCAGGTGCGGATGAACCTGCGCCGGCAAAACGTCACGCATGGCCTGGATGAGGCCAAGCGTCGAGTGCCCGGTTGCCCGGGTCTGCTGCGCTACTGCGTCGAGGTCGAGCAGGTCCACCTTCGCCAGTCGGGTGATCTCCTGCGCCGCGGCGGCTGGGATCAGCCCCACGGCCGCCTGCGCCCGGGCCAACGCGGCGAGGATGTCGAGCCAGGACTGGATCCGGGTCCGCTCCTCGAAGATCGCCCTGGTTTGCGGCGTCCCCCAGAGATGCGCATACATCGCGGAGTCCGCGATCCGGGCGGTCATGGCGAGCCGTCCACATCAGCGAGGACACCCTGGGCCGTGGCTTGCTCGACCACCGCCTCGAGCGCGGTGCGCAGCTGGCCGAACGTGGCACCCCACGGCACCACCACGAGGCGACC
The DNA here is from genome assembly GCA_040510995.1 of Candidatus Nanopelagicales bacterium. Taxonomy (GTDB): domain Bacteria; phylum Actinomycetota; class Actinomycetes; order JBEVHX01; family JBEVHX01; genus JBEVHX01. Next base: position 9,590 of record JBEVHX010000022.1, read on the forward strand.
TTCGGTCTCGACGTGCTCCTCCAGCAGGCAGCACTTGGTGAGGACGGTCGCATCCTGCTCGCTGCCGTCGGCGCCGAGCGGCCGCCGCGCGAGATTGCGCGGGCAGGTATCGATCTGCGGAACCCCGCCTGGGTAGAAGAAGTCGTGGATCTGCCGCGAGCGCGCACAACCCAGCAGGGTCCAGTCCTGACGGGCGGGCACCTCGTCGAGGTAGGAGACGGTCGAGCCGTCCACCTCCATCCCGCCGCCTCGGCACTGGAACAGATAGTGCGCGGCTCGCTTGCTCGGCTCGGTCGGGAGCAAGTCGGCCAGGTCGACCACGTCGGGGACGACCTGCAGGGCCGGCAGATCGTCGGCCGTCCAGAGCAGGCGTTCGACCTGGTTCACGAGCTTGGCCGGGAGGGGCGGCACCACGTCGAGCACTCGCAGCCGAATGGGCGCCGGGTCCAGGATGAAGCTGACGTGGCCGTAGCGGCCCTCGACGACTACGCACCGCGCCTGCGGGGCTTCGCGCGCTGCTCGGGCCAGCTCGCTCGGGACCGCGGTGTCGAGATCCGGCCGAACGACGTACTCCGTCTCCTGCGGCCCGGCCAACAGGACGACGTCATCCACCCGCGTGAACAGGTCAGTCCGCGCGGCCGCGACCAGTTCGAGCAGTGCCGTGTGCTGGCCGTTGCGGGCCACCAGGTAGCGCGTGCGCCGATAGGCGGGGCGGGCTGTCAGCAACCTGCGCAGCGGTTCCGGCTCGAGCGGCACGCCGACGTCGGCGACCGAGACCTCGCGATAGCGGGACGGGGTTCGTCCTCCGAGCTTGGCCTGTTCTGCACGCGTCATGGCGCCGCGATCCGCGGCGTCGACAGGTCGAACGTGTCCGCCCGCAGCCCAAGTCGCAGCGCCTCAAGACCGAGCGCTTCGGCCGGTGCGATGTTGGCGAGGTTGACATTGGCCCCGAACCGCTTGATGAACCACGCCTGCTGGTCCTTGCGCGGCGCCTCGAAGACCAGGTTGTCGGCGCCGACCGCGCCCACAACCGCCTCAACGACGTGCTCGCGAACCCGGCCGTCCGGCTCGTAGACCCCCACGGTGCCGCTTTCGCGGCCCTCAGTGACAACCCAGGTCGCACCGGCCTGCAACGCCGCCGCCGCCTGAGTCGCCCAGACCTCCGCGGACACTGGCGCGCGCGGGTCCTTCGCCCCGATCTCGCTGAGCACGATGAACCGTTCGGCGGCCCGCCCGACCAGGTCCGCCCGCTCGGTGGTGGTCAGAGTGATCACTCCGCACGACACCTCGACACAGGGAAAACCGGCCGCCCCGACCCAGTCCAAGAACTCGTCGACCATCCGTTGTTCAACGGCGACTTCGAGCAGGGTGCCGCCGGTGCAGGCCAGCACGCCGTGCCGGCGCAGCAGGGCGAGCTTCGCGTCGATGCCGGGGTCGAGGTATGCAGTTCCCCAGCCGAGCTTCCAGACGTCGACATAGCGCCCGACGACGCCGAGCAACGACTCGACGTCGCTGACCGGAAGTCCCTTGTCCAGGACGTGCGTGATGCCGCGGCGGCGAGGCTTGTCCACCCGCGGCGGCAGCGTAAGAAAGGAGGGCTCGACGTTCACCATGGTACAAACCGGATCAGCAACCGACACGTCGTCGGGTGAGCCGGCGGATGTTGAGGTTGGCCCCCATCCGCAAGCATCGGAGCGCGGCGTGTCGAACCTTCGCGAGCTGGCGGCGACGCTGCGCGGGCTGCCCGGCGTCCTCGCGAAGGCCGATATCGCGATCGTCGGTGACGTGCTCGGAGCCGGTGACTGGTATGCGGGGCCCGGCGACGATGGGGCCGTGCTGCCGCCCGGCGACGGCCACGTGATCGTCGGCGGCGAGTCGATCCTGCCGTCGTTCGTCGCCGCCGACCCACACGGAGCCGGCATCGCCGCCGTGCTCGCCAACGTCAACGACCTGGCGGCGATGGGAGCCCGGCCGGTGGCCATCGTCGACACCGTCGTCGGCCCGGAAGAGATAGCCCGGTCGATCTTGTCGGGGATGGCCTGGGCCGCCAAGCGCTACGACGTCCCGATCGTCGGCGGGCACCTGACCCGGCTCGACGGGCCACCCGCTCTGTCGGCATTCGGCGTCGGCCGCGCGGACCGTGTCCTGTCCGCCCGGAACGCCGCAGTGGGCCAGGCCCTGGTTGTCGGGTGCTGCACCGAGGGGCGGATGCGCGCGGACTTCCCGTTCTTCCCATCCTTCGAGCAGCGCGCCGACCACTTGGCCGGCGACGTGCGGCTCCTGGCAGACATCGCGTCGCGTGGCCTGGCCGTGGCCGCGAAGGACGTGAGCATGGCTGGGTTGGTGGGGTCGCTGGCGATGCTGCTAGAGCCGAACGCGGCCGGCGTCACGGTGGACCTGGATCTGCTCCCGACACCGGTCGGCGTCACGTTGCCCGCCTGGCTCAGCTGCTTCCCGGCATATGCGTTCCTGCTCATCTGCGAACCAGCAGCCGTCACGGGCTGCGTGCAGGCCTTCCAGCAGCGGGGGCTGCAGGCAGCGCACATCGGTGATCTCGACGGCAGCGGTCTGGTGCGGCTACGCGAAGGGGACGTCGTCGAGACGGTGTTCGACCTTGGCCAGCACGGAGTGACCCATCTGCGCCGCTGAGCGCCCGCGGCTCATTCGTACGTTGACGTTGGCCGTCCATATCGCGTCGACATCGACGGCCAACGTCGACATTCGCGCCGGTCGGTCACCGCAGGGCGATGGTCATCTGCTGGTGGGGAACGCCGAGATAGTCCGCAGGTGGGCCGTCCGGCGCCCAGCCCAGCGACCGGAAGTAGCGGGTGTTGTTGAGCTGGACCTGCGCGATCATCCGGGTGCCACCGTGCGCTCCGGCCGTGGCGACAGCGAGCCGCACGAGCGGGCGGCCGATCCCCGCGGTGCGGTACGCGGGAAGAACTGCGAGCCGATCACCCTTCCACAACCCGGCAACGGCCGCATCGAGGAGTGGGTACAGGCGGACCGCGCCGGCGGCGACGCCGTCGACCAGCCCAAGCAGGTGGATCGTGGCCGGGTCCGTGTCGTGGTCGTCGACATCGGACACCGCGAAGATGCCCTGCTCGCGGACGAAGATCTCGGTCCGGATGCGGTGGTGGTCAACGAGCTCGTCGGGGCCGTTCACCGGTCGGCATGCGAGACCGTGGTTCCCGGTCCGGTGGAGGTCCCGGTGATCAACCGGCGATGCTGAGCGGGAGAAGCCGACGACCGTCAACGGGACCTCCCTCCGCGCGCTCGAACGCCGCTAGGCCCGAGCATGCCTGGCAGCGGGCGCAGCCGGCCGTGACCCCGCTGGCCGACATACCGCGCGCCCGCAACATGGGAACGACCTGTCGGTACACCCGTTCCATGGCGTCCTTCGGCGGGGGCGACAGGTGCCCCATCAGGCTTCCCGGCACGGGGCGCAGCGGCACGACGAATGGGTAGACGCCCATGTCGATCGCGCGACGGCAGCCCTCGACGGTCAGCCGCTCGTCCTCACCCATGCCGAGGATCACGTACGTGGAAACCTGACCGGGGCCGAACGCGGCAACTGCGCGCTCCCACGCGGCGAAGTAGGCCTCGATGCCCCACCGAGCCTTGCCGGGAGCGACCCTCGCCAGCACCTGCGGGTCAAAGCTCTCGATGTGAATCCCGACCGAGTCGATGCCGAGGTCCGCCACCCGATCGATGACATCAAGGTCGGACGGTGGCTCGAACTGGACCTGGACCGGGAGGCCGGCGGCCCGCTGCACGGCCGCGCCGCAACCCGCGACATACATGGCACCGCGGTCGGGCGTGGCGGTGCTGCCGGTGGTCAACGTCGCGTCGACCGCACCATCGAGGTCACGCGCTGCGACGGCAACCTCGGCGAGCATCTCGGGCGTCTTCCTCGCGATGGTCCGCCCTGTCGCGAGCGTGACTCCGATGCCGCAGAACGCGCACTGGTCGTCGTTGCCCCAGTAGGCGCACGTCTGCAGCACTGTGCTCGCCACGGAGTCCAGGTGCAGCAGGGCGATCTTCCAGTACGGGATCCCCTCCTCGGTCGTGAGGTCGTAGTACCGCGGCCGGGGTGCGGGTGCGGCCGACGCGAGCCGGCGGGCGCCTTGGTAGATGCCCCAGCCACCGTCGTCCTCACCCCGCAGGCTGTAGGGCGAGTCCGCCACGTAGTCGGCGTTCACCGGTAGCGTGGTGGCGACCCCCTCGACGTAGATCATTCCGGCGTCGGCCGGTCCGGCACCGCCGGCGCGGGCGTCGATGGGAACGTCGACGCGGAGCCCGTGACTCTGCAGCGCGGTGAGTAGACGCGCGAGCTGGGTGGCTGCGAGCGGCGCGTTGGTGGTCGAAGCGGGCGGCACCGGCTGAGTGCTCATTCGTCCGCCTTCTCGTCGCAGGTCCGACCGGCATTTACTATCTGACACTCTCCAGGGGGGCGCAAGGGAGCTCCGGCGGGCTCAGCCACGGAGCCGACGGACCCGGCTTTCGCGCTCGTCGCTGGTGTCTGCCACATCGTTTTCGGCGGCTTCGTCGCTCTCGGCCAGCTCTCCGGTATCGAGGTCGACCCGCATCACACGGACGGCGTGCTCGCACCCTCGAAAGTTCTCATCCGGCCGGGCGGTGACGAGCAGCGCCCGTCCGGTGGCGACGTCCACCTCGAGCCGGGTGTAGGGCGCGAACGGATCGCCGCGCGGATCGCCGGACTCCTCGATGACCGTCCAGGACGCGCCTGCCTCCCGGGCCGTCATGATGCGACTGCGCCGGCTCATGAGCACCTGGACTGCACCGATCTCGCGCTGCCGCATCGCGCACGCGGCCATCCCCAGCTGGGCTGTATCGATCCCACCGATCGCGATCCCACGGTCGGCGGCCACATGGGCCACGAGGTCGGCAACGTCCGTCGCAGCAGCCACGAGGGAAGCCGGAGCGTCACCAAGTGCCCGGAGCCGGTCGAGAACGCCACCGAGCAAGAGCACCGCCCGCTGGTAGACCTCCGGCTGAAGCACGAGCGGCGCGAACAGCTGCGCCTCCGCCTGTTGCCAGCGGGCAGTGACAGGCGCGGGGATGGATGAGTCACCCACTTCCGCATTCGCTGCCGAAGGCGGTGTCACGGACGGTTGTGGGTTGACCGTTGCCATTGCCTGGCCTCCCTCCGAAGTTCACTATGGTGCACATGCCGTCGCCTATCCGACGCACACAGGAGCGGGCGTGGTGAGCCACTCGGCGCTCAGTGTGCATCGCGGCGCGTACCTCGACTCGCTCCTCCTCATGGCGACGACCGTGGCGATGGAGGAGATCGACGGCGTCGAGTGGGCGGGCGCGTTCATGGGCACCGCACGTGGCCTGACCGACCTCGCCACCGACGGGTTCACCTCCCCCGACCTGGCCGACCTCGGTGCGAATGATCTCGTGCTCGCGGTGCGCGCGGCGGATTCCGACCGTGCCGAGCATGCGCTGCTCGCGGGTCGGCATGCCGCGCTGGACGCACGCGACGGACCAAGGCCGGTTCAAGGAGCGTACGTCCCTCGGAGCCTGCGGGAGGCGGCGCGCGCTCGGCCCGCTGCGAGCGTCGCGCTGGTCTCGGTGCCCGGCGAGTATGCGGCCCTCCAGGCGCATCACGCGTTGTCGGCCGGGATGCACGTCCTGCTCTTCAGCGATGGTGTGCCGGTCGAGGAGGAGGTCGAGCTCAAGGAGCGGGCGGTGCGGCTGGGCCGGCTGGTCATGGGACCAGGCGCTGGCACCGCGATCCTGGCCGGCACCGGCCTGGGTTTCGCCAACGTCCTCACCACGCCCCGCGGGCCTGGGGCGGTCGGGGTGGTGGCCGCAGCCGGCACCGGTGCGCAGGAGGTCTCGACCCTGCTCGACCGTTGGGGCGTTCCGGTCTCCCAGGTCATCGGGGTAGGTGGCCGTGACCTGTCCGATGCGGTCGACGGTCGGATGGCTCGAGCCGCCGTTCAGATCCTGGATGGGGACGACGCGACCGCCGTCATCCTGCTGGTGTCGAAGCCGGCATCCGCTGCCGTCGCCGAGCGGGTGCTCGCCGAGTGCCGAACGACGCCCGCGGTTGCGGTGTTCCTGGGGCTGCAGCAACGGGAGGTCGCAGGCATCCCGGTCGAGCCGACCCTCGAGCGCGGCGCGATGCGGGCGGCTGAGCTGGCCGGGGTCACGCCGCCACCGGCCGACCGTGGGGGCTCGCTGGCTCGGGGTTCACGCCCGGGACGAGCCGCCGTGCGCGGGCTGTTCTCCGGCGGAACCCTGTGCTACGAGGCACAGCTCTTGCTCGGCGACCTCGTCGGTCCGGTGCATTCCAACGAGCCGCTTCGCCCGGAGCTCAGTCTCCCGGCGGCTGCCGGTGCCCACGTGCTGCTCGACCTCGGCGCGGAGGAGCACACCCGCGGGGTGCCGCATCCGATGATCGACCTGACCGGACGACTCGCCAGGTTGCGCGAGCTCCGTGACGACCCCGCCGTCGCTGTCGTCCTGCTCGACGTCGTCCTCGGGTACGGCGGTCACTCCGACCCAGCCGGTCAGCTCGCACCCGTATGCGCCGACCTGGTGGCCGACGGCATCCCGGTGGTGGCCTATGTCCTCGGCACCGAAGGCGACCCGCAGGGCTACTCGGGACAACGGGCGACGCTGGAGGCAGCGGGATGCGTGGTGCCAGCGACGAACGCGAGGGCCGCGTGCGTGGCGGCGGCGATCGCGTTGGGTCGACCCGAGCTCGCGGCGGCTGGATGACTGCTCCGCGGGTCGCGTTGCTGACCTATTCGACCAAGCCGCGCGGCGGCGTGGCGCATACCCTCGCGCTCGCGGAGGCCCTGTACGCGCAGGGTGTTGCGGTGCAGATCGTCGCCCTCGGGGATCCGGCCGCGGGCTTCTACCGGAAGGTGGCCGCACCGATCATGATCGTCCCTGGACCCCCAGCGGACGGGAGTCTCGAGGACCGGGTCGCGGCCAGCATCGACCGGATGGCGTCGGGCCTGGCCGATGTCGAAGCGGACATCCTGCACGCCCAGGACTGCATCTCAGCGCGGGCTGGCGCCCGCGTTCGCGATACCGGCGCAGGTGTCCGGCTGGTGCGCACGGTGCACCACGTCGACGACTTCACCAGCCAGGTGCTCATCGACTGCCAGCGCGCGGCGATCCTCGAGCCGGACATCGTGCTGGTCGTCAGCGAGGCCTGGCGGCGAATCCTGGCCGAGGAGTACGGCGTGCCCGCGAGCGTCGTCCCCAACGGCGTCGACCCCACGCGGTTCGGGGGGTCGGCCGCTCGCGCCCGTGCGCTGCGTCGGCAGGTTGGCGCCGAGCATCGTCCGCTGTTGCTGACTGTAGGCGGGATCGAGCCGCGAAAGGGCAGCGACACGTTGATCCGCGCGATGGCCGAGCTCTCCGGAAGCCGATCGGACCGACCCGTGCTTGCAGTGGTGGGCGGGCATTCCTTCCAGGACTACCGGGTCTACCGCGAGCGCGTGCTCGCCGGCATCCCCGAGCTCGGCCTGCGCTTGGGCGACGACGTCGTGCTGGTCGGCACGGTCCCCGACGAGGACATGCCGGCCTGGTATGCGGCAGCCGACGCGTTTGCGTTCCCGTCCGTGAAGGAGGGCTTCGGACTCGCCGTGCTGGAGGCGATGTGCGCGGACGTTCCCGTCGTGACCAGTGACCTGCCGGTCTTCCGCGAGTACCTCGTTCCCGACCGCGATGCGCTGCTGGTGCCGCTGGGCGATGCGACTGCCTTCGCCAAAGCGCTCGGGACCGCACTGGACGACCGCGCGGTGCGCACCCGACTCGTCAACGGCGGTCGGGCGGTCGCGGCGCGTTACACCTGGCCGGCCAGCGCGCGCCGCCACGTCGAGGTCTACGGCCAGGCGTTGCTCATCCGAGATTCACGTGTCCTCTCTGACTCGCGGAAAGGTACGTTGCCCTGATGTCAACCGACCTGGTCCACGACGCTCATCGGCACCTCGGCGTGATGCCGGCCTTCCCCTTTTATGGGGGACCACCGGTCAACCCGGACACGCTGGCCAGGGCGACGCATACAGACCTGTTGGCCGACCTCGAACGCGAGGGCACTGAGCGCACGGTGATCCTGCCGAACTACGGCGTCCCGGATGCGTCGGTGTCGTTCTCGTTCAACTCGCTCGTGTTGGAAGCCGCCGCTGCGGACGATCGGATCCGCTGTGGGCTGTGGGTCTCGCCGCGCCCGCAGGATGCGGAGCTCACGAAGGGGGCGCTCGCCCTGGCCGGCGAGTCCGGAGTGGTCGCCCTGAAGACGAGCTTCCTGCTCGGCGGCCGGCCCTCCGACCCCGAATGCGCGCCGCAGCTGGACGCGATCTTCGAGACGGCGCGCCAGCACGGGCTGGTGGTGCACGTGCACACGTCCCCCGGCGGAGCCTCCGATATCGACGAGATCGGCCAGCTCGTCGACAAGTACGGCAGCGGCACGAAGATTCATCTGGTGCATCTCGGCGGCGGGGTGAGCGCCCACATCAAGCTCATCGGCGGCCGCTTCTTCGACATGATCGAAGCCGGGAAGCAGGTCTACACCGATACCAGCTGGGCGGTGGGGTTTGCCCCCCGCTGGCTGGTCAGCGAGATCGAGCGCCGAGGCATCGGCCACGACCGCCTGCTGTTCGCCAGCGACGAGCCGTGGGGCGACTACGCCGGCGAGCTCGCCCGGATGCGGGCGGCCACCGGCGATGGCGAGCTGTCCCGCCTCGTGCTGCGCGACAACTTCAGCGCGCTCTACGGCTGAGACCGCCCCCGCGCACGGGGTACGGATGTCGAGTTCAGCACGAGCAGACGACTCCTTCGCTCGAACAGTGGTCGTGCACGCTGAGCCGGTGCAGGCGCTGGCTACGCGTCCAGCTCGTCGGCGCGCTGGAACAACGCCCGGCGCTCGGCGTCGGACGGAGCAGCGTCGGCGGCCTGCCGGTAGAGCGCGATCGCGCGGTCGACCTCACCGCTGCGCTCGGTGAGGTCCGCCTCCGCGGCGACGGTCAGTGGGTCGTCGTCGAAGCGCGCCGCCGGCGCGCGCCTCGGCGAGCAGCGCCAACCCGGCCGCTGGCCCGTAGGCGTGGCCGTGCGCGACGGCGCGGTTGAGCTCGACCACCGGTGAGGGCTGCAGCCGGACGAGTTCGTCATACGACGCGGCGATCGCCTGCCAGTCGGTGTCCGCCGCGGAGGGTGCGGTGGCGTGGCAGGCGGCGATGCGGGCCTGGAGCGCATACGGCCCGTGCGGTCGCGTTCTCGCGAGGATGCGGAGCGCCTCGTCAATCGACTCGTGGTCCCAACGACGCCGGTCCTGACGGTCCAGGGTGAGGAGGTTGCCGGCCGGATCGCGCCGGGCGTCGCGCCGCGAGTGCTGGAGGAGAAACAGTGCCAACAGGGCCGAGACCTCGGGCTGACCGGGCATCAGCCGGTCGAGTAGGCGGGCCAGCCGGATCGCCTCGTCGGCGAACGCCGCCTCGCCGTCGGCGTTGTAGCCCTGGGTGAACAGCAGGTACAGCACGGCGAGCACGCCGTGAAGGCGCTCGGTGAGCGCCTGACCGCTCGGGACGCGGTACGGGATGTTTGCGTCCGCGATCTTCGTCTTGGCCCTGGTCAGGCGGCGGGTCATGGTCGACTCGCTGACGAGGAACGCCTGGGCGATGTCGACTGTCGGGACGCCGCATACCGTGCGCAGCGTGAGCGCAACCCTGGCCTCCAGCGACAATGCTGGGTGACAGCACGTGAAGACGAGCCGTAGTCGGTCATCCACGACATCGTCCTGTCCTGCGGTCGATGCACTCGCATCCGCCAGCTGGAGGATCGCCAGCTCCTCGAGCTTGCGCCGCTCGACGGACGCCCGGCGCAGCGCGTCCAGCGCGCGGTTGCGGGCCACCGACATCAGCCAGCAGCTGGGATTGGCCGGCACGCCGTCCTCGGGCCATCGCTCAAGGGCGCGTATTGGGCCTCCTGCGCGCAGTCCTCGGCCAGGGTCCAGTCTCCGGTCACCCGGATCAGGGCGGCGACGATCCGGGCATACGAGTCAGCGGCCGCCGCCGCAGCGGCCGCGGCCGTGGCCTCGGCTCGCCGAGCAGTCACGCAGTCAGTCGGATGGGAAAGGACGCAGCTCGAGCCTGCCGTCGCGGGCCATCGGGTGAGCGCGCGCGACCTCGATCGCTTCGTCCAGGTCGGCGCACTCGAGGCTGTCGTAACCCACGATCACCTCCTTGGTCTCAGCGAACGGGCCGTCGGAGACCAACAGCTCGCCGTTGCGGACGCGAACCGTTGTGGCCGCCGACGACGGCGCCAGCTCATTGCCCTGCAGACGACGGCCGCGGGCGTCGTTCTGCGCCACCCAAAGGTCGATGTCGGGCTCGTCGGCGTGGTCCGTGTCGGGTTCGGGGTCGGTACAGACGAACATCATGTACTTCATCTGCGCACTCCTCTTTGGTTGTGACCTCAGCACCATGACGAATAAGCAGGGCCGATCCGGACAGCTCACTCCGCGACCTCGCCGTCCAACGCTTCCCGGATCTGATCCGTTTCTAGGGCTGGAGCGAGCTCGGGTCGGCTGGGACGTCGACCGCGTGCTCCTGAAGCGCCGACAGCGGCACGATGTCAAGCACTGCCTGGTTGGTGGACGCCAACACGACCGGCGCCGCCACGCCAGCGTTGTAGGCCCGCGCCCAGTTCATTGCGGTCACGCACCACCGGTCGCCCGGCACCAGACCGGGAAACTGAAACTGCGGCATCGGAGTGGACAGGTCATTGCCGATGCTCTGTTGATGTTCCAGGAACTCGGCCGTGACGACCGCGCAGATCGTGTGACTCCCCAGATCCTCGGGGCCGGTGCGACAACCGCCATCACGGAAGAACCCCGTCATCGGGTCCAGACCGCAGGGCTCTAGGTCACCGCCGAGAACATTGCGCTCGCTCATCGGCTCAGGATGGCGTGATCCGATAGTGCAGCACCAGGAACGGGAGTCCGAACACCCAGAAGGCGTGCGTGGCGCGGAGCTCGCCGTCGTCGACGAAGACGTCGAGGTGCTCGCCGAACCCATGCACCGCCAGGGCGGTGAGCTCGCCATTGGTTGGGTCGATGTAGGTCAGGTAGTGGCCCACTTGATCGTCGTCGGCTCGGCTGGTCAGTGTCAGACCGCCCGCTCGGAATGCACGCGGTAGCAGGGTGGCGGTGAAGCTCGACTGCGGCAGCGGGAAGCCGACGCTGACATAGCCGCGGTCGCGGTGGCGGTAGGTGGTGTAGATCCCCACGTAGATTGGCTCGTCGTTGTCGGCAAAGGAGCGGATCCATCCGCGCACCGCAACCGGCTCGTCAACCGTTGGGCTGATCGTGTCGATGCGGCTGTGGATCCCACGCAGCGCTTCGCGTTGGTTCATCGGAACGCTGGCCTGGCCCAACGGGCGGGCGATCAAGGTGCGATAGATCAAGTAGCCGGGCCGCACCCACAGGCGCCATTCCGGCACGATATCGAGTGTGTAGCGCGTGGTGTGCTCGTAGAACTCTCGTACTCGCGGATCGACCGCCTGTGGGTCGAACAGCGGTCCCGCCAATTCTTCGAGGGACGCAACGATGCCCGCGTCGGCGGCATTCGCGACGTAGCTGCCACCCATCGTTGCAGCGAGCTCGCGAACGTACCCGGTGCCCACGTACCGAGTCCTGGATGGCAGCGGCACGACGAATGGCAAGTCCTCCGCGGCGACGCGTTCAGCCAGGAGGGTGACCTGTGGGTCTCGAAACACCAGCGCGGCCAGGCTCCGGTACGCGAGCACGGTCCCGCAGGCCACCATGGAGGCAGGTGGACGGTGCCGTGGAACGGCAGCCAACCCGCCGACCGTGGCACCGACCAAAGGTCCCATCGCGACCTTCTGCGGCCGCAGCCCCAGTGCCCCAACCACTGATCCGGTGACCGTGCCGACAGAGAGCGGGCCGGCGCCGGTGACGCGCCCGGCGAGCCAGCCAAGTGGTGCGGCCAGCGCAGCGCTGACTGCGATCCGCTGCCAGATCGCCGGAATCTCACCAGGACGTTGCCTGGCACGAGCCAGCGCCTCCGATGCGCCAAGGCCGAGCGAGCCCAACACGGTGCCGACGGCGACCGCCTTGCGACCCCGCTGCTCGGTGAGCGCGGCGCCGGCGAGGCCGCCGATCGCCGCCGCGAACGCCACCGCACCCGATCGGTTTGGCCCAGCGTGGGAGGGCTCGGCTGTCACGCAGCCAACCTATCCACGGGGTAGCGCGTCACCGTCCGCTCAGCCGGGCACTCCCGGTTCGCCGGGGTGGCCGTTCCCGCACCCGGAGTGGATCCGACTTTGTAGGGTTCACGCGCCGGAACCCACTGGAGTTGCGATGGAGAGATTGGTCACGCCGGAGAAGTTTGACGCCGTCCTGTTCGACCTGGACGGGGTGCTGACGTCGACCCGTACCGTGCATCTGGCCGCGTGGAAGCACACCTTTGATCAGTTCCTTCAGGAATGGGACGCCGAGCATCAGACCTCAACGGCGCCCTTCCGCGACCAGCAGGACTACGCCGAGCACGTGGACGGCAAGCCCCGTCAGGAGGGGGTACGGGACTTCCTCGCCTCCCGCGGCATCGAGCTTCCTGAAGGCACGCCCGACTCGCCGGTTGAAGAGATCTCCGTTTGGGGTCTGGGTAACCGCAAGCAGGTTCTCGTCGAACGGGAGATCGAGCAGAACGGCGTCGAGGTGTTCCCCGGGTCGGTCACGTGGGTGCGGCAGCTGCGTCAGCTTGGGCTGCGTACCGCAGTCGTGTCCTCCAGTCGAAACTGCCGGATGGTGCTCGAAGTTGCGGGCATCGCCGACTTGTTCGATGCCCGCGTCGATGGCGAGACCTCACTGGAGCTAGGGCTGCCCGGCAAACCCGCGCCAGACGGCTTCCTCGAGGGCGCTCGCCGGGTCGGCGCGGACCGCAGCCGCGCAGTGGTCGTGGAAGACGCGATCGCAGGGGTGCAGGCCGGCCGCGCCGGCGGCTTTGGCCTCGTGATCGGGGTCGACCGGGAGCATGATCCGGACGCGCTCACCCGTAACGGCGCAGACATCGTCGTGGATGACCTTTCCGAACTGGTGAGCGAGGAGGTCGATGAGCAGCCGATCGGGCCGAAGGCCCACCGGCTGATCCAGGCCGCGCAGCGCATCCTGGCCGCGCGTGATCAGTACCCTGGCGAGCCATTCCGGCTGACCGAGCGGGCGTACAACCCGCAGTACGCGGCCCAGACCGAGACGCTGTTCGCGCTCGGCAACGGCTACCTCGGCATTCGAGGAGCCTTCGAGGAGGGCGTCCCCGGTTACCAGCCCGGCACGCTGCTGAACGGCTTCTACGAGACGCGGCCGATCGCATACGACGAGGACGCCTTCGGGTACGCCCGGATCGGGCAGACATTGCTGAATGTTCCGGATGGCACCCGGATCAGGCTCTTCGTCGATGACGAGCCGTTGGAGTGCACGCATACCGAGGTGTTGGAGTTCGAGCGAGTCCTCGATATGGAGAACGCAGCGCTCGAACGCCGAGTGGTGTTCCGAGCGCCAGGCGGGAAGCGATACCAGGTCGCGTCAACCCGGTTCGTCAGCCTTGCGCACCGCCACCTGGCCTGCATCCGGTACGAAGTCACCGCGCTCGACGAGTCGACGACGCTCACGCTGTCCTCTGAGCTCGTCACCCACTACCGCAGCGAGGCGACGCTCGACGACCCGCGGCGTGGGCTCGGCGTTGCGCGCGGCGTCTACGAGCATCTGGCCGGCCAGCCCGAGGGCGCCCGAGCGCTGCTCGCCATGCGGACGGCAGGCAGCCGGATGATCGTGGCCTGTGGCATGCACCACGAGATCCAGGGTGACGACGTCCAGCATGCCGGTACATCGGTGGGCGAGGACTTCGCCCGGTCCCTGTTCCGCGTCGAGGCCCAGGTCGGTCGTCCGGTTGTGCTCACCAAATGGGTCGCCTACCACCACGGGCCGTCGGACCCGGACGATCTGGTGTTCCGGACACGCACCACGTTGGACCGCGCTGTGGCTCGAGGGTATGCGGAGGAGGTCCGGCGTCACCGGGCGGAAGCCGCGGACTTCTGGCAGCACGCCGACATCCGCCTGGAGGGTGCATCGCTGTTGCAGCAGGCCGTACGCGCCAGCCTCTTCACAATCCTGCAAGCCACCCGCCGGGTCGAGGGCCACGGAGTGGCCGCCAAGGGCGTCACCGGCCTGGGGTACGAGGGTCACTACTTCTGGGACGCGGAGGTCTATGTCCTTCCGATGGTCGTCCACACGATGCCGGAGGTGGCGCGCAGCCTGTTGCTGTTCCGGTACGGGATCCTGGACGCTGCACGCGTCCGTGCTCAGGAAGTGGGCCACCGTGGGGCACTGTTCCCGTGGCGCACCATCAGCGGCGACGAGGCTTCGAGCAACTGGGCCGCCGGAACCGCCCAGTACCACATCAACGCAGACATCGCGTATGCGGTCTGGCAGTACGTGCGAGTCACCGGCGACATGGAGTTCCTGCACCGCTACGGCACTGAGGTCCTGGTCGAGACGGCCCGGCTGTGGTTCGACCTGGGCTTCTTTTCCTCGAAGCTCGACGGTGAGTTCGTCCTGAACGGAGTGACCGGGCCGGACGAGTACACCACGATGGTGGACAACAACCTGTACACAAATCTGATGGCAGCGGAGAACTTGCGCCTGGCGGCCCACGCGGTGGACCTCACACGGGAGGCGGGTGTCGAGCATTACGCTCGCTTGCTCGACGCGACCGGGCTTGCACCCGACGAACCGGCCGACTGGCTTCGCGCTGCCGAACGGATGCACGTGCCGTTCGACGAGAAGGCGAATGTGCACCTTCAGGACGACGCGTTCCTGAACCGCGAGGTATGGGACTTCGAACACACGGAACCCGACAAGTACCCGTTGCTGCTGCACTTCCATCCGCTGTTCATCTATCGCCACCAGGTCATCAAGCAGGCCGATGTGGTGCTGGCCACGGTCTTGCTGCCCGACCAGTTCACCAATGAGCAGCGCAAGCGCATTTTCGAGTACTA
>JBEVHX010000023.1:0-26239 GCA_040510995.1 Candidatus Nanopelagicales bacterium
TCGAGTGCGGCCTGCAGACCTTCGGCCGCATAGGTCGGCGGCATGCGCACGTCGACGACCGCGACGTCCGGCTCGTGCGCCTCAACCGCCGCGACCAGAGCGTCGCCGTCGCCCACTGCCTCCACCACCTCGCAGCCGGCCTCGACGAGCAGCCGGACCAGGCCTTCGCGCAGCAGCACCGAGTCCTCGGCTAGGACGACACGCATGGCACCTCCGCGAGCAGGACGGTTGGACCACCGGCGGGACTCTCCACGGTGAGTCTGCCGTCGACTGCGGAAAGCCTGTCGATCAGGCCGGACAGGCCGTGGCCCTTGGCCGGGTGCGCGCCGCCGCGACCGTTGTCGGACACCTGTGCCTGCAGTACGCCGTTGGTGAGCCTGATCCAGACATGCGCCCGTGCGGCGCCGCTGTGCTTGGCGACGTTGGTGAGCGCCTCGGCGACGACAAAGTAGATCGCGTTCTCGGCGGCTGCGGGCGGGCGGGCCCCGAGCGGCAGTTCCGCATCGACCGAGACCGGCATCATGCTGCGGGACGCCAGTGCGTCGACGGCTGCTGGCAGGCCGCGGTCGACGAGGATGGGCGGTGCGATCCCGCGCGACAGGGCCCGCAGCTCGGCCAGGGCCTCCTGCGTCTGCAGCAGCGCTTCGGTCACCAGCGGCTTGGCGGCCTCCGGGTCGGTCTCGAGCCGGCGTTGTGCGGCGGAGAGATCCATGGTCAGCCGGACCAACCGCTGCTGCGGGCCGTCGTGAAGGTCGCGCTCTAACCTGCGCAGGGTTTGCGCCTCGGCCTGGACGGCGGCCGACCGGCTCTCCTCCAACGTGGCGACCCGCTGCTGCAGGGCCCGGGTGTAGTTGCCGGCGAGCAGTTGCCGACCGAGCGCGGCCTGGACGGCGGCGCTGCCTCGGATCACCGCGTACAGCGTGACCGCGAAGAGCACACCGATGATGAAGTTGAGCACGGCGTCGGCCGCGAACCCGTCGAAGCCCATCAGCTCGGCGAGCGTGGTGTTGTCCTCCTCGTCGCCGCGCGGGATCGCCCACCCCCACAGCGGGTACGTGAGACCGCCCAGTGCGCCCGCCCACCAGATGACCGCGAGGCTCCATGTGACGACCGCGACCGGGAAGACGACCAGGCCGTGCGCGAAGTCGAGCCAGCGTTGCCGATCTGCGAATGGCGCAAGCAGCCCGCGCCAGCCGCGCCCCAGAATCGGACGGTAGATCGGCGTGGGCACGGTGTCGCCGCGCAGTCGAAGCCGAGCGCGCTCCACCGTCGCGAATGCTCCCGCGACGATGAGGGTCACCACGGCCAACGGGAGACCGATGAAGAAGGTGACGAGGAGACCGACGGACAACGCGGCCCCAGTCACGAGGACGACGAAGGACGCCAAGGCGACGGGGAACCCGACGAGCAGGTAGAGCGTGTCCTGGCCGAGGCGGTTCCACCAGGTGCCGCGCTCGGCCGGCCGCACCGCCTCGCTGCCGGTCTGAAGATCGCGAGGCGGGTCAAGGGGCAGGGCTGAGAAACTCATGTCTTTGATGGTCCGTGGCTGGCGCTCTCGATCCGATGGGGCGACCTGGTCTGTTTGCGGTGGGGATCTCCCTACTGCGACCACACCGTATGCCGGGACCGGCTGATCTCCAGCCGGGAGCGAGGACGGACGCAGGATTTTGCGCCGTTCGGGGACTCCGGGACGTCCGTAGGATGTGCGTCGCGGACCACGCAACACCGTGTGGTGATCCTGCACGACGTCGTGCGACCAGATGTCTGCATTGATCGATCACGGTGGTGGGGAGGCAGAGTCGAAGGAGCACACAGTCGTATGCCGTCCATCACCCGAGCGGAGGTCGAGCACCTGGCCCGGCTGGCCAGGATCGACCTGACCGACGACGAGCTCGACCACTTCGCCGGCCAGCTCGATGTCATCATCGGGGCGGTTGCGAAGGTCGCCGAGGTCGCTGCCGAGGATGTGCCGCCGATGTCACACCCGGAGCCGTTGACGAACGTGTTCCGCGCGGACGAGGTACGTCCGGGGCTGACGCCGGAGCAGGCGCTGTCCGGTGCGCCGGCGGTGGAGGACCAGAAGTTCCGGGTGCCGCGGATTCTCGGGGAGGAGCCATGACCTGCGCTCGGCTGGCGCGGATCCTGCCGGTCTTGAGGTTCTCCGGTCTCAGCGACGCGAGGACGATCCCACAACGGCGGGATGGAAGGGCGCGCGGTGAGTGACCTGACCCGGATGACGGCCGCCGAGCTTGCCGCGGCCGTCGCGAGCGGGGAGACGTCGGCGGTCGAGGTCACGCAGGCCCACCTGGACCGCATCGAAGCCGTCGACGAGCGGGTGCACGCGTTCCTGCACGTCGACACCGACGGCGCGCTGTCGGCCGCGAAGGCCGTGGACGCGGCGCGGGCTGCGGGGGAGCAGCTCGGATCGCTCACGGGGGTTCCGCTGGCGCTCAAGGACGTCCTCACCATGGAAGGCATCCCCACCACGTGCGGTTCGCGCGTGCTCGACGGGTGGCGGCCGCCGTACGACGCGACGGTCACCCGTCGGCTCAGGGATGCCGGGGTCGTCATCCTCGGCAAGACCAACATGGACGAGTTCGCGATGGGGTCGTCGACGGAGCACTCCGCGTACGGGCCGAGCCACAACCCGTGGGACCTCACGCGGATCCCCGGCGGTTCCGGCGGCGGCAGTGCTGCGGCCGTGGCCGCATACGAGGCGCCGCTCGCGATCGGCACTGACACCGGCGGGTCGATTCGGCAACCGGCCGCAGTCACGGGCACGGTCGGGGTGAAGCCGACGTACGGCGGAGTATCGCGTTACGGGCTCGTTGCGCTGGCGAGCTCGCTCGACCAGGCCGGGCCCTGTGCGCGCACGGTCCTGGATGCTGCGCTGCTGCACGCGGTCATCGCCGGGCACGACCCGCTGGACTCGACCTCGCTCGACGCACCAGTGCCGCCCGTCGTCGAAGCGGCGCGGCAGGCTGACGTGCGCGGGATGCGGATCGGCCTGGTGAAGGAGCTCTCCGGCGAGGGCTACCAGGCGGGTGTCGAGCAGCGTTTTCGTGAGGCGGTCGGCTTGCTCGAGGAGATGGGCGTGGAGACGGTCGACGTCTCGTGCCCACACTTCCCGTACGCGCTTGCGGCGTACTACCTCGTGCTGCCGTCGGAGGCGTCGAGCAACCTCGCCAAGTTCGACGGCATGCGGTACGGCCTGCGCTCCGGCGACGACGGCTCGCGCAGCGTCGAGGAGGTCATGGCGCTGACTCGTGAGGCCGGCTTCGGCGCGGAGGTGAAGCGGCGCATCATTCTCGGCACCTACGCGCTGTCCAGCGGCTACTACGACGCTTACTACGGCCAGGCGCAGAAGGTGCGCACGCTGATCGCGCGCGACTTCGCGGCCGCGTTCGAGCAGGTCGACGTCTTGCTGTCGCCGACCGCGCCGACGACAGCGTTCCTGTTAGGGGACAAGCTCGATGACCCGCTCGCGATGTATCTCAACGACATCGCGACGATCCCGGCGAACCTTGCCGGCAACCCCGGACTGTCGCTTCCGGCCGGTCTCGCGCCAGAGGACGGGCTGCCGGTGGGGCTGCAGGTGATGGCGCCCGCGTTGGCCGACGACCGGCTCTATCGGCTGGGCGCTGCCCTCGAGGCCGCGTTGCTGGACCGGTGGGGTCACCTGCTGATCGAGGAAGCTCCGGCGCTGTGACCGCGGACCTGCTGGCGTACGACGACGTCGTCGAGGCGTTCGACCCGGTGCTCGGCCTCGAGGTGCACGTCGAGCTCGGCACGGCGTCGAAGATGTTCTGCGGCTGCTCGACGACGTTCGGCGCTCCGCCGAACACGCAGGTGTGCCCGACCTGCCTGGGGTTGCCCGGCTCGCTGCCCGCGCTGAACGCGGTCGCGGTCGAGTCGGCGATGAAGATCGGCCTTGCGCTCAACACGCAAGTCGCGGACTGGTGCCGCTTCGCCCGGAAGAACTACTTCTACCCGGACATGCCGAAGAACTTCCAGACGTCGCAATACGACGAGCCGATCTGCTTCGACGGCTGGCTCGACGTCGACCTCGAGACCCCGGAGGGTGTCCAGCGACACCGCATTGCCATCGAGCGCGCACACATGGAGGAGGACACCGGCAAGTCGTCGCATGTGGGCGGCGCGACCGGCCGCATCCACGGCGCCGACTACTCCCTCGTCGACTACAACCGTGCGGGTATCCCGCTCATCGAGATCGTCACCAAGCCCATCGAGGGCACCGGCCGGTATGCGCCCGAGGTTGCGCGGGCGTACGTCACGGCGCTGCGGGACATCCTGCGTGGGCTCGGCGTCAGCGATGTGAAGATGGAGCAGGGGTCGCTGCGCTGCGATGTCAACGTGTCACTGCGCGCGTCGCGTGATGGGGCATACGGCACCCGCTCCGAGACGAAGAACGTGAACTCGCTGCGTTCGGTTGAGCGGGCCGTGCGGTATGAGATGCAGCGGCAGGCCGCGGTGTTGTCGAGCGGTGGTCGTGTCGTGCAGGAGACCCGGCACTGGCACGAGGACACTGGGCTGACCACGCCGGGGCGCAGCAAGGAGCAGGCCGAGGACTACCGGTACTTCCCGGAGCCCGACCTGGTGCCGATCGCACCGTCACGCGAATGGGTCGACAAGCTGCGCGCGGAGCTGCCGGAGCCGCCGCGGTTGCATCGCAAGCGGTTGCAGGAGGCGTGGGGGCTCTCGGACCTCGAGATGGCGGCGGTCGTGAACGCGGGTGCCTTGACGCCAATCGAACAGACGGTAGCGGCGGGTGCGTCAGTCGCGGGCGCGCGCAAGTGGTGGCTGGGAGAGCTCGCCCGGGTGGCGAATGAGCGAGGACTCGCCGTGGACGAGCTGCCTATCAGCGTTGCGGACGTTGCGCGGGTCGAGGCGCTGGTCGGCGACGGCAGAATCAACGACAAGCTCGCCCGCCAGGTGATCGAGGGTGTGCTCGCCGGGCAGGGCTCCCCCGACGACGTGGTCGCCGCGCGTGGGCTCGAGGTTGTGTCCGACGACGCGGCGCTCGGTGCCGCTGTCGACGCGGCCATCGCCGCGAACGAGGACATCGCGGACAAGGTGCGGGGCGGCAAGGTCGCGGCGGCTGGCGCCCTGGTGGGCGCCGTGATGAAGGAAACCCGCGGTCAGGCCGATGCGGCCAAGGTCCGCGAACTGATCCTCGCCAAGCTCGGCCAGGCCTGACGCGCACCGCCACGCAAAACGATGTGCCGCCGCTTCCCCGTTCGAAGCCGCGGCACATCGTCGCGGATGCTGGAGGTGGTGGGGTTGCGGTTGACGTTACGTCAACACCTAGCGTCGTGCGCATGAACGAGTACGCGATCGACGAGGTGGTCCGGATGTCCGGAGTTTCGTCGAGGACGTTGCGGCACTACGAGGCCGTCGGTCTCCTTGTGCCGAGCCGGGCGGGGCCCGGTGGTCGCCGTTACTACGGCGCCGCCGAGCTGCGTCGTCTGCAGCGGATTCTCGTGCTGCGCGAGCTCGGGGTCGGCCTGCCGCGCATACGTGCGGTGCTCGACGCCGAGCTGGACGAGCTCGCGGCGCTGCGCGCGCATCGCGACCAGGTGGCCGACGAGGCGGCCCGGCTCGGGGTGCTCGTGTCCGCGCTCGACAAGACGATCGCCGCGTTGGAGGGACGAGATGACATGAGTGCCGAAGACCTGTTCGTCGGGCTGCCCGGCTATGACCCGGACAGGCAGCGACGCTACGAGGCCGAGATCGCAGACCGGTACGGCCAGGATGCGGTTGACGTGAGCAAGCGGCAGGTGGCCGGGATGGCGCGCTCCGACGCCGCGGCCGTGGTCGAAGGGTTCGCCGATGTCGAGCAACGCATCGCAGAACGGATGCGCGACGGCGTGCCGGCCGACGACGCCCGCGTCCTCGACGTCCTGGACGAGCACATTGCCGTCGTGCGTCGATTCTGGTCGCCGGACGCGGCCAGCTACGCGGGGCTCGGCGACATGTACGCCGAGCATCCCGAGTTCCGGGCCCGCTACGAGGCAGTCGCTTCGGGACTGTCCCAGTTCCTCCGCGACGGAATGCAGGCGTATGCGGAGCAGCGCCTGGTTTAGGCGGGGCGGCATCGGGAGACAACCCGAAAAGTTCCGCAGACAACGAGGTCTGTGGCGACCGGAGGAGTGTTCTGTCATGCCGTTGTGGTTGCTGCTGCTTGTCGCAGGAATCGTGTTGGCGATCATCGGATTCGCGGGGGCAGGTCAGGTCCTGGTCATCATCGGAGTGGTTCTGCTGTTGATCGGCCTGATCGGGACGCTGGCTGGCCGTCGCGGCGCCAGGGTGTAGCTCCCGCGCGACACGCGACCGCCGCCCGGAGTGGGTCCACCTGGACCGCTCCGGGCGGCGAATTGCATTGCGGCGTCAGGCGAGCGTCAAGCGCAGGACCACGTCGTCGCCCTCGCGTGGGTCGCCTCGACCGTCGCGATTGCTTGTCGCCAGCCAGAGCGACCCATCCGGGGCGGGCTCAACCGTCCGCAGCCGACCGAGCTCACCGGTGAAGAACGCTCGGGCCGGGCCGACCCCGTTCCCCTCGATCGGGATCTGCCACAGTCGTTGGCCCCGTAGCGCCGCCATGTAGACCACGTCGTCGACGATCGCAATTCCGCTCGGCGACGCCTCGCTGGTCGGCCAGCTCTCGGCCGGGGCGACGAAGCGCGGGTCGGTGCTCGGGCCTTCGACCAGCGGCCACCCGTGGTTGCCCCCGCGTTGCACGAGGTTGAGCTCGTCGAAGGTGTTCTGTCCAAACTCACTCGCCCACAGCCGGCCCTGGCTGTCGAACGCCAGACCCTGCACGTTGCGGTGCCCGTACGACCAGATCAGCGACCCGGCGATCGGGTTGTCGGGCGGCACGCCGCCGTCCGGCGTGACCCGCAGGATCTTGCCGCCGAGGGAATCGAGATCCTGCGACAGCGGGCGGTCACCCGCCTCGCCCGTGCCGATGTAGAGCATGCCGTCGGGACCGAAGGCCATCCGGCCGCCGTTGTGGATGCCGCCCTTCGGGATGCCGGTCAGGATTGGCTCGGGCTCGCCGAATCCGTTGCCGTCGAAGGTCATCCGGACGACCCGGTTGTCGGATCCGCCGGTGAAGTACGCATACAAGAACCGGTCCGTGCCGAAACTCGGCGACGTCGCGAGCCCGAGCAAGCCGCCTTCCCCGGACGCCTGAACCCCGGGGACCACGCCGGCGACCGACGTGCCACCGTCGGGGCGGACAGCGACGACGGTGCCGGAGTCACGTTCGGCCACCAAGGCGGTTCCGTCGGGGAGGAACGTGAGGCCCCATGGGACCTCGAGCTCGCCGACGACGGTGCCTGCCACGGTGACCGACTGCGGGACCACCCGCTGGGTCGGGGTCGGCGTCGGAGTGGGGGTTGGCGTCGGGGTCGGCGACGGTGACGTGATGCTCGGGCTCGGGACGTCGACCGCCCCGCCCTCGGTGTCAGTGCAGGCCAACAGCGTGCCGCCGATGACGGCCGCCGTCACGCAGGTTGCTGCCCAGACCCGTCGACGCATCAGTAGCGAGAACCTGTCGCCGCCGGCAGGTCGTCCAGGTCGGCAAGGTCGGTGAGGTCCAGTGTGATCTCGGCCGCGGCTGCGTTCTCCTCGAGGCGCTCAGGCCGGGTGGTGCCTGGGATCGGCACCACGCTGTCGGCTCGACTCAGCACCCATGCGAGGGCGATCTGCGCAGCGGTCACCTCGTGACGACGTGCGACTGCTTCGACGCGTTCCACGATCACGCGGTTGGCGGCCATCGCGTCAGGCTGGAAGCGCGGGTTGCGGGCGCGGAAATCGGTGGGGTCGAATGTCGCCGCCCGACGGGCGCCGGTGAGGAAGCCGCGACCCAGCGGAGCGAAGGCGAGGAACCCGACGTGATGCTCGCCGCACCATGGCAGCACCTCGGCCAGCGCATCCCGGGTCCACAGTGACAGCTCGGACTGGACCGTCGACACAGGATGGATGGCATGCGCCGTCTCGATCTGGGCGACGTTGACCTCGCTCAGGCCGATCGCACGGGCCTTGCCCTGCGCGACGACTTCGGCCATGGCGGCCCAACTGTCCTCGAGCGGGACGTCGGGATCGACGCGATGCAGCTGGTACAGGTCGACGTGGTCGGTTCGAAGCCGCTGCAGGGACTCATCGATCGACCGGCGGATGTGCTCCGGCCGCCCGTCGCGCTGGTTCGGACCATCGGTGCCCGGCGTGATGCCGACCTTGGTCGCGAGCACCGTCTGGTCGCGGATGCCGTCGAGAGCGCGGCCGACCAGCTCCTCGTTCGTGAACGGGCCGTACACATCCGCGGTGTCGATGAGCGTGACTCCGATCTCCGGCGCTCGTCGCAGCACCTGGATGCAGCGCTGTTCGTCCCGGTCGCCGGGGTCGTATGCGTCCGTCATCCCCATGCACCCGAGTCCGATGGCACCGACGGTGAGGTCATGGCCCAGCGTGCGTTGCTGCATGCGACGAACCTACGACGCGCCACCCAGTGCCGCTGATCCGGGCGCCGCCGCCAGCTCCGAGATCACGGTCCGGGTCATCACCACGTGGACAGTGATCTCGACCTGCCGAGCGACCAGCACCCGCGGGGCTCTGATCCCAACCGCGAGGCGGTCGAGGACAGCCGTGAGCGTCGCCGCGATCGTTCCGTCGTCGCGCGGAACAACGCTGACGGTGGTCGCCAACGGGGTCGTGATGCCGCGAACCTCGAGGGTGGCGTCAACCGCATACGTGCCATCCGACAGCTGCCGCGCCTCACGCGCCCGCCACGTGATCCCCGGGTGTTCGTTGCTGGAAAGGAATCGCGGTTTGCGCAGGTCGCGGTCGCGCTTGGCGTTGCCGGTCACGACGCCTGCTGCGTCAAGTGTGGCCGACGCCTGCACGACGTCGCCGTCGTCGATCCGCGCGGTTGCGGAGACAACCGGGATGTGGCCGTGCACGGGCACGAGTCCGAACTCGCGCACGCAGAAGCTCGCGATCGCGGACTCGGGTTCGAAGGACCAGGAGCCGGTCAGTGTCGCCTCCATATCAGGCCGTCCTGCTCGAGGTCGCAGGCAGCGGGAGGTGGGACAACGACAGGGCGTAGTCGAGGACCCGGTCCGGCCGGGTCGGGTGGGTCGTGGCCGGCTCCACCGAGACCGAGGTCGCAGTCTCGGCGGCCCGAAGAAGGGCATCGAAGGACGTCGCGAGCGTCATGGCGACCCAGCCGCCGTCCCGGCGGTTGAGCGCGTAGTGCGCGACCAGGCCGACGACGTCGGTCATGGCGGGCTTGATCGCTTCGCTCAGTCTTGAATCCGCGGCCAGCTGGGCCGGGTCGCGTGGACCGTCGAAGAAGACGAGCTGGATCGTCGCTGGCGACTCGTTCTGCGCACTCCCCGGCTCCATCCAGGAGACCTCGTAGACCTCATCGAAGCCCGCAGCGGATCCCGAACCGGCCGATGGCGCGGCGTTGCGTGAGCTGGCCTGGTCCTCGGTGTCGAAGAACGTGATCAGCGCGCACCCCGGTCCGTCGGGTTGCATCGCGTACGCGTGCCCGGCGTACCCGGGTTCGGCGGACAGTGCGGCTTGGTCCGGTGCGGCTGCCGGATCGCTGGCGAGGAGAATTCTGGCGTACATCTCAGTCCCTTCGTCGTTGGCCAGAGGCTTCTGGCGCTTCGACCGACTGTGCGACCGACGACGCCTGCGGGGCGTCAGTGGAACTACTGACGTGGCCACTGATCTCGCTTTGGTTGACTGATCGTTGATGGACGCGGTCATCGGGCGCGACGCCGAGCTCGGCTGGTTGACCGGGCTGCTCGCCGACGCGACGGAGGGCGGCGGGCGGGTCGTGCTCGTGGAGGGTCGCCCGGGCATCGGTAAGTCACGCCTGGTCCGGCAGCTCGTGCTGGGAGCGACGCAGGTTTCGGTTGGGACGGGCGTCTGCCTCGCCGGCGGAGGTGCTCCGCCCCTGTGGCCGTGGCAGCGCGCCCTGCGCGGCTTCGATATCGCGGCGGCGGTCGCATCCGACGCGGACGAGCGCCAGGGGCCTCAACCGGCCCTGCGCCGACTCGCTCAGATCGCCGACGACGTGCTTGCACGGGCGGGCCGCGAACCCATGCTGGTCGTGCTCGAGGACCTGCACTGGGCCGACGCCGCGAGCTGCGACCTGCTCCGGCTGATTGTCCCGGACGTGACCGATTCCGGGCTCCTGCTCGTGGCTACGTACCGACCGGACGGTGGCCCAGCGACCGACCGGCTGGCGCTGGTGCGAGACGAGCCCGGATGCGAGCGCCTGACCCTGCGACCGCTGCGCGATGCGGACGCAGAGGCCTTGGTACACGACCATCGGTCAGGACTGTCGGATGCCATTGTGCGATCGATCCGCGCTGCTGCTGCTGGCAACCCGCTGTACCTCCGGTGGCTGGCTGAGCGGGCGGCGGACGACCACGCGGAACCAGTCGAGCCGTTCGCGACCCGGACGCTGCGGACGGATTCACTCGCGCAGCCGATGCTCGCCACGCTGCAGCCAGGCGACCGCGCGATCGTCGAAGCCGCGGCCTTGTCACTGATGACGCCGGACGCGGACCTGTTGGCCGAGGTCTGTTCGGTCACACCCGTGGATGTGCGGTCCGCGCTGGACAGGGCAGTCGGCTGTGGGCTCCTCTCGTCGGCTGATCCAGTCGACTGGCAGCATGATCTGCTCAGAGACTCGGTCGTTGCCTCCGTCAAGGGCATGACCAGGCAGGCGCTGCACGCCAGATATGCCGAGGTCCTGACGGGGACCCTTCGTGCCGATGCCGCATCGGCGGCTTCCGTCGCACGACATATGACGGAGAGTGGAGATGATCGCCTCATTGGATCGGCGGCTCCCTATGCCAGGCGAGCAGCGGACGAGGCGAGGCAGGCCGGAGCCTGGTGGGACGAGGCCGACCTGCGTCAACTCGCGCAGAGCTCACTCGTGCATCGCGGCGCGTCCCGCCGCGAGGTCGCGAGCGGGGCCGCGGACCTCACATTGGCGCTCTTCCGGTCGGGGGACCTGCCCGGCAGCGTCCGCGCGGCTGCCGATGCAGTCCGTGCCGCGGTCGATGCTGCCGATCCGGAGACGGCGGCCCGTGCGGCGACCGTCATCTCCGGAGTCGATGACGCGGACGTGCGTGCTGCGCTGACTGAGATGATCGCGCGCGTCCTTACGCTGGACGGGCTCAGCGCCGCAAGCCGGGCCCGGTTGATGGCCAGCGATGCAGTCAACCGCTTTATGGGGCTGCCTCCCCGCGAGGCAACGGAGCTCGGCGAACAGGCGCTGGATGCGGCGCGAGCCGCGCACGACCCGTCCGCGATCCTCGAAGCCTGTCGCCTGCTCGTCGCGGTGCCTCGGCCCCCTGATGAACTCAGCGTCCGGCTGGCGTTGTCCGACGAAGCCGAGACCGCCGCGCGTGCCCTCGGCGACCCGCTCGCGATGATGTGGCCGCTGCTGTGGCGCATCGAGGCCTTGCTTGCCCTGGGTCGAGGCGCGGCAGCGGTCGTGGACGATCTCGCCGCACTCGCGGACGACTGCCGGCTTCCGCTCGTGCGCTGGCACACCTGCCGAGCGAGAGCGGCCTTCGCCGCCACCGCTGGCCGGACCGACGAGGCCCACGCCCTGTCAGCCGCGGCCGACGTCCTCGGTCGTCAGCTTGGGGACGGTACGGCGGCCGGCCTCGGCGTCGCCTTCGAGCTCGTCGATCGGATGGTGACCGGCGAGCCGGTCGTGCCGACACCGGAGCTGGAACGAGCCCTGCTCGCCGCTCCAGCGGACATCCCCGGCGTTGTCGCCGACCAGGCCTACTTTTTCGCCGCGACCGGGCGTCCGGTTGAGGCGAAGGCCGCCTTGGCCGCCTTGGCCACCACGTACGACGTCACACTGCACGACCAGCGTGTTGTGGGCGCCCTGATGATCGCCGTCCGGGTGGCGGCGATGATCGGCGATCTCGACTCGCTCGGGCGGGCGCGGGCGGCGCTGGCCCGCAGCACTCCAGCGGACGGGGGCCTGGGCTCCACCACCATCGCCGTGTTCGGTGCGATCGCATACAGCCTCGGGGAGGCGGACGAGGCACTGGGCCGTCCCGACTCGGCGGTCGAGCACTATCGTCGAGCTCTCGTCGTGAACGCCCGAATGGGCGCGATCGTGCCCGGCGCATTGGCGCGGGTCGCCCTCGTCCGCGGGCTGCTCGCTGTCGGAACTCCCGACGCGCGCAAGGAGGCTCGCGATCAGGTCGTGGTCGCCCGGCTCGAGCTGGCTGCCGTCGAGCTGCCCACGCTGGCCCGCGACCTCGAGCGGATCGCTCAGGCATTGGGCGCCGAAACCGCCGGACCGCTCACCGCGCGCGAGGAGGAGGTTCTGCACCTCGTGACGGAGGGCCTGACGAATCGGCAGATCGCGGACCGGCTCGTCCTGTCCGAACGCACCGTCGAGACGCACGTTCGGCACATCCTCGGCAAGCTCGACCTCAGCCGGCGCGAGGACGCTATCGCCTGGTCGTTGCGACGCTGACTACAGTTCCGCGTCGTGCGCGTCATCTGCCTCCCGTTCCCGGACTGGCGTGACGTGGTCCACGTCGCCGACGAGACCAATGTGATCGTCTACGACGGCGGGACAGATCTACCGGACCTGGGCTCGGTCGAGTTCTACGTACCGCAGTACATGTCCGGCGATCAGGTGCTCGCGGTCATGTCGCGGATGCCGAAGCTCCAGGTCGTGCAGACGCTGACCGCAGGCGTGGACAATGTCTGGCCGTACCTGCCTGACGGCGTGATGCTGTGCAACGCCCGCGGCGTGCATGACGCGTCAACTGCGGAGCTTGTCGTCGGCCTCACGATCGCGGCGCTGCGTCGGATCCCGGACTTTGTCCGGGCGCAGGCGCGAGGGGAGTGGCTGTCCGGCCGGTTCGAGGCACTGGCCGACAAACGGGTGCTGATCATCGGCTACGGCTCAGTGGGGCGGGCTGTCGAGCGTCGGTTCGCCGGCTTCGAGGTCGAGGTCATTCGAGTCGCGCGGCACGCTCGCGAGGGCGTCGAACCGTTCGAACGGCTGGGGGATTTGCTCCCGCTGGCCGATGTCGTGGTTCTCGTCTGTCCGCTCACTGACGAGACCCGAGGCATGGTCGACGAAGCGTTCCTGGCCCGGATGCACGACGGCGCGTTGCTGGTCAACGCCGCACGCGGTCCGGTGGTGGTCACCGACGCCCTGCTCGCGGAGGTCAGAACCGGACGGCTCCTGGCCGCGCTCGACGTCACCGACCCGGAGCCGTTGCCAGCCGGGCACGAGCTCTGGCGCGCATCAGGCGTACTCATCTCACCGCACGTCGGCGGCAACACGACCGCCTTTCTCCCGCGCGCATACCGGCTCGTGAGTGCGCAGCTTGCGCGCTGGGCGGACGGCGATCCGCTCGAGAACGTGATCTCGCGGCCATCTACCCTCGGCGCATGAGCACCGAGTCGCCTGGCCGAGCACCGGATCTCAAGCCGCGCAGCCGCGAGGTCACCGACGGCCTCGAGCGGGCAGCCGCGCGCGGCATGCTGCGGGCGGTCGGCATGGGCGACGACGACTGGGCCAAGCCCCAGATCGGCGTCGCGAGCTCGTGGAACGAGATCACACCGTGCAACCTGTCGCTCGATCGCCTTGCGAAAGCGAGCAAGGACGGCGTGCACGCCGCTGGCGGCTATCCGTTGGAGTTCGGCACGATCTCGATCTCCGACGGCATCTCCATGGGCCACGAGGGGATGCACTTCTCACTCGTCTCCCGCGAGGTGATCGCCGACTCGGTAGAGACCGTGATGCAGGCCGAGCGTCTCGACGGCGCGGTGCTGCTCGCCGGCTGCGACAAGTCGTTGCCGGGGATGCTGATGGCCGCGGCCCGTCTCGATGTCGCCGCGGTGTTCTTGTATGCCGGTTCGACGCTGCCCGGCCGGGTCGGCGACCGAGAGGTCACGATCATCGATGCGTTCGAGGCGGTGGGCGCCTGCGCGCGAGGGTTGATCACCCGCGAGCAGGTCGACGAGATCGAGCGCGCCATCTGCCCCGGTGAAGGCGCCTGCGCCGGCATGTACACCGCCAACACGATGGCCAGCGCGGCTGAGGCGCTTGGCATGTCGCTGCCCGGCTCGGCGGCGCCACCCGCTGTCGACCGTCGCCGCGATGGGTATGCGCGCAAGTCCGGCGAGGCCGTCGTGCACATGCTCGAGCACGGCATCACTGCCCGGCAGGTCCTGACCAGGCAGGCGTTCGAGAATGCGATCGCCGTCGTGATGGCGCTCGGTGGTTCGACCAACGCCGTGCTCCACCTGTTGGCCATCGCTCGAGAGGCCGACGTCGACCTGACCCTCGACGACTTCAACCCCATTGGCGACCGGGTGCCGCACCTGGCCGACGTCAAACCATTCGGGCGCTTCGTCATGACGGATGTCGACCGGATCGGCGGCGTGCCGGTCGTGATGAAGGCGTTGCTCGATGCGGGCTTGATGCACGGCGACGCGCTCACCGTGACCGGCCGCACCATGGCCGAGAACCTCGCCGCCATCGCCCCGCCCGACCCCGACGGCGCGATCATCCGCGCGATGTCTGAGCCGATCCACCCAACCGGCGGCCTCACGATTCTGCGCGGAACCCTCGCGCCGGACGGCGCCGTCGTGAAAACCGCCGGATTCGACGCAAACGTCTTCGAAGGCACGGCACGGGTCTTCGAACGCGAACGGGCCGCGATGGACGCGCTCGAAGCAGACCAGATCACGGCCGGCGACGTCGTCGTGATTCGGTACGAGGGCCCGAAGGGTGGGCCCGGGATGCGCGAGATGTTGGCGATCACCGGGGCCATCAAGGGCGCGGGCCTGGGCAAAGACGTCCTGCTCATCACCGACGGGCGCTTCTCCGGCGGGACCACCGGGCTGTGCATCGGCCACGTTGCACCGGAGGCGGCCGACTGCGGGGCGATCGCCCTGGTGCGCGACGGGGACCGCATCCGGGTCGACGTGCAGGCCCGGACGTTGGACTTGCTCGTCGACGACAACGAGCTTGCCAAACGTGGGGCCGACTGGGTGCCGCTGCCGCCGCGATACACCCGGGGGGTGCTCGCCAAGTACTCCCGGCTGGTCGGCTCGGCTGCCCAGGGCGCAGTCTGCGGCTGAGCCCAGCCGGTGTTGATGGCCGGCGGGTTGGGAGGCACCGAACGTCAACATTCGTGGGCCTCTGGGCACCGGTTCACCGCCAGCGGCCGCCGCTCACATACCGAGACGGCCGTCTCGAGGTATTGACGCCCGAGCGCCGTCTGGGACACGCTGCACGTCGTGACAACCAGAGTTCTCGTATGCAGAGCGCGCGAAGGCTGACCGGCACCCGCCGGAGCCCCTCGCGCGCACCCCTCGTCCGCCGACAGGCCGAGGGGTTTTCTTATGCACCCGAGCAAGGCTTGAGCCGACCAGACCGAGAGAGATCACGATGAGTGAACAGATCACCGGAGCCCAGAGCCTGGTGAAGTCCTTGGAGGCCGCCGGCGTCGACGTCGTGTTCGGGATCCCGGGCGGCGCGATCCTGCCCGCCTACGACCCGCTGTTCGACTCGGCGAAGGTCAAGCACATCCTGGTACGTCACGAGCAGGGCGCGGGCCACGCCGCCGAGGGGTATGCCGCCGCAACCGGCCGGGTGGGCGTCTGCATGGCGACATCCGGTCCTGGTGCCACGAACCTGGTGACGCCGATCGCAGACGCATACATGGACTCGGTGCCGATCGTGGCCATCACCGGACAGGTGCCGAGCGGGTCGATCGGCACCGACGCCTTCCAGGAGGCGGACATCCGCGGCATTACGATGCCGATCACCAAGCACAACTACCTCGTGACCAACGCCGATGAGATCCCGCGCACGATCGCGGAGGCCTTCCACATTGCAGGCACCGGTCGTCCCGGTCCTGTCCTGGTCGACGTGGCGAAGGACGCACTCCAGGCGCCGACCACGTTCTCCTGGCCAGACACGATCGACCTGCCCGGCTATCGGCCGGTCAGCCGGCCACACAGTAAGCAGGTGCGCGAGGCCGCCCGGCTGATCCTCGAGGCGAAGCGGCCGGTGCTCTACGTCGGCGGCGGCGTGATCCGGGCCGGGGCGTCAGCCGAGCTGCGGGTGCTCGCCGAGCTCACCGGCGTCCCGGTCATCACCACGCTCATGGCGCGCGGCGCCTTCCCGGACAGCCATCACCAGCACCTCGGGATGCCCGGCATGCACGGGACCGTTGCTGCTGTCACCGCCCTGCAGAAAAGCGATCTGATCGTCGCGCTCGGGGCCCGCTTCGACGACCGGGTGACCGGCAAGCTGTCGACCTTCGCACCGGAAGCCACGGTGGTGCACGCCGATATCGACCCGGCCGAGATCTCGAAGAACCGAACGGCCGATGTGCCGATCGTCGGGGACTGCCGTGACGTGATCGCCGACCTGGTGGTCGCGGTCCGGGCGGAGCACGAGGCCGGCCGCATGGGCGATTACACCGGCTGGTGGCGACAGGTTGACGGCTGGCGGCAGACCTACCCGCTGGGCTACGCCGCGCCGGAGGCGGGGGAGCTGGCGCCGCAGTACGCGATCGAGCGCTTGGGAAAGATCGCCGGCCCAGACGCGTTGTACGTGGCCGGCGTCGGCCAGCACCAGATGTGGGCCGCCCAGTTCATCCAGTACGAGCGGCCGAACACCTGGCTCAACTCCGGCGGGCTGGGCACCATGGGCTACTCCGTGCCGGCCGCAATGGGCGCCAAGGTCGGGCGGCCCGAAGCGACCGTCTGGGCGATCGACGGCGACGGCTGCTTCCAGATGACCAACCAGGAGCTCGCGACCTGCTCCCTCAACGGCATCAACATCAAGGTTGCTGTCATCAACAACAGCAGCCTTGGCATGGTCCGGCAGTGGCAGACGCTGTTCTACAACGAGAGGTACTCCAACACCGACCTGCATACGGGCGGCACGTCGCGCCGCATTCCGGACTTCGTCAAGCTGGCGGAGGCATACGGCTGCGTCGGTTTCCGCTGCGAGAGCGCCGACCAGGTGGACGCGACGATCGAGAAGGCGATGTCGGTCGACGACGCTCCCGTTGTCGTGGACTTCGTTGTGCACCAGGACGCGATGGTGTGGCCGATGGTGCCGGCCGGGACGAGCAACGACGACATCCAGATCGCGCGCGGTCTGGCTCCAGAATGGGACCGCGAGGAGTGAGCGACGCAGCCGCAGCGAAGCGGAGCGAGGACATCACGACCATGAGTACAGGATGAGCCCAAATGAGTAGACATACATTGTCCGTGCTGGTCGAGGACCAGCCCGGTGTCCTGGCCCGGATCTCCGGGCTGTTCGCGCGCCGCGGGTTCAACATCGAGAGCCTCGCCGTCGGCCCGACGGAGCACGTCGGCATCTCACGGATGACGATCGTCGTCAACGTCGCGGAGGCCCCGCTCGAGCAGGTCACCAAGCAGCTGAACAAGCTCGTGGAGGTGCTCAAGATCGTCGAGCTCGAGCCGCCCACCTCCGTTCAGCGAGAACTGATTCTGGTCAAGGTGAGATGCGATGCGACCAACCGCTCACAGGTCCTCGAGGCGGTCAAGCTCTTCCGGGCGCATGTCATCGACGTCGTGCCGGATGCGCTGACGATCGAAGCGACCGGCGACGTCGACAAGCTGGCCGCCCTGCTGCGGCTGCTCGAGCCGTACGGGATCAAGGAGCTCGTGCAGTCCGGCATGGTCGCCGTCGGTCGCGGCGCGCGCTCGATCACCGACCGCAGTCTGCGACCGGTCGAACGTGTTGACCGGCCCGCCTAGGCACCGCAGCGACCACCAACCCCGAGGAGCGGTAACACCGTGGCAGAGATGATCTACGACGACGACGCCGACCTTTCGATCGTCCAGGGCCGGCACGTGGCCGTCCTCGGATACGGCAGCCAAGGGCACGCCCACGCGCTGTCCCTGCGTGACTCCGGCGTCGACGTCCGAGTCGGGCTGCCCGAGGGGTCCAAGAGCCGGGCAAAGGCCGAGGCGGAGGGGCTTCGGGTCGTCGACCCGGCGACCGCAGTCGAGGAGGCCGACCTGATCGTCGTCCTCGCGCCCGACCCCAAGCAGCGGGCGCTGTACGCCGAGGCGATCGAGCCCAACCTGGTTGAGGGTGACGCCCTGTTCTTCGGGCACGGCTTCAACATCCGCTACGGCTACATCAAGCCGCCGACCGGCGTCGACGTCGCCATGGTCGCGCCCAAGGGACCCGGCCATCTGGTCCGGCGCGAGTATGTCGCTGGGCGCGGTGTCCCCGTGCTGGTCGCCGTCGAGCAGAACGCCACCGGCAAGGCCTGGGAACTTGCGCAGTCGTATGCGAAGGCCATCGGCGGCCTGCGAGCGGGTGGGATCAAGACCACGTTCACCGAGGAGACCGAGACCGACTTGTTCGGGGAGCAGGCGGTGCTGTGCGGGGGCGCCTCGGCGCTGATCATGGCCGGCTTCGAGACCCTCGTCGAGGCCGGGTACCAGCCGGAAGTCGCCTACTTCGAGTGCCTGCACGAGCTCAAGCTGATCGTCGACCTCATGTACGAGGGCGGCATCGCCAAGCAGCGCTGGTCGGTGTCAGACACGGCCGAGTACGGCGACTACACAAGCGGCCCGCGGATCATCGACGACCACGTCAAGGCCAACATGCGCCAGGTGCTCGCCGAGGTGCAGGACGGCTCATGGGCCGCGCGCTTCATCGCCGACCAGGACGCCGGAGGCCCCGACTTCGCTGCGAAGCGCAAGGCCGGCGAAGAGCACCCGATCGAGCAGACCGGCCGCGAGCTGCGCACGCTGATGGCCTGGATCAAGACCGATGATGCCGACTACAGCGAGGGCACCGCCGCCCGCTGACCGTCCGGTCGGTACCCGGGGTGCGTTCGCCAAGCCGGCGGACAGCCGTCGCGTCGACATCCAGCCGCCCTGTCGGCGTCCGCCGCAGGCGTGGTCGCCGCGGGACCGATCGTGAACGATGTCACGGTGTTCCGTAGACTCCCCCCGTCCGACGCGCCGTCGGTCATCTGTTCTGCCGTCAAGGGACTCCCGTGACCAAGCCCGTCGTCCTCATCGCCGAGGAGCTCAGTCCGGCCACCGTCGACGCGCTCGGCCCCGACTTCGAGATCCGGCACATCGACGGCGCAGATCGCTCGCAGCTGCTGCCGGCGATCGCCGACGTGGACGCGATCCTGGTCCGCAGCGCGACGCGGGTTGATGTCGAGGCCATCGCGGCCGCCAAGCGGCTCAAGGTCATCGCCCGGGCCGGTGTCGGGCTCGACAACATCGACGTCCCCGCGGCCACCCAGGCCGGCGTCATGGTCGTCAACGCGCCAACGTCGAACATCGTGAGCGCGGCCGAGCTCGCCGTCGGGTTGCTGCTGGCCAGCGCGCGCAACATCGCCCCGGCCAATGCGGCACTGAAGAACGGCGAGTGGCAGCGCTCGAGGTACTCCGGCGTCGAACTGACCGACAAGACGGTGGGCGTGGTCGGCCTCGGTCGCATCGGGCAGCTGGTCGCGCAGCGGCTGTCCGCGTTCGGCGTCCGGCTCATCGCCTACGACCCGTACGTGCAAGCGTCGCGGGCAGCGCAGATGAACATCCGCATGGTCGGGCTTGACGAGCTGTTGGCTGAGTCCGACTTCATCACCGTGCACCTGCCGAAGACGGCGGAGACTGTCGCGCTGATCGGCGACGAGGCACTGCACAAGGTCAAGCCGACGGTCCGCATCATCAACGCAGCCAGGGGTGGCATCGTCGACGAGGACGCGCTCGTCGCGGCGATCGCCGACGGCCGCGTCGCCGGCGCCGGCATCGATGTGTTCGCCCAGGAGCTGTGCACCGACTCGCCGCTGTTTGCGCTCGAGCAGGTCGTCGTCACTCCGCACCTCGGTGCGTCGACCAACGAGGCACAGGAGAAGGCCGGCCTGTCCGTTGCCCGGTCGGTGCGGCTCGCCCTCGCCGGTGAGCTCGTGCCAGACGCGGTGAACGTGCAGGGCGGGGTCATCGCCGAGGAGGTCAAGCCGGCCCTGCCACTCGCGGAGAAGCTGGGCCGCGTGTTCACCGCCCTCGCCGGCGGTGTCGCCACCCGACTCGACGTCGAGGTGCGCGGCGAGATCGCCGCATACGACGTCAAGGTGATCGAACTGGCCGCGCTCAAGGGCATCTTCTCCGACGTCGTCGAGGAGTCCGTGTCCTACGTCAACGCGCCGCTGCTCGCCAAGGAGCGTGGTGTCGAGGTCGCTCTCACCTCCAGCGACGAGAGCCCCGACCACCGCAACCTGCTGACCGTCCGCGGCTTGATGGCCAGCGGCGAGGTGGTCTCCGTCTCCGGCACGCTGATCGGCCCGCGCCGCACCGAGAAGCTGGTAGAGGTCGACGGCTTCGACGTTGACCTGCTCCCGACCGAGCATATGGCCTTCTTCCGCTATCACGACCGGCCGGGCATCGTCGGCATCGTCGGCCGGCTGCTCGGCGAGGCCGGCATCAACATCGCAGGTATGCAGGTATCACGTGACGAGAAGGGCGGGCATGCCCTGATGGCGCTCACCGTCGACTCGCGGATTCCGGCGGAGGTGCTCGACGCGATCGCCGTCGAGGTGGGCGCGCACAGCGCGCGCTCGGTCGACATCGCCGACTGACGACCCGGCTCTCGCGCGGCTCAGCCGCGCTTCTCGCGTCCTAGCGCAAAGGCGGTGTATGCGAACGCCGCCAACGCGGTGACGCACAGCAGCACCAGCCCGACGGTGTAGTCGTTCCCGGCCTCGTCGTAGGTGGCCCCCATCACCAGCGGTGGGAAGAAGCCGCCCAGCCCGCCGGCCGCCCCGACGACCCCCGACACCGTGCCGATTCGCTCCGCCGGCGCTCGTTTCGCCACCCACGCAAAGACACCGCCGGTACCGATCCCGACCAGAAAGGCCATCGCTACGAACGACGCCCCAGCCGGCAGCTCGGGCTCCGGCTGCGTCGCGATGACCAGCGCAAGCACAGCCTCTCCTGCCAAGGACGTGAGCACGACCGGCTTTGGATGGAACCGGTCAGACAACGTCCCACCGATGGGGCGGGCGATGACCGCGGCGAGCGCGAAGCCGGCCGTCCGCGTGCCGGCCTCGGTCAGGCTGAATTCGTAGATGTCACTCAGGTAGGTGGGCAAGTAGGTCGTGAAGGCGACAAAGCCGCCGAAGGTCACCGCGTAGAGGAAGGAAAGCTGCCAGGTCACCGGGAGCCTCAGGGCCGCGACCAGCTTGGGGACGGCGGGATCGGTGTTGGGCCGCCACCGGGGCGAGTCCCGCATCACCGCGAGGACGACGAGGCCGGTGGCCACCAGTGCCACCGCGATCAGCAAGTGCGTGGCCGTGTACCCGAACCAGTTCACGAACCGCGGGGTGAAGAACGACGACAGCGCCGTTCCGCCCATCCCTGCGCCGAACACTCCCGTGGCGAAGCCCTTCCGGGTGGGGCCGTACCACGCGCTCACGAAAGGGATGCCGACCGCGAATGTGGTGCCTGCGATACCCAGCAGGAAGCCGAAGGCGAGCAGCAACGGGAAGGAGTCGGCGTTGCCCGCGACTGCGACGAGCAGCACTGGCACGACCGAGGCGAACAGCAGCGCGGAGAACATGACCCGGCCGCCGAAGCGATCGGCAAGGATCCCGGCCGGGATTCGACCGAGGGAACCCACCAGCACGGGGATCGCCACCAGCAGCGACTTCTGGCTCGACGTGAGCCCGAGGTCCTCGCTGTATCGCACGCCTAGGGGTGCGATCAGGTTCCACGCCCAGAAACTGATGGCGAACGACCACGTCGCCAGCGCGAGGTTGCGCGTGGCCCCTGCGGTCAGCGCGCCGGTTTCGGCAGTCGTCGTCAACGCTTCGTCCGGTCCCGGTCCGGCGTGCCCACCGGCTGCCAAGCGTCACGAACCCGGCGAGTCGCAACGCCGGTGCGCGCGTCCCGGCTCCGATAGACGATGTAGGGGCGGAACAAGTAGTGCAGTGGTGCCGTGAAGGCGTGCACCAGCCGGGTGAACGGCCAGATCGCGAACAACAGCATGCCGACGAGGGTGTGCACCTGGAAGCTGGTCGGCGCCGCCGCCATCGCGTCGATGTCCGGCTGCAGGACGAACAGCGAACGGAACCAGGGCGCGACGGTTTCACGGTAGTTGTGCGCCTCGCTTCCGGCGCCGACGGAGTTCAGCGTGGTCCACAGCCCCAGCACGATCGCCGCGACCAGCACGACGTACATCGTCTTGTCGTTCTTCGTCGTCGCCATGAACACCGGCCCGGTCGTTCGCCGGCGGTAGATCAGGATGATCACGCCGATCAGCGTGCACACTCCCGCGAGACCGCCGACCACGAGCGCGTTCACGTGGTAGAAATCCTCGCTGACCCCCACTGCCTCGGTCCACGACTCGGGGATGACCAGGCCGACGACGTGGCCGACGACCACGAACACGAGCCCGAAGTGGAACAGCGGGCTGCCGATCCGCAGCAGCCGGGACTCGTAGAGCTGCGATGACCGGGTCGTCCAGCCGAACTGGTCGTAGCGGTAGCGCCAGATCGTGCCTCCGACGAGCACGGCCAGCATCAGGTACGGGAGCACGCCCCACAGCACGACGTCCATCCGTTCACCTCACCTCCCCGAGACCTCGACGCGATCGGACAGCGGCAGCAGCCGCGGGTCGAACGGCTCCAGTCCGACCTCCTCGCGTGGCGGACCGGCCGCTGCCATCGCCATCACCGCGGCCCGGTCGCCGGGGGATGGTCCTGGCAGGGTGTCGCACACCGCCTCCAGCACCCGCGCGTAGGGCGTGCCGAGGTCGACCAGCCCTAGTCGGATCAGCTCGACCGACGCGCGGTACTCCTGCAGCAGAGCGAGCCCGTCCGCCGGGTCGGCCAGCGCGGCGTACTCGAGCACCAGCGGCAGGTAGTCGGTCAGCTCGCCGTGGGTGTCGACCAGGAAGCCGCTCGCCCGGTAGCGCTGCTTGAAGCGGCCGAGCACCTCGCCACGGCGCCGGGTGTCGCCGTCGGTCCAGTACGACAGGTACAGCGTCTGCTTGCGCGACAGGTCAAAGACGTCCACGTAGTGCGTGGCCAGCCTCGACAGCGGCGTCCTGGCCGCATACGCCAGGAACTCACCGAGCCACGTGCGCGGCTGCCCGCTGGGGAGCTCGCTCACCGCGGCCCGAAGCAGTGATCGCTCAGCGACGAAGGAGTCGTCGGGGTAGAGCAGGCAGGCGGCTGCGACTCGGTGGACGGCACGCGTGTGTATGCCTTCGCGCCCGCGGGTCACGTCGGCTCTCCCTGGCCGTGCTCGGGGAACAAGCCATGCGGTACGCCGACGCCGTCCCAGTTCAACAGGTTCACCCGGCCGCTGGTCGCTCCTGGCTCGACGAAGCCTTCCGAGCTTTGCCGCTGCTTGAGCGCGTGGAAGGTCTCGACGGCGACCGGCACCGGTCGGCCCGAAGCCTCGCCGAACGCGCCGCTCGCATACATGCCCGGACCCTCGTCGTAGTCCAGCGAGCAGCGCGCCTCGTCAGCCGTCGCGTCGAGCGCACGCGCGTCCTCAGCGTGGGCGACCGGGATGACATAACGCTCGTCGTACTTCGCGAGTGCGAGCAGCCGGTACATCGCGTAGACCTGCTCCGGGTCCATGCCCACCGACGCGGGGATGGCGTCGTCCGGATCGCGCCCGAGGGTGATGTCCCGCAGGTATGCACGCATCGCGGCCAGCCGCTGCAGGACGCCGACCACGACGTCCGCATCACCGGCGGTGAACAGCTCGGCCAGGTAGGAGACCGGGATCCGGAGTGCGTCGATGGCGCCGAACAGGGTGCCGCGGTCCTCCGCGTCATGGCCCTGCTCGCGCAGCAGGTCGACGACCGGCGACAACGGCGGGACGTACCAGACCATCGGCATCGTCCGGTACTCCGGGTGCAGCGGCAGCGCGACCCGGTATGTCTTCGCCAGCGCGTAGACCGGTGAGCGACGAGCCGCGTCCAACCAGTCATCCTGGATGCCGTCGCGTCGCGCCGCCGCGACCACGGCCGGGTCGGTCGGGTCCAGCAGCAGGTCGAGCTGGGCTTCGTAGAGGTCCCTCTCGTCGGCGACGGTTGCGGCGGCGGTCACCGCGTCGGCGTCGTAGAGGAACAGCCCGAGATAGCGCAGCCGACCGACGCAGGTCTCGGAGCAGACGGTGGGCTGGCCGACCTCGAGCCGCGGGTAGCACAGCGTGCACTTCTCGGCCTTACCGGTCTTGTGGTTGAAGTAGATCTTCTTGTACGGGCAGCCGGTGACGCACTGCCGCCAGCCGCGGCAGCGGTCCTGGTCGACCAACACAATGCCGTCCTCGAGCCGCTTGTAGATCGCGCCGGACGGGCACGAGGCCATGCACGACGGGTTGAGGCAGTGCTCGCAGATGCGGGGCAGGTAGAACATGAATGTCTGCTCGAACTCGAAGGCGATCCGTTCCTCGGACTCGCGCCGGATCTTCTCGATGACTGGGTCGAGGTGGCCCATCTCGGTGGCACCGCCGAGGTTGTCGTCCCAGTTCGCCGACCAGGTGACCTTGGTGTCCTCGCCGGTGATCAGGGACTTCGGGCGCGCGACCGGGAAGTCGTCCCCGAGCGGGGCGTTGACCAGGTTCTCGTAGTCGTAGGTCCACGGTTCGTAGTAGTCGGCGAGCTTCGGCTGGACCGGGCTGGAGAACAGGGTGAGCAGCTTCTTCACCCGGCCGCCGGCCTTGAGCCGCAGCCGACCCTTGCGGTCGAGAGTCCAGCCGCCCCGCCACGTGTCCTGGTCGTCGTAGCGGCGCGGGTAGCCCTGCCCCGGCCGGGTCTCGACGTTGTTGAACCAGACGTATTCAACGCCGGCGCGGTTGGTCCAAGCCTGCTTGCAGGTGACCGAGCAGGTGTGGCAGCCGATGCACTTGTCGAGGTTCATCACCATGCCGACCTGCGCCATCACTCTCATGTCAGTACGTCACCTCCTGCGACCGCCGCCGCACGGTGGCCACCATGTCCCGCTGGTTGCCGGTCGGGCCCAGGTAGTTGAACGCATACGAGAGCTGGGCGTAGCCGCCGATCAGGTGCGTCGGTTTCACCAGGAGCCGGGTCGCGGAGTTGTGGATCCCGCCGCGACGCCCGGTCGCCTCGGACTTCGGGACGTCGATCGTGCGCTCCTGCGCGTGGTGCAGGTAGACGACACCCTCAGGCATCCGGTGGCTGACCACCGCGCGGCAGACGACGACGCCGTTGCTGTTGACGACCTCGACCCAATCGTTGTCAGCGGCCTTGATGGCGGCCGCGTCCGCGGGGCTCATCCACAGCGCCGGCCCGCCGCGGGAGAGCGCCAGCATGAACAAGTTGTCCTGGTACTCCGAGTGGATAGACCACTTCGAGTGCGGCGTCAGGTAGCGCACTGTGACCTGCCCTTCCCAGCGCTTCGGCTGGTCAGGACCCCTTCCGATCTGTACCCCCGACGGGATTCGAACCCGCGCTACCGCCTTGAGAGGGCGGCGTGCTAGGCCACTACACAACGGGGGCCTGGTTGGTACTGCTGGGAGCCGACGAGACTCTAACGTTCGGGTCATGAGAGAGCCAAATCGTGGTACTCGCTGGGGTACTAGGACTCGAACCTAGACTAACTGGACCAGAACCAGTCGGGCTGCCAATTACCCCATACCCCATGGGATGTCGGCCGCCTTGACGCAGTGGTGGCTGCGCGGGCGAACCGACGGTTGAGAATACACAAACGCCACGGCTGCCACCAATCGGGGCACTGTGACGTGCACTGCTAGCCCACCGGTTGGGGGGCCGTCCGAGTCACCGGCGGCGTCGTGGTGTTGCGCAGCCCCATCGAGCGGGCCACGAGCAGCACCAGGACGAGGTAGACGCCGTTCTGGACGATGGTGACGGGCAGCTGCCACCAGGACACCTCCGAGACCGTCAGCGCCCCCTGGAGGTCGCCGAACAGGATCGCGATGGCGAAGGCCAGGATGTTGTTGAGGATGTGCAGCGCGATGCCGGCCTCCAGCCCTCCGACGAGTACGACGACCAGGCCGGCCATCAGGCCGAAGGCGAAGCGGTCGATGAACAACGGGGCGTTCTGGGCACCGTGCGCCAACGCGAACAGCCCGGAGGTGACGAGCAGCGCGAAGCCGACGGCGATCCGGGTCGCCCAGACCTTGCCCACGC